>CASIBX010000025.1 GCA_949373075.1 Candidatus Poseidoniaceae archaeon | reverse complement strand
GTCATATGCCCCCACTCTAGTTCCATACGTTCTTCCAAAAATATGCGGGTCAAGTAAAACCGCATTAACCGGAGGCGCAATGTCAAAGTGAGCTCCGAAAACCATCCATTTGTCAGGGTCTACTTCACCAAACCGATATCCGCATACATTGTACGCTTCTGGATTTTGAGCCCCGGTCTCAAGCGAATCGTAGACGAATCGCTGCGTGATAACCTCTAACCCGAAACTATCTAGCGTCTGTATCAAGTATTGTGCAGCATCTTCGTAAGCAGCATTACCTTGTCCAGCCCACCTATCGAGATAACCTATGGCCCCGTCTGCTGCATCAGTAGGATCTGATGATTCATCAGATAGCATCGACAAATAATCATATGTTGTTCTTCCATTTACAACACCAGTAGAATGCCTGCCCCCATCTGCATCTGCGTAAGCAGCAGCCATAGGGCGTTCAATAGGAATTGTAACTGCTATCACAGGGCCTCCGTTACTAGTGCTAGGCTCAACAGTGTCAATAGTATCACCCGGGGCTCTAACAATTCCTTGATTGTCATCCCTCTCGTTTCCATCGCGAGCGTACCAAGTTCTCCAAGATTCATCTAAGTCTCGTAATAGGCCAGTCTTCTCCGACCAATATCGCCAATCAGTATCACTGCAGTGTCGGTTCGTGGCGGTGCTAGATATTGTTAGAAGTACGGATTCCCCCGCCTCTGAGTCTACAACAGTGGAGTTCTGAACAAACCCATTTTCTGGATTCATGATAAGATACGGCACGAAAGCAGACATAGTCTGAATCTGCAGCTATTGTTAGTCCCTGAAAGTTCCACCCCTCTAATACCTAGGGGTGACGGTTACGTCATCCGATTTTAACGAATTATCATCATCTTCTCCAAAGCATCCACCGAGTGGTGCAAGACAGAACAACAGGACGAGGAATTCCAGCCGTTAGTGAGTCGCTGCATACCCCTCCGTGCACGCGACCCCTTCTCAATGCTGCGATTATTTGTTGAGAACAGGAGAACGAAGGTTTCATAATCTTCTAAGTCTAATTATTATCTGAGAATAATGGTAATGACAGCGCCGCTAGTACACGAATTGCTCAGGAAAAGACGTTGCTCGAAAGGAGTATGCCGGCCAAAGAGGACAAAGTATCTCTGGGCCAAGATGGTTCGTTCTGAAGAAGAGGACACAACCCCTGTAATCGAAGGATGATTATTCATTCATCAATTCTTGATTAATCATGTAGAATTGACCACCTAAAATCCCAATAAGGCGATTGTAAAGAAATTCGGCCACGGAAAACCACCTTCTGCTGCCAGATAAAGTAGAATTCCAATCATTATGAGGACGTATCCAAGCACAGCACAAACTAGTGGAATTAGCGATGTATGCCAACGATAATGATAAGCGCGATAAGCCATTTCCATACTTATTTCGAGACTACCTGAATCTGCCATGTGAAGCATCACCCTAAACGCCACATGGATGATTTGAGAAATTACAGCAACAATTGTCAAAATCATGAAAAGAATCCAGTGATAGCAAGAATTGAACCCTCACCTTCACCAAAATGAGTAACCAACCAACACTCTCTCCGTATCCGAAGAGTGCAGACTCTCATTCCGAAAGGAGTGATTTCTAAAAACCCTCCAATCGTAATCCAGCTTACGAATAGCCCGATTATCAACATCAAAGCACCAGCGCCATGCAACGCATGAGATAATGCAACAATTCCACTCATAGGCTCAGAATCAGACTTTGCCTTGGCCTTTACTTTGGGCTCTTCACCCCACTCGAATCCATTTTCACAATTTGGGCATTCAAATTCTCCAAAAGCATCGTCATCTAGGACGATTTCTTCTTCACAGTGAGGGCATAGAATTTCCACCATAACGGGAGTATTAGTGGATTATGAATAAATATTTACCCGGCAATCAAGCCAGGAAATCCATCTCACAGCTCATTTGGAACAGGCGTTTGGTCCATATGTAAGAATGCATAGACCGCCCACCAAGTAACAATGTCCCAGGAGTGAACAAGGTTTGCTTCACCAGTTGCACTGTCCGTTACCATATATTCTTCCATTGTGGATAATTTATCACAAGTTTTGTGATAACAGGGATAGCCATCTACAACCCCGTTCCAACCAAGAGTGGCCACACCAATATCCTGGAATGGCTGATGGTCGCTTCTTGCTGTAGGAGATTCATAGATAGCAACGGTGTCTTGGTAGTTATTTTGCCACAAAGGATTTTCACCGCCAGCAACCCATTCTTCCCGCCCCCGCTCAATTTGATAAGCAAGGTCAAAAGCATCAGCTCCAATCCATTCTGCCAAATGATACATACCGGGTTGGTCGATTACATCACCAGTGCCGTCAGGGCCAAGATAAACCGATAATGCAAAATCACCAGGATAGTTTATTCCTGCCATATCTAGGTTCAGATAGTTGCTGATAGTTACACCGGGGGGAAGATCTCCTGCAAACGCACTCGAGCCCCACAAGCCTTCTTCCTCAGAAGACCAAAGACAGAACACCATTGTTCTGCGGGCATCAAAATCAGCAAGAACGCTAGCGGTTGTGAGGACCATTGATGTTCCTGCAGTATTGTCATATGCGCCAGTTCTAGTACCATATCCCTGTTCATCAGTTCCTGGAATCAGACCGATTGGACTAGCATAAGGAGCTATATCGAAGTGAGCGCCGAATACTAACCATTCGTCAGGATATACAGTCCCTGCCTTATATCCGCAAATATTTACAGCCCACAATGTACCTGATTGGAATCGGTGGGTTTGAACATCTAAGCCATAGCCCCCCATCACTCCTTCGAAGTACGTAATGGCATCCTCATAGGCAGGGTTTCCATTTCCAATCCATCGGTCTAGGAACCCAACAGCGCCATCAGCGGGGTCGAGAGGATCAGGGGTTTCATCGGTGATGAAATCAACCCATTCATACACATCTCTACCATTTAGCCACCCTGCACTTGCTCCAACGCCATTCTCTTCGGTCAGGTCTGCTCTTTGGTCTCTAACAGTTACCAATTGCTTGGTTTCAACATCCCCGCCTGTCGATGAACTAGGGATGACCCATGGCCACTCTCCACCATCGTCTTCATTCGGACTAACCATTATTGAAGAGCCACGAGAACCGTCTTCTTTCCAATCCATCCATGACTCATCTGCTGAACGAATAGGCCAATTTTCCCTGCCATAATCTCCAACTAGGAGCATGATATCTGAATTTCTAGGAGGGAATAGAATTTTGACATTAACGGATTCACCTTCTTTTATGTCTAGAACAGTTCCATTCTGTGCTCTCAAAGAACCTGGGTCCTGAATAAAGTAAGGAATAAATACACTCATGTCATTGTCGGCAGATAGTTCAATAGTAGTCCATTCTCCACCCGGGAGGTTTCCTGGAGAGACCACAAGGTCGTCAGCAGTAGGCGTGCCAGAAACCCCATCTTCTCCAAAGCAACCCGATAAAGAAGCAAGGCACATTACCGTGACCATTAGTAAAGCGCGTGCGGCATCCATGCTTTGCCGACTAACATCGTGTTGTTGAATCATATGGTTCCAAGTTCATTACCGGTGTGCGGAATGCACTTTCCGGATATAGGATAACCGTTATACATGGACCAACGGCCGGATTAACTGATGGCAACTGTTCGCCTCGACCAAAAATCGCGAGCAATTGTCCGTTCTATTTCAGAATCTTACATCAATGCAATAGCTGGTTATTTCGGTAGCGGACCGACCGACATTACTGCCGCTAAAGCCCAACACAAAGCCTATTCAGCAGCCCTTTCTTCTAACGGGGTCGACGTTACAACCCTAGATGCAGACCAGAATCATCCAGACTGCGTTTTCGTTGAAGACCAAGCCGTTGTGATTGACGGGCACGTCCTACTTCCAGTTCCTGGCCACGAGTCCCGAAGGGGAGAGCAACCTCCAATTGCTGATTTCCTTCTTGGCCAATTAAAAGGCCACCAGATATGCAAAATGCAGCCTCCTGCAATGATGGATGGCGGAGATATTTTACGATTAGGCAATCTATTTTTCGTAGGGCGCTCAACTAGGACAAATGATGCAGGTATTGCAGAATTGAAAGACCTACTAGATCATTTAGGTCACGAGTTAAGAGTGATTGATATACCCTCTCAAGCTCTTCATTTGACTAGTATATGCTCAACTCCTTCCGATCAGATAATTTTAGTTCCAGAGGGATATTTGTCTCCAGACTCCTTCGGAGTTATGCCGGATGGATGCGAGATAATTATGTTGCCCCAAGAGGAAGTTTACGGTTGTAACACAATCGGACTTCCTGGTAACAAAGTGATTTTGGCAGAAGGATATCCGACGGTAAAGTCGGAATTAGAAAACCGAGGATTCGAATGCATCGTTATCGACATGAGTCAAATCAGAGCCGCAGATGGCTCACTTACATGTTGTTCAATTTTCTATTAGGCTAATCAAGCCCAATTAGTATCATCTCACCTTTTGATATATACGCTCAAGGTCGGCAAAGTGCTGCAGGGGTCGCCCAGCTTGGTCAAAGGCGCTGGGATGAGGTCCCAGTCCGTAATGGTTCGCAGGTTCAAATCCTGCCCTCTGCACCATAGATAATTCCAAGCAAAGGGTAGCGTTAGCATTGACCCACTGAAAGCCCATCGTATTGCATAAGAAATGCAGTGGGGTTTAGGATACACCCTTTGCTTACCCAAACTCGATAATATGATAGAATTACAATACATACCTCCATACATACGCAACCACGCTTAATTATCACTCGCTAATGGGCCAATCATGAGCAATAAAGTGAACAAGACGATTTCTATTGATGCAAGACTGAATGGTATAGCCAAAGAAATGCCGAACTTTTCTGGTTTCGTTCAACATTGTATCGTGACTTATACAGAAGGAAATATCGAAATTGATTGGGAGCAAATCAACACTCAATCAAAGAACGGCAATGATGATGGTGAAAGCAAAAAAAAGAAAACAATTTCTATTGACGAAAAACTCAATGAAGTCACCAAAGAGATGCCTAATTTTTCAGGTTTCGTTCAACATTGTATCGTCGATTATACAGAAGGAAATATTGAAATCGATTGGGAGGAACTCAACACTCAATCAAATGAAGAAAAGAAAAGAACGCAATTTGGCGTTAATGAATTCGGATATCCAAATAAAATGGTGTACAAGGGAGTTGGAGGTTCTCGAGAAGAGAGAGGGCGTTTTGCAGGATTTATACCACGAACCTGTGCTCTTTTGATCGATTTGTTGCTGATTAGTGTCCCAGGTATACTCTTGAGTCTCGTTGGGATTTCTTCCGGTGTATTGTTCCTAATTGTTGGTTTGGTTTACCCTGTTCTCTTCAATGCCTCATCATGGCAAGCAACACCAGGAAAACGCCTCTTCGGGTTGGTTGTTACAGACTATGACGGAAACAGAATCTCAAAGAAGAAAGCACTCAAACGACATGCTTTGATTTTTCTGATAATAATTACGTTTGGATTCGGATATTTAGCACAACTTTGGACAGATCACAAGCAAACAAACCAAGATCTCATCGCTCGAACCTTAGTTGTGAAGAAAGGCATGGACAACTGGGCTCAATGATTTTTCAAATGGAACCGATGCAAAGGGGACCCCACTGATTAGATGAGTGAGCAAAGGGTACCCCTCCAAACACCGTCGTTCGGAAGGGTTTTCCAAGGGTTATTATCGACTCTAGGGTTGTGAACGAGGGTCTTGTGCAGAACCCGACATACACAAAGCGACCGCAACTCAAGATACAAAGAATGTCGCAGAAGGAATAATATCAACTAAAGTCTGCCGGTAAATGTGGACAGCAACGATTCGGGCCCTGATGACCTCCTAAGTTGGGATGGTCGAAAAACAGCCGATTTTGCCAAAGTAAGCAATGACGGCCAGTGGGCATGGGATGGTTCCGACTGGCTGCCAAGAAAGACAACAAAAAAGCAAACCTCTCAGAATAATCAAGAGCAAGGAACAGATGTTCGACCTGATTCAGTTCAAATCCCCAAATTCCCAGGCCAAAGCGAAGAGGCCGTGAATCAGGCTCCTTCTATGGATATCGGCACCATAAGCCCCGAGGGCTACCATCAATGGGATGGTGAAAAATGGCTTTCAGTCGAATTAGGAAAAGTCAGCGGAGATGGTTGTTGGATTTGGGATGGCAAAATGTGGGTGGCAAATCGAGGCGTAAGACCACATACAACCGTCGAAGAGACTGATCCAATTTCTGAAGAATCATCTGTCGAACAAACTCCATTTATGCAGAATCATGAAATGATAATAATTCAATCGAACAGTAAGAAATCCGGTATTTTTACAAAACTATCTCTTGCTACGGTAATTGTAATAGCAATAGTAGCAATTACTGTGGTACTGGCTGGTGTTTTGTCATCTATCCTTGCCGACGACTCAGTTTATTCTGAGAACAATAGAGCAGTCGAAGGAACATGGTATAATATTGAGGATACCGTAACATTTTATCCAGATGGAACAGTTAGCGAATCAACTGGATCTGTCAAAAATTGGAAAGTCGATGGTGACAACCTCACTCTAACATATCAGTTTGATGAAGAAACGTTTGATGTTATTTTCAGATATGATATCGTTTATGATTCGGAAGGAGATTCTCTCCTGTTAATCGCACTTTATGAATACGAGAACCAAAGTCAAACAAATGTTGTAAATGAATCATCTTGTTTTGGTTATTCAGATTCAATACTTGGTTCGGAACCCGGTCATATTGAAGAGAGAAAGCTGATTTATCCTACATGGTGTAATCCCGAAGAGAAATGAACTTTAAAATCGGATTGGGTAATTTGCTTGGGCATATCCGAATACCCATACGAATGCGATTGATGTTGAAAGGGCTTTCAGTGCGTCCTTCGATAGGCTACCCACTGCTTAGATGTGAATGCAGAATAACTAACAATATGATGATGCTAGAATAGATGATAGCGATGGATTCTACTCGTAAAGATTTGCGATTAACAACTTTCGTTGTAGCTACCACTTTTACCATTATTTTTTTGATGGTTAGTGCTGTTGGAAATGATTCGGTCATTTTCAATGGATACTCTGCTGTGCTATATTGCGCAGTGTTGTGTATAGGTATACAATGGGCAGCATGGATACCTGCATCTATCAGCAAAACTGAACGCTACTACGATTTAACAGGCGGCTTAACCTATCTCATAGTAGTGGGATTCAGTCTTTGGGCAGGATCACAGTCGGAGCCTCCAAGTTTGCGAGAATTAATCGTCAGTTTACTTGTTGTAATCTGGTCATTGCGCCTGTCAAGTTTTCTTTATTTCCGTATTCATCGAACTGGAAAAGATGGACGCTTCGACGAACTCAAAACATCACCTATTCGATTTCTTGTACCATGGACTCTTCAAGCATTATGGGTTTTCCTAACAATGATAGTAGTCATTGTAATCAATAGTCAAGCAGGTTCAGCACCTGAATTAGGGATTTGGGATGGTATAGGATTGTCAATATGGATAATTGGATTTGGTATTGAATCAATAGCAGATAATCAAAAAACAGTTTTCAATGCAGAGCCAAATAATCAGGGTAAATGGATAGATAGTGGCTTGTGGTCTTATTCCAGGCATCCCAACTACCTAGGAGAAATTCTTCTATGGACAGGAATCGGCTTCTTTGGAATATCTTGCTTTACAGGTCTAGAAAGATTTGCTTGGATTTCGCCTGTATTCATTTATCTTCTCTTAACTAAAGTCAGTGGAATCCCCATACTCGATAAACGGGCTTTGGAAAAGTGGGGAGATGATCCTGAATATCAAAAATACAGAGATAATACTCCTGCCCTTTTCCCTCGATTCAATAAAAAATCATAATTTCCCATGCGATATACAATCATCATCGCATTCTGATATTATGCCGCCTCAAACTTTATGCTGAGCGTCAATATACTAATGTTATGAATGACCTCGATTCTTTAACCGTTATAGAATTGAAAAAACTCCTTAGAGAGCAAGGACTCGCAGTATCTGGAAATAAATCAGAACTTATTTTGCGCCTAAGCACCCCGGAAGAAGAATTTCTAGTTCTTGATGATGAAGAAATAACTTCAACATCAATCAAACAGATTCCTACACAAACCATTGTCGGAAAGCCTGTTGAAAAAATAGAAACTTATTGCCGTTCCTGCCGTTCAGGACTAAGGTATCCCCCTGGATACTCTGGAATGTTGACGTGTCCTAAATGTAAATACCAATTTGAAATTAAACCGGCCTTTGGATTGAGCCAGATATATGGCTATTCATTCGCAATACTCGTTCTTACTATTATCGTGGCTCTGATTGTAGCTTTCAGTAATGATGGTTCTGAAGCCGGAGAATACGGCTCCGGTTTAGCCGCTGGAGCAATTTGTATGGGTGGTTTGACATTATCTGGAGCGCTACTTGTCTTTGCTTTGATGTTCAGTCTTACCAAAAAAACTTTGTAAATAAGTATGCAATTGCTCCAATCTATTAACTGGAAAGTCACTCTTTACTTGCAGGTACTGATGAGTGATGTAGGTGAATGCGTAAATCTCCATGTGGGATGAAGCGTTAACCTAGCAGATCTTCTCGTGCTTTATTGAAAACAGCACGACCCCGCGAAGTTATCTTCGCTTGCCAAATCTCATCTTTAGGATTGAAGGCTCTAAGCATATTTTCCCGACTCCAATGCCTCCTAGCATCGACTTGGTCAACATATTGCCCCCATTGTGTCCAGCGGTTTTCGGCCCTGCTAGCTTTGAGAACTTCTGTCGGCTTGAAAGTTCCAAATTCTTGTGTGACGGAAGTCCATTCAATACTATCGTACCTATCCTCTAACCCTTGATGCAAATCGCCCAAGATTTCGTACCCCACACCAGCGTTTGGGTCGAGGCTTTCTACATGGCCAGGGAATAATTTCTGAAGATAGTCTAACTTTTCATCACTCGTTCCAGCAGATATCAGCAAGGTATCGTGCCCACTTGGGCCTAATCCAGTATGCAAGTCGATCGCCCAAATATTACTGATGCCTTCGAGTTTTTCATCCAACCAATCAAGTAGAATTTTTGGGCCGACTTGAAGTTCTTTACCACCAAATTGAATTGCCTTAGGATCTTCATATTGTCCTTCAGCAGCCCATTGTTTTAGGTTATTGAAGCCGTGCTTCATAATTAGTACGAGCGACCTTAATTTGTACCACCGTTCCTTCTTTTGAGGAGGAGATTCAGGATTTAGGAATTCTCTGATGTGGTGGTATCCGTCTGGAACTCCGGAATACTCTTGCCCCTTTTTTAAGAAATTACGATTCAAGTCCACATTGTTTTCATTGAATCTTCTCCACCAAGCCATTCCATAGGGGTTGATTACATGAACAAAGATAATTGCATAATTTTTGAACGGCTCTATTTTAGTCAAATCATCCATTATTGCAAGTTGAATAGCACTACCTGGATAACCCTCAACCCCGTGAACTCCACTACTCGATAGAATCACTTTACCCGACTTAAGGGAGCCTATGATGGCGACATCGATGCAAAGAGGTTCACCGGCGGGACCGGTCATGCCAATTTCCATTCTCTCGCTAGTTACCTTATGGCCAGCGTCTCGAAGATCGTCACATGCTATCATGAAGCGGCCTGCGGCTTCTGCATAGGAATTTGAAAACCAAAAACGCCCCTCCATGCACTTTGCTACTGGCTGCCCCACTTCAATTATGCGAATTACTAACAATCCGAATCCTCAAGAATCCAAGCCCCTTAATGGCATTATGTCGGAGGAGTTAATCGACCCCGACATCCGTGTTGCCAGAACCCTTCCTTCGGTTTTTTACACAGGGCAGGGAGAGTTCGAGGAACTTAAATCAGTCTTTTCAGGTTGGCAATTTGCCGCTCATAAATCCGAATTAGAATCTGTTACAATTCAGCCACTCAATCACATAGAAGACATAACTGGCGAATCTATGGTTTTAACAAAAACCGATGAAGTAAGGTGCATGTCGAATGTATGTACTCATCGCGGCATGCGTTTGGCAATTTCTGAGTGTGATAAGAAAACTCTGCAATGCGCTTATCACGGTCGAACTTTCGATCTGAAAGGTAATTTTAGAAACATGCCCGAATTTGAGCAAGCTACCAATTTTCCCAGCAAAAAAGATGACCTTCCACAATTCCCTATCGAAGAATATCTTGGGATGTATTTCACATCACAATCAGACTGTGAACCTCTGCCCTGGGGTGCTCTAAAACCGCGACTTGACTTCTTGAATATTCAATCCCTAAAACACGACCCAACACGAGACCGTGACCACCAAGTTTCAGCAAACTGGATGCTTTATGTTGATAATTATCTAGAAGGGTTTCACATACCATTTGTCCACCCGGAATTAAATCAGGCTTTGGACTATTCAGGATATATTACTGAAACATTTGATGGTGGCGTAATTCAAATTGGTAAAGCAGTAGAGGGGGATTTGAAATTCGATTTGCCGCCTGGCCATCCAGATGAAGGGCAAGATATCGCTGCGTATTATCTGTGGCTATTTCCCAATATGATGTTCAATTTTTATCCGTGGGGAATGTCGCTAAACCTCGTAGTTCCTGTCTCAACAAATAAGTGTAGGATTCTGTATAAAGGATATGTGGGAGATTCTGAATTGGCCGAACAGGGCGCTGGCTCAATATTGGACACAGTCGAGATTCAAGACCAAGAAATTATCGAAATGGTGCAAAAAGGAATGTATTCTAAGGTCTATGATAGGGGGAGATATTCTCCAACTAGAGAGCAAGGAGTTCACCACTTCCATAGAATTATTTCCAACTTGAATAAAGTTAACAAATGAAATCCGGATGTACGATATTATGGACGAAATGCCCCTTTTAACAATGAGCAAATCTGGCTTTATTGAATCCAAACCAGAATTAGAACCTCAATCAGAAGCGCTTCTTGAAACGTTATCTGGACTTTGCTCATTTCACAGCGCAGAAGACCTTTCTAGTCTTTTATTCACAGACATGTTTGGGCTATTAGTTGGCGACTCGGACCCATGGGTAAAGTTTGAAGTTGGATTGTATAAAGACCATACAAAAACAATTGAAATTATCCCAATTAAGGGCTCAATAACTATCGCAGATGCTGCCATGAGTGGCGGGATTCCGAACAACGTTGTGACCTCTAAAAGCGAGGAAGAATGTGCCTCAATTTTACAAAATTGGTACAATTGTGTAATGACTGCGTAAAGCGATTGCTTGAAATGGAGACTATGGTCCCATTCAAACCGGAGAGATATCCATGGGTGGTGACGACTTCCGCGATACTTTACCCGATCCAGATCCTGAACAGACTCTGGAATGGCAAGAAGCCATCAGGGCGGTTAGCGATGCACTTGGTCCAGAAAGAGCCCACAGGCTGCTATTGCAAACGATTGCAGCAGCTCGTGAAGAAGGCGTTGACATGGATGTCGTCAACACTCCTTATCTCAACACTATTCATCCTTCGAGCCAACCAAGATATCCCGGCGACCTAGAAATGGAAGCCCGCCTTCATGGAATCATTACTTGGAATGCAATGATGATGGTAACTAGGGCTAACCAAACCAACGACGGCATAGGAGGACACATCTCCACATTTGCATCTAACTCTCACTTATGGGAAGTTGGTCAAAACCACTACTATCGAGGTAAGGACCTTGATGGGTGGGGCGACCACGTATATTGGCAGGGCCACGCAAGTCCCGGCGTCTATGCTAGAGCTTGGCTTGAAGGGCGCTTAACTAGAGAAAACATCGATAATTTCAGAATCGAATGCGACGGAAACGGGCTCTCTTCCTACCCTCATCCTCGCTTGATGCCCAATTTCTGGGAATATCCTAGCGTATCCATGGGCCTTGGTGGAATGACTGCAATTCATACCGCTCGATTCAATCGATATTTGACTAGTAGAGGATTAGCGGACACATCAAACTCTCGTGTTTGGTATACGATGGGAGATGGCGAATCTGATGAACCAGAGTCTTTGTCACAACTTTCTCTCGCTGGCCGAGAAAACCTTGACAATGTAATCATGATAATGAATTGTAATCTTCAAAGACTGGATGGCCCAGTTAGAGGTAATTCGAAAATTGTACAGGAATTAGAAGGCAGATTCCGTGGCTCAGGATGGAATGTAATCAAAATCCTCTGGGGTTGTATGTGGGACGACTTATTCGCTAGAGACTCTGAAGGTATACTTGCAAACCGCTTACAAGAACTCGTTGATGGCGACGAGCAACGCATCTTCACAAGCGATGCTACAACCTTCAGAAATGAATTATTCAATACTCCACAGTTGAAAGCGATGGTCTCTCATCTCGGAGATGAAGATTTAGAGGCATTAGCGTCTAACCTTGGGGGCCACGACATGGTCAAAATCAATGCAGCATACGCTGCTGCCGAGGCATGTGATGACAAGCCAACAATCATCTTTGCTCGTACGATTAAGGGATATGGTCTAGGGCCTGCTTTCGCAGGACGCAACTCCACCCACGGTAAGAAAAAGGCCGATGAAGACAGCATCAAATGGATGCGAGATGACCTAAATTTATCATTCACCGATGAAGAGTTGAAAGAGTACCCATTTATCGAGCCTAAAGATGTTCCAGAAGTCGTCGCCTACCTCAAGAAAAGGCGAGAAGAAATGGGCGGATTCTGTCCAGAAAGAAGAGCACCACCTACTAATTTACAGCCCCCTGGCCCAGAGGGATATTCTACATTCGATGAAGGAACAAAGGGCAAAATGCAAGTGTCGACAACAATGGCATTTGTTCGTCTTCTGAGTGGATTAATGAAAGACAAATCAATCGGCGAAAGAGTAGTTCCTGTTGTGCCAGATGAAGCGAGAACTTTCGGAATGGACCCACTATTCGCTCAATTTGGAATATACCACCCAGAGGGGCAATTGTACACTCCTGTAGATCATAAAATGTTGATGAAATACAAAGAAAGCGAGACAGGGCAATTATTCGAAGAGGGTATCTCTGAAGCCGGAGCAATGTCCACATTTATCGCCAGCGCAACCTCTTATTCAACACAGGGCTGTGCAACAATTCCATTCTACATCTTTTACAGTATGTTCGGTTTCCAAAGAGTTGCTGACTTAATCTGGTCGGCGGCGGACCAGCGAGCTCGAGGTTTCATGATTGGAGCCACTAGTGGTCGAACCACTCTGAATGGCGAGGGACTTCAACACCAGGATGGCCACAGTTTGCTAATGGCGCACACCAATCCCGCTATCAGGGCCTATGACCCGGCGTTTGCTTACGAGTTAGCAACCATTATTCGTTCAGGTATCAATGAGATGTTTGTCGAAGAAAGAGACCTGATGTATTACATCGCAGTATACAATGAAAACCACCCAATGCCTCCAAAGCCTGCGGGCGTAGATGAAGGAATCATCAAGGGCGCATACAAGTTACGTAGCGCTCCAAAAGGCGAAGGGCCAGTAGTGCGACTGATTGGCTCAGGTCCAATTATGCTTCAACTCCTATCTGCCGTTGAAGTTCTCGAAACCTATGGCGTTCGTTCAGAGATTTGGTCGGCCACATCATATGGCGAACTTCGCAGAGAAGGCCTAGAATGTGAGAGAGAAAACCGGCTCAGCCCAGCAGGTGCTCGCCAAGTCCCGTATGTCGAACAAATTCTGGGAGACGGAGCCAACCCCACCATTGCAGTCAGCGATAATCAAATTGCAGTCCCCGACATGATCCGGCAATGGGTAGGCGGAGATTTCACGATTTTGGGAACCGATGGTTTCGGTCGCTCAGACACCAGACCAAACCTTCGAAGATTCTTCGAAATCGATGCACAACACATTACATTAGCCGCTCTTTCCTCATTGGTTCGCTCCAAGCAAATCAAAGCAGAAGTCTATGATAAAGCCATTAAAGAATTAGGCATTAGCAAAGAAAGAAACGATATCACTTCAGTGTGATTATTCGAAGAAAACAGCCACATCATCTAGTGGCTTTCTCGATAATTTTGGAACAGTAGCATCTTCTGCAGGATACCCAACAGGCATTACCAACATCGCATGTTCATGCGCTGGCCGCCCTAAAATCCCTCTCAGGAAACCCATTGGAGACGGAGTGTGAGTAAGCGTGACTAAGCCCATATTGTGTATAGCTTGGATAAACATACCAGCCGCAATGCCACAAGATTCTGTAGAATAGTAAGTCGGACCAAATTCTCCATTTGAACGCATACGTTTGGATTGTCTGAACAAGACGACCAACCAGGGAGCATCAGTCATGTGTTCCTTCACCGCATCTGTCCCAAGCGGTTGCAATAATTCCTGCCAGGCTTCTGGCATTCTTTCAGAATAGGTTCTCTCTTCCTCAATTTCAGCCGCTTCCCGCATCTTCATCTTCATTTCAGCGCTACTAACTGCAACGAATGTCCAAGGTTGTAAATGCGCTCCACTAGGGGCAGTTGCCCCGCACATAATCGCCTTCTCGATTAATTCTCTGGAGACAGGTCGTTTAGAGAAGTGACGCGTTGTACGGCGCAAATTCATTTGTTCATACAGAGCACCCGCTCTTCGTTCCATTTCAGTAACTGGTAATTCATTCCATTCAAGCGGAACAAATTCATCTTTCAAGCTAACACCTCGGGCATCCTTCCACGTAGCCTAAGCCATGTTTCAGCACCGAATGTTAGAGCGTATAATGAGGCTAACCACAACGTAGGTCTAGCCCAATAACCAGCAGGGTCATCGATTAGCAGAACGCATAGCCACGTTAACGTAGCCAGATCTAAAATCCATCTCATCCCTGCCAATATCTGCTTTGAATTAGATTGCATTTCAGTAAGTTGTGTGTCGGTCAAGACAGCAGTAATTCCCTTTAATTTAGAGAGAGCGTTGCCACCATTCCAACGAATTCTTCCCAACTTGAAACGATTCCAGCCATCTATTGCTAGGAATAATGTAACCCAAACAATTACCACTTCTAGCAAAGGTTCAGCACCATACAAATCCAGTCCGTTGAACGACCAATATAGCAATCCCCACAGCCATACGATTATCAATAATTGAGAAGTTCTTGCAAAGTTACCTAACTTGCGAAGCAACTCAGCATCATGAGAGAGTAGCATCTCGAGGGAAATTACCAACCCAACTCCGAAAGTTAGGACAAAACTCCCTGCAAGCCACCACCATTCTAGCGAAGTATCTCTCCAGGCGAGTAGAATTGCAACCAATGTCCAAGCCATTACCAAAGCCGTAGTTGCATTTACTGTGGCTTGCATAACATAGAGTGGATCTCGCCCATCTTTCAGTACAGATAATCCCCCCATCAATCGAACTTCAAATGCTGAATCATCTACTACTCCCTGTGCTGCAGCCGTCATTCCACCTACCGACTTTAATCGGGCAGACTCAACAATCCCTTCTGAATCATCTTCCTTAGCACCGGTCCATTTCGAACCTCTAGCGGCAGCAGCAGCAGCGCCTCTCCCCCTGCTGCGCCCCTTTCCTGCACTTCTTGCCTTGGCCCAAGCTCTAATTTCAGGAGTTGTCGCTTCTTCGACTTGGTCTTCATTCAGTGGTGCGCCGTGGTCCGTGTACAGCCAGCGGCATTGAATTGGAACGGGAGCAGGGTCTACGTCTGGTGCTACCATTTGGAACTGGCCGGCGTCAAGTGTAGGTAATTGTTTGACCAAGTCTTGGTCGCCACCACTTTCTTTTAGAAGATGTCTAACTTTGTCGATATCTTGCGGCTGAGTAAATCTTCCAATGAATGTGGTATTTGCCTGTGCGAGAATTTTGTAGTCTACGTCGGAAACATTCTGAGTTGCCAAGACACAGGCAACACCATACTTTCTCGCCTGTTTGAAAATTAGTTTAATCAAATCTTTAGCCGGGGGATTTCTTGGATGGGGTGGCAGATAAGGCGCAACTTCATCCATGAAAAAGAGTAATTTCAATTCTCCTTCTGCAGGTTGTTGAGTTAACATCCAATCATATAATTCACGAGCCAGTTCTTGGACGAAATATTGCTTTTGTGCTTCGTCCTGAATCGTATTGAGATATACGATATTAAGCGGGACTTTTCCCGGCATTGCGGGTTCGCAAAAAGCATCAATATCTATTGGAACTCCATTTGAGAACAATAACTGGTTCACACCACTACTGAATGCCGACAAGCGTCGAGCTAAATCGTTTCGAGTAGATTTAGGTAACATTTCATCATAGTCTCTCAGACCATGCTCGAACATGATTTCCTCCCAAGTAGGGACGTCTGGCTTTTCCTCGCCTTCGATGTCGATAAAGGCGTGAGGATATAGCGCTCTAGTGAAACAATCTTGAGGCTCTCTTACAACTTTAGCCAAGCCTTGGAAATCACCAACATCAAGACCCAGTCTTGTTCCATTGACCAATACCTCGTATAGGAATGGTTTGACTACTTTACCTTGGGTTTTCTCAACATCAAATCCAGCAAGATTACTGAATCCAGCCGCAACCATGTCCCATGCAGTAATTGCTTCTTCAGGGTCTAGATCAGCCGGTGGTGAGCGAAAAGGGTCGATACATAACGGCAAACCTTTCGACCTTAGGGGGGTCCAAATTCTAACTTCCATTTTTGAAATAAGTTTTTTCATCCGGTCTACTTCGCCACCCTGCTCGATTAAATCACCCTCATTAATCGCTAATGCAAGTCTTGCTAAGTCGCCCTGTGGGTCAAGAATAAGGGATGGTATTCCTGCCAAAGCGGCTTCTTCGATAACGGTCTTAGCCATCACTGTTTTTCCAGAACCAGTCGAACCCAACATGGCGGCGTGTCTAGCCAAAACCATCTTGTCAATTTGGACAATATCTCCAGTGTCTCTTCTTTCACCAAGGAGCATTCCTTTAGCCTTTATTTTCTTCTTCTTTTTTGGCTGGGGTGTCTCAAGAATATCATCGACGAGGTCTCTCAATTCATGAGCCCCATCCTCCGACATGAGTCAGCCAATGATGCCCGCACTCTTGAGGATGACTACGCCTGCGCAGTTGGCGGGACACACTCAAGGAGGCGAACCTCTTCGCCGGAGCATGACTCGTATCGCTTTAGCCAAGCCATACTGGGATGATGAGTGCGAGAGAGCCGCAGTATCAGCATTATCTAGTGGCCGTTGGGTTAAGGGCCCACAGGCTAGAGCATTTGGCGAAGAATTTGCAAAATGGTGCGGTGCTATTTCTGCAGTCCCTTGTCAAAGCGGTTCAGCGGCACTATGGGCTGCTATGCGACTGTTAGATATTGGTCCTGGCGACGAAGTAATAGTTCCAGGAATGACTTTTATTGCAACAGCAACAGCTGTAAGTTTGGTCGGGGCTACACCGGTTTTTGCAGATATTGAAGAAGATTATTGGTGCATTTGCCCCGATGACGTCGAGTCAAAAATCACTTCCAAAACAAAGGCTGTAATTGGAGTACATATCTTTGGTCAAGTGTTTTCATCTCGTTTACGAACAATCTGTGATTCTCATGGAATCTCTTTGATAGAAGATGCAGCTCAAGCCCACGGAGCATTACTTGATGGGAAAATGGCGGGAGCGATTGGCGATATTGCCTGTTTTTCCTTTTTCCCATCCAAGAATATGGCTGTTGGGGGCGAAGGTGGAATGGTGACAACCACTCGTCCAGAACTTGCTGAGCGCCTGAAGCGTTTGGTAGACCATGGGAGAGATGACACTCTAGAATCAGTAGAACTTGGTACTAATTTACGGATGAGTGAAGTCAATGCTGCAATAGGCAGAGTTCAATTGAAACATATCGACAGTTGGATTACCAAAAGAAGAACCAACTCAGGTGCGTTAAATCATCCAACAAAGATTCGTGAAAATAGCGAACACGCTTGGCACCAATTATGTATTTTGTCAGATGACCCTGTGTCACTAATCGCCCATTTTGATAGCCACGCAATAGATGCAAGAGTTCACTATCCAATACCTTGCAATCGTCACCAAGTTTATTCTGAACACTTTCAACACGAAATAAGTCTTCCAAATTGTGATTCAATAGCGCATAAATTAGTTGCAATTCCAGTTCACCCTGCTTTGAGTGACGAAGAACTACAAAGAATCAAGGATGCATTGCATCCTTCAACATCCTAGCCAATGCTGCATTGGACCACCCTCTGAGGTTGGTCAATTCGAGACCAGTCCACGGAGGAATAACCACGGGCTGATTTTCGCTTTCTAATTCAACTTCAGCGATAATTAACCCTGCTAGCGGCGATTCAAATTCATCAACTTCCCACAGCAACCCGTCTTCTCCATCCCAAAGATAGCGGGTTTTGGTTATGCTTGGCAAATCTTCGAGTGAAAGAGACTTGAACAATTCTTGTGAAAGCGGCCATTCAAACTCCATAGCAGTTGCGCCAGTTCTTGAGCCCTTTGCGGTAAGTATAGCCTCACCGTCTTGTAGCCTAATTCTCCACGTTGATATGTTTGCTAACTCAGTTTCTTCAAAGGCCAAATTGTGACCATTCCATACAATAGTTCCCTTGTCCAATGTAACTCCAGTAAGGTAGCATTGGAATATGGAGAGCGCTCTTTCTCCACGCCAGGGCTTTTGTCCACGACCATCTATGAAGAATCGTCGTTCAATTTCTATCCCCATCAACTCTCATCCTCTATCTTCTGAGATCTCGCTTTAGCCATAATCTCTTCATCGAGGAACCAGAAGGTTGGAGTCTCATCCAGATGCTTATCCCAGTGCTGTACAGTTCTGGCCCACATCTCATTCTTCGCATTTTCACTGCAATATTTCAGAATCCAATCCATTTGTTCCTGCATTTCTGCATCATCTGGGCTGTTACGCTTGAGACTCTCTGCTGTCATTGCCATATTCATCATAAACATTGGAGACAAAGCGTATGTCCAAAACGGGTTTCTTTCAAAATCTACACTGCGTTGAGCAGTCCATAATGAAAATACTCTATCATAGAGATAACCAACACTGAGTACGATTATAACCAAGGTAAAGAATATGCTAAGCAATCCAAGATATGTTGCTGGAATGCCTAGGACTGAACTGGTAAAGCAAATTCCTGAGTCACAACCAGCCGAGAATCTCCAGCTAACATATGGCCACAAAATCAAGGTAAGAGTAGAACCCAATAACCCCATCGAAATTATCGATTGAGATTGTTGCATACGCCAATATTGGCGCATTACCCATTTCTTGAAAGGGCTGATTTCCGAACTCGTCATAACAACCTCGTCGACACTGCTCATTGATATTTTAATGGGTCCAAAGTACCACTCATGTTACCAATGTTACATTATACATTAACCGCCAGCGCCATGTATGCGTCAGAATTTCACAACATCAACATTGGCAATTTTTTTAGTTCTGCTAATGGGTATGTCTGGATGTACTGGGGTGTTTGATGACTCTAGTGATGAAGAGGAACAAATCATTCTCAATCCAGACTTGGGCGAACAAACCAAGCGGTCCATTGGCTCTCCAAACCTCCTGAGTTATTCAGATTGCAGCGATTTAGAAGAATCTCTAAAGTTAAGCATTGAGGAAGAAACTAGAACCAGTCTTATTCAAGCTATTGACGATGTCTATTATTGGGGTGGAGGCTGGATGGAAGATGATATGGTGATGGAATCTTCAGATGGAGATGCGTCTCCCTCAAGTAGCCCCAAGACCCGCACAGAGGGTTCGGATTTTTCAGGAACTAATAATCAAGAGCAAGGAGTCGATGAAGCAGATTTCGTAAAGACTGATGGATATCACATATACTTCCTTGACAACGGTTTACTACACATAATGGATATTCCTGAGTTTGGAGAAATAGAGCATGCTTCTTCAACTGAAATAGAAGGCACTCCTGTTGCTATGATGCTTAATGATGATAGATTAGTAGTGGTTTCTACAATCTCTAGTTGGGGCATCAACCAAGAAGATCCACTTGCAGAGGCGATGGGCTGGGGCGGCGAATGGAATAGTTGGAGAACCAGTACATTGACTAAATTCACAGTCTACAACGTATCTAACAGCTCAACTCCAGTCGAAAATCGAGAACTATACATTGAGGGGAATTACATGACGGCGAGAGAAGTTGATGGGACTGTACGAACCGTCACTCATACCTGGATGAATATTCCTGACCTCCGCACTTGGCTTGAGTATCCGGATAATTATTGGGATTACGATTATGATGACGAAGAGCGTAAAGTGATTCGACAACAAGCAGCAGCAGCAGCAATAAATCATAACCAAAAAGTGTTGGAAGAAATTAGTTTGGAACAGATTTTACCACAAGTTCACGAAAGAATTGGCAACCAGATAATCACCCACCACATGGATGGCGACGATTGTTCGGATTTCGCAGCGCCAGAATCAGCCCTTAATAGGGGATATACTAGCATTTTTACAATCGATTTAGTCTCCGAGGATTTAGATTTTGAAGCAGACCATATCGTTGGTAACTGGCCTCTCGTTTATTCTTCAGAAGACACCTTGATAATCACCGAAAACGCTTGGGATTGGTGGTGGTTCTGGGGCAATGATGGGATTGACGAAGCAACCAATATTCATTCATTCGACATTAGTGAATCAGGAGAAACAAAATATTCAGGTTCCGGTAGGGTTGAGGGCACAATTCAAAATCAGTTTTCAATTTCAGAATACGAAGATGTGGTGAGGGTTGCTACAACAACTGGCCAATGGGGCCGTTGGTGGTTGGATAATCCCGAGCCGATGGAATCGCACGTCATCACCCTGTCATTAACTGAAAATAGTGCCACGGGACAATCCAATCTGTTAGAGATTGGTCGAGTAGATGGTATCGCATACAATGAAACGATTTGGTCAGCAAGGTTTGTTGAAGACAGAGCTTACATCGTAACCTTCCAAAATATGGACCCCCTGTGGACAATAGATCTCAGCAACCAAAGCAGTCCACGAATAATGGGTGAGTTGGAAGTTCCAGGAGTTTCAACCTATATCCATCCCCTTTCTGATGAAGCAATACTCACAATTGGTTTAGGGCCTGCTGATGAAGAAACGGGCTTAGGTCTCGACTGGGGTCACACCAGACTTTCATTGTTTAATGTCTCAAATTTCTCGGACCCACAATTGACTCAGACCCTGTCTTTATCTCCGGTCGAATACCCAGATGAAGGTTGGTCTTGGGCTTGGTCAGAAGCAACATGGGAGCATAAAGCGTTCCAATACTGGGAGCCAAAGGGAATGCTTGCAATCCCAATGAATACATATCGCTACGACTACTATTATGATGACGCAGGACGTTATCACTATGATTATGATTGGGTTAGTAAATTGATGATCGTAAACGTCACTGAAAACGGTTTAGAATTGCATGGTGAAGTAAACCACTCCCAATTCTATGAGACTGATGAAAACCATTGGTGGTCTTCATACAATATACGTAGGTCAATCTTCATGGGCGATTATATCTATGCAATTTCCCATGGCGGTATATCGGTTACACATCTTGACTCTTTGGAAGAAACCGATTCACATCAGTTCATATTCAGTAACGAACAAGGCGCAGATACAAGTCCAAGCGACGCAGCAGTTGAGGACAAGGATGAAAGTTAGTCTCAAAGTAGACCAATCATGCTCAACGTAGCAATACTTGGCTGTGGCCGTTGGGGGCGAAACCACCTTCGCACACTATCCAATTTGCGAGATGCAGGATTAGTTGGCAAAATAACCGTCGTGGATACTTCAGAATCTGCTAGAGATGCCGCTCATCTGGCCGATAGTGTAAGTGAAGATATGTCGGGCGTTGAAGCAGACCTCGTGGTCATTGCCACGCCCTCCAATCTTCATGCCGGCCAAGCTAGGGACTTGATGGCTAACGGCTATCACGTATTGGTCGAGAAACCCCTCGGTTGTAGTGAGGCGGAGGCTGCACAAGTTTTGGCAAGCGCTCATGAAAATGGCCGTGTCATGGGCGTCGGGCTATTGCTACGATTCCACCCTGCTGTCCCAATCGCAAAAAGAATGCTAAGTAGTGGAGATTTAGGACGCCTCGAGACTCTACGTTTTGTTAGAAGAACAACCCGCCCTGCTCCAGTTAATGGTAATGTAATCGAAGCGCTGGGAGTTCATGCAATAGATCTCATGTGTCATATTATGAGTGAGTCGGAACCAAGCGCAGTTCACACCGAAGGTAATTTTCTAGAATCTAGAATCGCATTGGAATTTCCGCACGGAATTGAAGCGATAATAGATATTGGCTGGGACTCTAGTGCTGAGAGAAGGAGTGTAACTTTGATTGGCTCTAATGCAAGTCTTAACTTCGACTTGGATATTCACGACAAAGCAATTTTGATTTGTGGCGATAAGCAGACCACCGTGCCGTGCCAATCAACACATTCTCCTTTAGAAGCTGAATTACGGCACATTTTATCGGGAATCGAAGCGCATAAAGCAGGAGAAACATGGACTACAGTGCCTGATTTCGGAGCGGCTTTACGTGGGGTTAGATGGACCGAAAAGGCAGTTCGCGCCATGCCTATCCTAAGGCCACATTGAAGAATCGGAAACGTCTGGACACATCATGGCGGGCGGCGCAGCGGCTGAAGAATCCGAACCACTCTTCGTTTTGGAACCACTTCCTGAATTATCTGATGTCATAAGTTCTGTATTCAGTGCAAACCCCCTCGTCTTACTTTTAGGGGCAGTGGCGATTGGCTACTGCTTAGTAAAGTTCAGCGATTCTATGGTGAAGTTGTGGACTAGTTCTGTTCTAAATCTCGTGATTAATTTTTACGTCACAGAGTCATTATTTTATTCAATGATTTTTACTAGCATATACGTTTTAGTATTCTTCCTAATATTGGCGGCAATGAGTTGGAACGAACTGAAAGCAGCCATGGGTATGGACAAAGCAAGAATATTATCTATTGGTAGTTTTATCATATCAACTTGGATTTTAATCGTATTAGGTAAAGCAATCGGTATGCCTACAGGGTCGGGAATTGTAGTCTGTGCCTCCTTGACTGCATTTTTGTGGTGGACATATTATTCATTAGAACCCACAACCAGATGATTGCGAAGTGTCAAGGACTTCGCACACACGCCTGTAAGTGATGGCAACCTTCTCTAGTCACCCTGATCTTCCAGAGATTCTTGAGAATCTACTAGAAAGCGACGTCCATACATTATTTTTGAAGGCGGATTGCCCACCTAGGACCAAGGCCGGTGGAATTGGCAATCTTAGATTGGCAGATGTCGAAGGTGCTGATGACGGAGAGTGGGACACCATTCGTATGGAGTCACTGCAGGAAGAAATAGTCGGCTTGATAGATGAACACAGAGATAGGTCAGATTGCTTTCTAGAAATCGACCGCAAAGGATGTCAAGTAATTCAGCTCGGAGATTTGCGTATTTCTTGTGCATGGCCGCCCTTCGCAGATGCAAGAGAAATAACAATCGTTAGGCCAGTAGCAAAACTTTCAATTGGAGATTACGATATTGACCCCCAGTTAATTTCTAGACTATCTGACCACCATAGAGGTGTATTCATCTGTGGAAGGCCAGGCTCTGGTAAGACAACTCTCGCTCAAGCAATAGCCGAATATCTTGACGAAGATGTCGGTGCAATGGTAAAGACGATGGAAGCCCCTAGAGATTTACAATTAGCCAATAGAATCACTCAATATGCTCCTTTAGAAGGAGATTTAGAGAAAACCGCGGAGATTATTTTCTTGGTGCGCCCCGACTTCGTAATTTTTGATGAGGTCCGTCGCGCCAGAGATTTCGAGATTTTTGCTGATGTTAGGCTGGCAGGAGTCGGGTTGCTGGGTGTTACACACGCTAATTCGGCCCTAGAGGCAATTCAACGCCTAATCGGAAAAGTTGAACTTGGTCTAGTTAGCCAGGTTCTCGATACGATACTTCACGTAGAAGCCGGGCAAATCCAGCAAGTGTTAGAGTTACGAATGACAGTAAAGGCCCCTAGTGGGATGCAGGAAGAATTAGCCCGGCCAGTTATCGAAGTCGTTGAATTCCCTAGTGGTAAAATCACACATGAAATGTTCGCCTTTGGCTCTGAAATAGCCGTAGTCCCCGTAGATGGTACAAGTTCCAGTAATGGCATCACTCCAATTGCAGCATTAGCAAGGGACCAACTTGTTCACAAAATACGTCAGTGGGTCGGAGTTCAGTGTGGTGTGAAAATCACGGGTTCCAATTCGGCTGAAATCTATGCACCAAAAGGCATGGTTTCTACATTGATAGGCAAAGGTGGGGAAAACATTCGCTCACTACAAAATGAATTGGGCGGACTTAGACTCTCCGTATCGTCGTTTTCTGAAATGCCTGATGATGTAAAAGTGATGAGCGAAGATCCGTATGAAGTACAGGACAGGCGCTCTCGCGATTCTAAGTCTTGGGAACATTCTGGAAAGGGCGGTCGTAAATCCAAAGGAAGACGCCGTTGAAGCAAATCGCTCCGACACCCTCATCAACAATTGATTTCCATGTAGGGCTATGCCCACTTTGCTAGCACTTGTAATTGGGGCGAGCGCTCTGACTGCTGTAGCTGATTGGGCGGGCTGGCATTTTGTTTGGAGATTCGAGGCGGCACCTGGCATTGAAACTCCGAAAAAGCATAGCACTACCAGCATATTTCTATCATACTATTTGCCTTTCATGCCTACTTTGGCGATTCTATTAGGTCCTGCCAAATTAGAGGTTTATAATGAAGGATTTACCCAAGTAGCGGGGATACTACTTTTCACTATGATGGGAATTGTCACAGGTGGTGTTGCGGCAAGCGCTTGGAGTGTTAGACGCCGCCATATCGAAGAAAAAGATGCACGTGAATTAATTGACATGCACGACAACCTGCCGGGTCATGCGCTAGAACACCTTGTTTGGACAACAATAATGTTGGCAATATGCTCCGTATATTGGTTTTACTTACTCATCTTTTGAAAAGATGGATTGATGAAGGCGCGCCAACCCCCCTCGTCTAATGGCACAATCACCAGATGGTACTGGAACGGCCCCAGTTAGGATTACTAAATCCTCAACTTCGGTCACTAGTGGCTTAGGTGTGACCCAAAAACTAGTCGGGGCCGCAATTGCTTTCGGTAATGTTTTGAGAGGAACATTCGGCCCAAATGGACTGGACAAAATGCTCTACAAAACAAATGGCGAAGCTGCAGTTACCAACGACGGTGCCAAAATAGTTGCAGAACTTATGGTAAAACACCCTGCTGCAAAGGCGTTTGTTAGCCTTGCCGAGAGCCAGGAGAATGCTTGTGGTGATGGCGTAACTGGCTGCATCATTCTCGCAAGCGAATTGATGAGTGAAGCAGGACGCTTGTTAGAGAGAGGATTACATCCGCTTATTTTGGTCCAAGGCTACCAGATGGCTTTGTCGACAACCATTGATGAGATAGAGGCCCGTTCTGTTTCGGCCAAGGATCACCTTGCAGAGGTTGCTAGAACTGCATTAGTAGGCCGCTCAACAGAAAGCGCACTTGAACATTTATCAGATTTAATTTCACAAGCGGTTTCAACAATTCCCGACAGTGATTACGAACGCGTTAGGATGGCTAAAGAGGGTAAAGGCACCCCTTCTACTTCTAGATTAATCAACGGGTTAGTTCTCGAAAAGCGTCTAGCTCTCGAAAGGATGCCTCGCAAGTTAGAGGAATGCCAAATCGCAGTACTTTCCTGCCCTCTTGAATTGGAATCTACCGTAGTTGCATCGGAAATCGAAATCAGTACCCCTGAACAGTATGAGGCCTTCATCGACGCCGAACAAAAGCAAATCGATATAATTACAGACAAGGCAATTAACTCGGGGGCTAAAGCAATATTTTCAGCCGAAGGAATCGACCAACGCATTCTACATTCTCTCGCAGATGCGGGAATCTTCGCACTAGGTGGAATTGAAAACCCGATGGCAGAAGATATTGCTCAGGCGTGCGGAGCAATGTTGTGCGACCATTTAGATGACATATCTAGCAGCCTAGGAACTATCGAAAGTCTCCTGCACCAACGTCTAGAGGGGGCTGAAGGAGTTAGAGAGCGCCTAATAATTGAAATCGGCCCTAGCGCGGGCATTGTTACAATTCTAGTGGGGGGTACCGATGGTGTTGCCGCAGAAGAAACAATCCGTGGGTTGTATGATTCTCTTCGCTCAACTTGTTTAGCCAAAGAGGAAGACTCGGTAATCCTCGGAGGAGGTAGTCTACACATGGCTGCTTCACTAAAGGTCCGTGAAACAGCAGAGAGTTGTTCAGGCAGAGAGAGGTTGTCAATGGAGGCATTTAGCAGGGCCTTAGAGGCGATTCCTGCAGCTCTAGCAACTAACACGGGCACAGATAGAATAGATGCTTTACTAGAGTTGCGTTCAATGCACAGAGCCGGCATTACTGATGCTGGAATAAACCAGTCTGGAATGCCAGGGGCAATAGAAGGGGCTTGGCTTCCATCCTACACATTAGAGCACTCAATTTCGGCAGCCTGCGAGTCAGCCTGCGGCCTATTACGTGTTGACCAGGTAATCTCAGCACGTGGTGATTGAGCGGCACGTTCATGAGACTAACTCCAATCACTTCCTTAACGGGTACTTCAAATGGAGCCGACAGCCCGTCCTCGTGCATTGCTTTCTGTTTATGATAAAACAGGAATTACTGAATTCGCTAAAGGCCTTGTTGGCCTAGGCTATGAATTGGTTTCCACCGGGGGGACCGCTCGCAAATTAAGAGAAGCAGGAATAGAGGTAATCGGAGTTTCTGACGTCACGGGACACCCTGAAATCTTTGATGGCAGAGTTAAATCTCTACATCCTGCAATTCATGGTCCACTGCTTTGTAGACTAGAAAAAGAAGAGGACGCAAAAGGGCTTCTTGAGTTAGGTTACCCTATGATAGAAGTAGTTGCATGCAACCTGTATCCGTTTAGTGATGCGGCTGCAACCAAACCTCCTTTGGACGATTTAGACCTTCTAGAGATGGTCGATATTGGAGGGCCAACAATGGTTAGAGCATCTGCAAAGAACCATAGGAATGTGATTATCACTTGTAATCCCGAAGATTATTCATCGGTAATCTCTGATTTGAAATCTGGCGCTGTAACTCTTGAAAGACGAAGAGAATTGGCGCTTAAGGCGTATGAGCACACGGCCTCCTATGATACTGCAATTGCTAATGAATTGGCAAAAAGATGGATTGGAGCCCCTGAAGACAGTGACGATACTGAAGAACAAACACGTCGCTTGCCAAACACCATGACTGCTGCGGCTTACAGAATGCATACACTAAGGTACGGTGAAAATTCCCATCAAGCCGCCGCAATATACACAGATCCTGGCGCAGCAGCAGGCGAGACACTTGTCACCGCATTAGTCGAAGGCGGTAAGGCGATGAGTTACAACAACTATTCTGATGCTGATGCAACCCTTAGGTTGTGTCGTGCATTATCTACTGATGAATGGCCAAACACTCCTCATGCTTGTGTAATTGTCAAGCATAACAACCCCTGTGGAGCAGCCCTTGGTCAGACTCAATTAGAAGCATATGAGGCCGCACTTGCAAGCGACCCAGAGAGTGCTTTTGGGTCTATTATTTGTGTTAATGAGCCCGTAACTATGGACTTCGCAACAGCACTCGCTCCACTGTTCCTAGAAGTATTAATGGCGCCTGGCTATGAAGAAGGAACGAAAGAGATTCTGATGGCCAAGAAGAATAGAAGGATTTTGACAATTACTTCGCCTAATGGTAGGCTTTCACCATTAGGACGAAAAACAGTCCATAAGCCGATTGAAGGCGGCTGGTTAGTCCAGACCGAAGAGCCGCCAGTTATCGATTGGGACAAGGCAAAAGTGGTAACTGAGGTTGCCCCTACTGACGACCAAATAGATTCGATGAAGTTTGCAGTAAGGGTTTGCGAACAGGTGAAATCTAATGCCATAATAATGGTTCAGGGATTAGCAACCGTTGGCATTGGACCGGGACAAACTAGCAGAGTCGAAGCAGTAAAAATAGCAGCACGCCGCGCCGGAGAGCGCGGCCAAGGCTGTGTTTTAGCTAGTGATGCTTTCTTCCCATTCAAAGACGGAATAGAACAAGCGGCTGCGGCAGGTGCAGCCTCAATCGTCCAACCAGGAGGCTCTATTCGAGATCAAGAAGTAATCGATGAAGCGAACTCTAGAGGGATGTCAATGTTATTCACAAGCCATCGATTGTTCCGGCATTGACCGGATATTAGTTAAGTGGAGGTCCACAGATTCAAACATGGGCCATCTAAAAGAAATCAATAAAGGATATTTTTCTCATCTTTTCGGTGCTTGGAAGATGGCCGGCTTTTTCGCATTAGGCGCAATCCGTTGCATCATCCATGGCATCATCCCTGAAATCGACACCACCTGTGCTCAAGATACAGCCAAAAGAGTCAACATGAACGTTACAGTCACCGACTCAACTTCATAATTTTACAACTGTATCGGCGCAAAGCCTTCCTAGCGCCATGTCACTAGAAATCATGGCGCCGTTATGTCCGAAGGCCTATTGGCACACACTCTCTCGCAATACTATGGCGGAGGATTGGCAACTCCCCCGCGTCGGCAATTCTCTAGAACCATTGCGCCTTGCAGTCTTAATCTCCGGTTCTGGTTCGGGAATGGAGGCATTGCTGCGACATCAACAACAATCCGATTGCCTGCACACAACGAATGTAGTTGTTAGCGATAGGCCAGATATTGCTGGTCTAGGCAAGGCCGAATCTATGGGCGTTACAGCAATCGTGGTTCCGCTACCAGAAATCGAAAATAGCGAAAACCGAAGAATGGTCCATGAAGAAGAAATAAATCAGGTCTTAGCAGATTATGGGGTTGAGGCGATAATTTTGTCAGGTTATATGCGAATACTTACTCCTAATTTCGTTAAGCCATGGGCAGGCCGACTACTCAATATCCATCCTTCATTATTACCAAACTTCCCTGGCGCACACGCCCATAGAGATGCTATCGCTGCAAAAGCAACTAAGTCAGGATGTACAGTTCATTTTGTTGATAGTGGAATGGACTCAGGCCCGATTATAGCGCAAGAAGAAGTTGAGGTATTGCCATCGGATGATGAAGAGTCTCTTGGTGAAAAGGTCAAGTTGAAGGAACATTTACTCTATCCGTCAGTTATTGACCGTCTCGCTGCAGGAGATATTCTATCTCCTTGAGTTGCTCAGGAGTGTTGACGTTCCTAGCTCTTATTCCTCCTTTACAAGAGGGGATATTTGCAAAAACTTCAGAGATTTTCTTTGATGATTCAAGAATAGAACCACTCCTCATATTGGCCAGTAGTGGTTGCCGCTGGCCTGAGTCGTCGAGAGGGACCCCCTCGATTCTCTTGAAAAAATCTGCATCGGCCAAGTAAGCATCACAGGGCGCTAATTGTATGGGGCCCTCGATTCTAGACACAAGACCAACAATCGATTCGGCTAGATTGTCATCTGTGTCGGCCACACATTCCCCGTCGAAAAGATTCATGCGTTCTTCAGTTCCGCACATTATTACAATTCTATTACACCCCGCCCTTTTCAACTCACTAGTAAGTCGTTTAACATTTGAATAAATTAGGGCTTTATCTTCACCCATTCGTGAAGATTTTCCTCCTGCAAGGATGATGCCGGTCGTCATCAAATACGCCTCAGTGCATTGAGTCAAGGCCGTCTAATGACAATTCGACCTCTCCTAGTAATTCATGAACTCTGGCTAGTAATGCACGCCTTTCTTTGGATGAGCGAGCAAGTGGCAACCACTCCAATAATCGCCTAATATCTTGGGCGTCACGTTCAACAGTCCAATTCAGGACTTCCTCAAGTACCGGGTCATCCGCCGGTAGAAATCGGTCTGCCATATTGTGCGCTTATCGAAGGGGCAACAATAAACTCACGCATCAAGAGAACGCTTTCGAATGCGTTCATACAATTCTCCCCCGGCGGGGGCTGAACTAATTAATTCGATAAATTCCTCTTTCATGTCTAATGAAGCAATCAATACTGCATTCTGCTTTTCGACTTTACTTTTGTTCCATTTAGCGAGGTATTCCGCAGTAGGAACGTCACGCCCCGAGCGTTTAATTTCCTCAGCGACTTCTAAGACCAAATCAATCGGAATGCCTCTATCTATTATGGACAGCATCTTGCCCCAGGCGTCGCCTTCAATATTTGCAATCAACAAACCGATTAATTTGACATCCTCTCTGCCGCTCCTCTTCCACAGACGTTTGATTATCTCTTCAGACCTTTCTGCGTAATTAGTAAGCAGCCAGGAGGCGACCCTGCGCATTGTAGGGTCATCGGTTCCAATGTGAAATGACAAACCACTCTTTAGTAGCAACTTGTCGGTAATCGAACGATTGACAAAACTCTGGGCTCCGCAGTCATAGGTTCGTTTGATGAATGTAAGGCATTTCCGCCCTTTGGGGAGCCCTTCATCGAGCAAGAGATCGAGGTCATCGACCACAATACCGCCTCATGCACTCTTTGTTCGAACACTATCAAACAGACTTCCAACAAGAGAAACACTGTCCTTCAGGGTTCCTAGTAATTTGTCAACAACATTCTCATCTTCTGTTTTCTGACGAATCATGTCACGTAAATCAGCTTCTATTCTTGAGTGGTCCTCATCATCGATATTGAATTCGCCTCTAAGGTGTGCTAGGACGGCGAACTCGTCTTTTGATAGCGATGCGTTAACAATTGCAACTTCGAAAACTAACTTGTATACCAGTTTCTGCTCGTTTGGCGTAACTTCCTCCCCTGGTCCAGTTTCCCGCTTTTCTCTGATGGCGGCATAAACTTCGGCCGGCTCTTCAGGACTAAGTCCCAAAGCATTCGCCAACTTGATGATTAGGCGCTTTTCCTCACGCGTTAAAACCCCGTCCCGAAGCATTATTTCGGTTGTGGTTCTAAACACATTGAGTGCACCAACATTTTCGCCGCTCACGTCTTAGCGAGAACCATCCTACACTTGAACCTCATTGAAAACCGGCAAAATAGCAAATTCAACATTTTTTTAGAGATAGGGTTCAAGAAGGGGTAGCCGCTCCGGATAATTGTTCAAATCCGATTCACGACCAATTTAAGCCTCTTTTTTTTGGCAGATTGGTCACCCTGGAAACGCGCCGAAAGGCTCACTGAAAGGGATAGTGTACAGGGTAAGAACGAGGAGAGATTCCTATGGTAAAAAAACACAGTGGAGGGCACAAAGGCGGATCTGGTAAATCCAGTAAAGCTATGAAGTACCTCATTAAAGCAGACCTAAAGGTCAACGGAAACGTCCAGCGCAAGGACATTATTGGCGCAATCATGGGGCAGACAGAAGGTCTGCTTGGTGATGATCTAGAACTACGCAAACTACAGCGAACAGCACGCATCGGCCACGTCGATGTCGAGGTTAAGAGCAGTGGTGGCAAAGTCACTGGCGAGATATTAATCCCCAGCAGCATGGACAATGTAGAAACAGCAATCATTGCATCTAGTCTCGAGACAATCGATAGAATCGGTCCTTGTGCAGCAAAAATTGTTGTAACAGAAATACAGGATGTTCGCTCAACCAAAGTTAACGCAGTTATCGACCGAGCGAAAGACCTGTTATTGGAAATGGTCAATTCTGGCGATGCGGCTACGAAGACAGTCATCGAAGAAGTTCGCAGTGTACTAACAGTTGGTACAGCAAAGAACTACCATGGCTTAACTTGTGGTCCTAACGTTGAAAGCAGTGATTCATTAATCATTGTAGAAGGTAGAAACGATGTTCGTAATCTACTCAACTTCGGCGTAAAGAATGCAATTTCATGTGACGGCGCGGGCACGATTAAACAAGAACTAATCGACTTAGCAAAGACAAAAGAAAATGTCATTCTAGCAATAGATGGTGATAGGGGTGGCGAGATGTTATTCCGCCAACTCAATGAAACCATGAAGATAGACTTCGTCGCTCAAGCCCCTGTTGGCCAAGAGTGGGAATTACTACCGCAGAAAACTGCCACAAAGTGTCTATCTCAAAGGGTTGAGACTGCTAAGTTCGCAGCAAAACTACCTGCCGACGCTCCTAGCGAAGGTTCAGATGCATGGTTGGAAGAAGCAGCACCAGAAGAAGCAGCAGAAGCGCCGGCTGAAGTACACGAATACTTTGACCATATTGCTGGCTTGAAAGCCAACAATGCAGTGTTTGTAAATGTTGACGGAACTATTTCTGACGCAGTCGGGCCTAAAAGTCTGGCAGCAGCAGCAGTAGAAGCAGACGGCGCAGTTGCAATTGTATTCAATGGAGCAGTCAGTGACAGGATCCTTGACATCGCTTCAGAAGCAGCAATTGAAACAGTTATCGGGACCAAGGAAGGTAAAGGATTCGCATCTCGCGATGACGTCAAAGCTTGGCTTACCGAGAAGCACGCTTGAAACCACCTACAAGGTGAAGTTTCATCAGCGGAGAGGTGTCATCGCTCTTTATGGGCGATGATGCCTCACCAGTTGCAATGCCTGCCTCGGCAGTTACAGTAAACCGAAAATCTGGAGCCCAGTTGGCTCTTGCGTTAACGGTTTTTGCTCTTGTTTTAGCATCTAATTCGATACTTAACGAATCCTGGCTAACCACAACTCAGGAAGTAGGGGATGTCTCATTTACTGGAGACTACAGTCTAACTGAGCTGGCTACAAGTAATTCGGTAAATGATGATGTAGAATCGGAGTCTTACGAATCGCTTTACGATGATTGTAAGGACCTAGAGGGAGAAGAAATCGAAGCAATTTGTGCGGACAGAAAAGATATGCACGATGCAGGATATGTTGCAATAATCATGCTAATCGTTAGCAGTATTTTGTTGCTGGTTGCAACGGTTATGCAAGTTCGTTCAATGATTGGAATGGGACAAAGAATTCCAAACCTCATCTCAGCAATAGGCGGGATTTTCGTCGGCTTTTCTGTTTTAGTCTGGTGGCTAATGTTCCCAGAAAGTGAAATCGACCTCGAATGGGGCCAAGGATTGTGGATGGCATTAGTCGCTTCCGGAGCAGGCCTAATTGCAGGATTTAGCGGAACAATCCAATCTTGGATAGACGGGCCGCCTCGAATGAGAGCTCAAGGCGTAAGGTCGGGTACAGACATGAATGAGTTTGTTCTGAAGGAGTCATCCTGTGGAGACCACACACTTTCGATTTTAGCGGATTCAGACCTGATTAGAGTGGTCAGAGTCGAAAGAGTAGGAGCCTCTCCCTCAATCAAAGATGTCCTTGCAACCCGCCGTGATTCATACACAGGGTTTTCTCATCAGCGCCTCGATTGGCTGGATGATTTCAAGGGATTATGGTGGGTCCTTGCTGGAGCATCGTTAATTTCATCATTCATGATTAGTGCACTCTTCTTGATACCATTTACCATTGCAGCACTACTTGCTCTTCTTCAATTAATGGACCCTGAGAGATTTGTAGTATCTACTAATTCAGGGAATCATCCATTCTACATTAACCGATGGCGCTCTAACAGAGAATTAACAAATCTAGCAATGGATTTAGTTGATGAAGTTATGATATCTGTCCTTCGTGGAGATGATTTGGATACTAGCGCACTAGATGCTAGAGCCGATCAGATCGCCGAAATATTCAGTGCTGAGAGGGAGGCTAAACAAGAGACAGAACAAGCAGCAGCAGCCGAAAAGGAAGCGCTCATCGAAGCGGCGAATGCGGCTGCGGCTGCGGCTGCACAACCCCCTGCCCCATCTGAACTACCCGTGTCTCCTAGCGAAATTCCACAAGGACCGCCCAGCACAGTTGCACAAATACCTCCGCCGCCTGGTCAAATTCCAGGACCAGGAACAGTAGCGGGGCCAATAGAATCTGTGCCACAAACAGCCCCTGAACCAGTTGAAGAGGATGTAGAAGAGGCACTAGTCGAACAAGCCGAAGAGCCAGTTTCGGAACCAGTTCCTGAGCGAGAAGTCGTTGAAGAGCCGGCCCCAGAAGACCCTGTGGCAGTCCCAGCAGTTACCATACCGCCTCCGCCACCATTGCCGGCAGTAGCACAACCTCAGGCAGTACTCCCACCACCTCCAGCAGTATTACCTCCGCCTCCAGCAGCGGCACTACCTCTGCCGCCTGCGATTATGCCACCACCTCCTGCATTAGGCGGAATGGGACTTCCTCCGCCTCCAGCCGGAGCCGCAATCTTACCACCAATGGTAAACCCGCAACCAGTTACGCTACCGCCCCCAGTCATGGTTCAGGCAGCCCCTCGCGAAGAAAATCTATCTGATGATGAGAAGGATAACTTATTGGGCGATTTGAGTTCGTAATCAACGAACTCCGCCTGAACTAGATAGCATTATTCTACGTTTTAGTACAATCACTTCGTTTGCTAATCCGACGGTATCATCTGGCTTAGGTAACTCGAAATCATCTGCCTCGAGTGGAATCATAGTCCCTGGCCCGGGAGTTCTTTGCAGTGCTTTTCCTAATGCAATTGCATCTTTGAGTAAAAATCCTTCAGAGCCATTGTGTCTTGCTTCAAGGCGAGTCCTTGTCCACTTAGACAATCCATCGGCTAGTTCTGCAAGCGTTGCCAGTAAAGACAATCTCTTACCGTCAGAATCATCGCCGTTTGGAATTAATCTTAGTGCTAAACGCAGCAACCTGTCTAATCTCATATCTCTTGGTTCTACGCCAACATGAGAGGCTAACGACCTACGTACTGCCGAAATATCACCCTTATCTTGAAGCATATCTGCTTCATCTTCGAGTCCCAGAGCGCGTAGCAATTTCTCCAAGCTTACAGAATCTCTTTCATTTGTAATCGGGACTTCACCAGTAATCTCTGGAAAAGAGGGCTTCTCGTTAATTGGTGGCTCAACAGGAACCACTACTTCATCAACCTCTTTTTCGACAGCGTTCTCTTCACCTTCAAAGATTTCTTCAGGCGATGGAATCTCTTCTTTGATTACTTCCTGAACAACTTCAACTACTGGCTCGGAGACTTCTTCATCTTCAGAAGAATCCATTTCTTCTAAAATAGCCTCCATTGCATCTTCTACAGTGTTTTGAGGAACTGGAATTAACATTGGTCTAGAGCGCTTTATCGGTCTCCATGCAATGAATGAAAAGTGTTCATCGACCACGTCCTTTTGCGCAAGTCCCATCATTAATTGTGGTATATTGGCGGCTAAAGAATCAAGCCTGTCTGGTCTAGAAAGTTCAAGATTTACTGAAACAGAAAGTTCAGGGTCACGAGTCCAATCCAAATGTGTAACCCTTCTTCGTAATATTTCGTGATTCGCAACCGCTTCTCTAATTGCAACAAAACGTAGGGCTAGGCCAACAGGGTTTTCCTCTAGCATTTCGTTGATTACATCAACAGTGAACCCGTGTTCATACCAGGCCTCAATCTCTTCTTTGATACGTCCTTCTAAGCGTTCTATTGGAATCCCTGAATTGTGTTTGTTTAAGCGGGTGTCAGAAATCAAAGCCTCAAACTCTGCCAGAGAAAACACCGCCGTAGGGGTATCTTCAGCCAAACCGCTTCGGACTAGTTCCATCCATTCACTCTCCAACATAGAGCGATGTCTAGCGCCCCTTCTTGCTCGAGTGTCCACGAAATCCGCCATCTCTTCTAATAGGTCCCTCTCAAGGTCAAACTCTCGTAAAATAGCAACCCTTCTGAGGATTTCTTCTTCCCCGTCAATAGAGGCATCTAAGGTCATCAGTGTATCGATAAGGGCCGAGGCGTTGTTGTATTTCTCTTCATCACGCTTGAGCCAAGCAATAGCACTGCGGGGCTCTTCAGCAAGTCTTGTCCTCCAACTATCCATTGCAAAGCCAAGATCTTCCCATGAGGCGATTATTTGCATCCCCTCCAATTCTAATTCTCGCCATTCTTGGTCTAATGAGTCTACAAGGTCTACGAATTCTTCTGTAAGTTCGAGGCGGCCCGCAATAGTTGAGTTTTGACATCGGTCCGGCCACAATGATTCAAAATCGCTCCACCTCTCTAATGCACGTAAATGAATTTGAACGGTTTTTTCTATTTCTGGAAGACCAGATTCCCAATCAAGTAATTCATGTGGGGGGATTTCGGCCTTATTTGGGAATATTATACCCATTTGTTTCCAATCTTCTATCGAGTTATTAAGAGCGGAGAGCCGACCACTAAGATTGCCAATAATCGCATCAACTTCTTCGGTAATCTCGCCTCGTTTTTTGGCCAAAAGACGGTCTGCTAATTCCTCATCAAACGGTCTGATTTCTTTTTCAATCTTCAAACGGTTTCTTCTGGCTTCATCAGCTTTTGATTGCAAAGAAGTCAAGTGGTCAAGAGCATCACTAATCTTCATTCTTCTAGCAGATGATGCATCGATTCCATCTCTGCCGAGTAAATCAATCATCTCACCAACAACTTCTCTTCTGCGCTCTTCATCACTCTCGATTTCGTCGAGCATAGAATTGATTAGATTCTCACTACTAACATCATCAAAAAGTATCAGCAAAGGCTGACATGCTGAAAACGAGGAAGGGTCGAGCCCATTCAATCTCTTGACAATTGCTGTAAGGTTTGAGCGCCTATCTCTCTCAGCCCACCGCTCTTCTGCTTTGTGAGTATACGGCTCCCAAGGGCGATTTGCAGCAGCGTCTTTCTCCCAATTCTCAAGCAAATAATCAGTATTTGCAACATCATCTAAATCCCCTAGCCAACGGCCTTTCTTCTCCCTCGATACCGAGGAGTCAATCACTCTTCTACGCAAAGTTCGGTTTCTCGAAACCATACTATCGAACTGAATCAACAATTCACTAGCAAGGGATGGCTCCGCCCTTAGCGATTCACGAAATGAGGTGACATCGAAACCTTCGTGGGACCACGCCTCAAGGCGTTCATTCCACCAGTGGTTATCGTCCATGTCCCTCACCCTTGTCCCTACTGGTTGGTGTAGGCGTTTGAACTTACCTTCATTCACCACCCTAGACTCTACATTCGGTGATTACAGAGGGGTCGCGGAAACGCTCTCTCGCGTGCAAGTCGCGTAGGAGAGCATATAGTCTCAAGAAAATGGCTGGCAGTTGATGGACCCGATCACCGTCTCGATGGGACTCGGTTTGTTTGCAGCAGGAGGGGGTTTGGGCTGGTGGCTCACAAAAACCCACGAATCGCTGGACGGACTGGGCGATGGCATGATCCTCCTGCAGGAAGCGCAGGCATCCGCCTCTGCCATGATGGGCAAGAGAATGGATGGATTAGAAACAAGCATTCAGCGACTTGTCGCTGGCTTAGATGGGGTTAGGGCAGCACATCCTGAATTGGATGGAACCATTCTTGCTTACGAGGCTCTACAAGGTCAAGGCGAAGCGATTGTAGCACTGGAAACACTTGTTGCAGGAATTCCATTGAATGCCGACCACGAAACCTCTCCTCTATTGGCAACAGGCCCTGCTAGGTTAGCAGTTTCCCTGTTAGAAGCCATAGACGAAATGGATTACCTTTCAGCTCCAGATTCTAGGCGTATCGCATTGATAGCTCTAGAAAGCGGAAGGCTATCAAGAGCGAAAGACCTGTTGCTACAATCTCATGCATCGGTTCCTGGAGACGACATTACATTACGTATTCTCGAGCATACGGCAATACTGGCCGGAGATGCATTCGAGCGCCGTCGTTGGCTTGAAGAGAGACTACGATTGAATCCCGATGAACCTGAATTACTGCGAGCTCACGCCCATCTGCTCGCAACAATGGGAGACGAAGATGCACACAAGGATATCATGCGCTTAGAAGCACTTGGAGTCGACACTCCAGCAGACCGCTCACTATTATCTGGACTTCGTCAGCGTGCAGGCGCACGCTCAGAAGCTCTTGAAGCAATTGAGAGTGCACTTGAAGAAGACCCATCGCGCTCTGATGACTGGTGTGCTAGAGGAGAGATACTACTCGCTCTTGATGAGAAAGGAAAGGCTCTGGAAAGTGTAGACAAGTGTCTAGAGTTAGACCGACAAAACGGTATCGCTTGGGCTGTACGTGCTAAGGTTCTTTCAGAGAGCCACGGGCGTTCTTCCGAAGCCCTCAAGGCTGCAATTCATGCAGTAGCACTGGATGCAGGTGGCACAGAATTAGTCATGCTGAAATCCGACTTATTGGAAGCGAGTGGCGAGGATGTAAAGTCAGACGAGGCTTTGGAAAAGAGCCTTTCAAACCATCCTACAGATGGTCACCTAAGGGCTGCAATTGCAAGTCGCAGATTATTACAAGGGCGCCATACAGAAGCCTGGGATATCTTGAATTCAACGCCGAGTGAAGTCACACACCCTGACCTCCATGCGGTTGAAGGACGAATGCATCTTGCTAACGCAGACCGTCTGCGTGACGGAACTGGCGATACGGACCAAACACTGCTAGTGGATGCAGCAGCGTCCTTTGAGGCCGCTTTGGAAATGGACAGAGAATCTGGAATAGCCTGGCTAGGTCTTGCTAGAGTTCAGCGTCTACTCGGAAAGAGTGCAGAAGCCAAAGAGACACTCACCCGTGCTCGTAGACTACTGCCCGATGAGGACCCAAGCGCAGCAGCAGAATCTGCATTACTATGCCTTGACAATGGCGACTTAGAAGGAGCAACTCAGCATATCGATGCAGCATCAATTCGTGGAGAGGGAGCAATCGTTTCCTATGTGCGTGGAAACATTGCAGCAAACCAGGGCCACCTAAAGGCAGCAGAAACTCACTTTGATGCGGCGATTGATACCGACCCTACACACGTGCGTGCACGCCTGAACAGAGCGAGCATTCACATGGCTAGCGGTAACGCCCAAGGCGCATTAGATGACGCAAATGTTCTGTTGGAATTAGCGCCAGGACTAGCACTTGCCAAATTGCGCCGTGCTGAGGCTAATATGATGCTATCCAACTGGAGCGATTCGAAGAAAGATCTCGAACAGATTGTTGCAGATGCACCTCACCACCACCATGCTCTAACCCAATTGGCAGCATGTCATATTTCGATGGAAAGGCCAGAGAAAGCAGAAGCCCCACTTAACGAAGCGCTTAGACTGGCTCCAGAACATACCGATGCTTGGCACCAGAGAGGACTACTATACCTCGACTGGGGCCGTGAAGAAGCAGCACTCAATGACTTCGAGGCAGCAGTCAGATGTGATGGAAATCACCTAGACGCACGCCTCCACATTGCAGCAATCCACCATGAGGCTGGACGCTTTATCGAAGCATCAGGTGCTTGGAAAGGCGTTCTAGCAATAGAGCCAGAACACGCAGTCGCTCGCCGACGACGAGAAGAATGTGACATGGCTTTAGCCACAATGTGATATGCGATAACCAACACGCATCTGCATGGGATACGAACCTGGAGATGTAGTAAGCGGCTTTAGTCTAAGCAATGCCAATGGCGAAGGCGAAGTTACACTAGATGAAGTAATGACAGAAATGGGCGCAGTAGTTGTGTTCGAATGCAACCATTGTCCATACGTTATCGGAAGCATAAATCGAATCAACAAGGCAGCAGCTAAGGCTGCTGAACTTGGGATGGGATTTGTTGGAATCAATTCTAATGACTCTGCAGTATATGCGGACGACTCCTTTGAGAATATGGTAAAGCGCGCTGAGAAAGGAATGCCTTACCCTTACCTGCATGACGAGACCCAAGAAGTCGCAACAGCATGGGGTGCAAAGAGAACACCTGAATTCTATCTCCTAAATGGCGAAGGCGTAGTTGTCTATCGTGGCCGCTTGGATAACTCTCCTGGCAATGCTATGGAAGCAACTACCAGAGATTTAGCCGATGCAATGGATGCACACTCAATGGGCGACCTCCCACCTGTAAACCGTACCGAATCGATTGGTTGCAGCGTGAAGTGGAAGCTATGAGTGGCTGTATTCGCCAGTGCGACTGGGACGACAATCAAGTCTGCAGATCTTGTGGAATTGACTACGCCCCGCCTAAACCACTACGTCCGTTTCATCTTGCATTCCCTGTTGATGATTTAGAAGCAGCAAAGAAATTCTATGTTGAAGTTCTAGGATGTTCTACCGGTCGAGAGAAAGAAGAATCGTGTGTTCTCAAATTCTATGGCCACCAAATTGTAGCACATCTAGTTCCCAAGATGCCTGAACTATCCACTTCACCAGTTGATGGTAAACAAGTGCCTGCAATGCACTTTGGATTGGTCATGGATTGGGATGATTGGCATCAGTTGCGAGCTAGATTAGAATCCAAAGAAATCGAGTTTGTGCTTGGCCCTTACACTAGGTACGAAGACCAGCCAGGTGCTCAGGCTACAATGTTCATCAAAGACCCATGTGGTAATCATCTAGAGTTCAAATCGTTCAAGGACGACTCAGCAATCTTCGATACCGAATAGTGAATCAAGAGTGCATACTATTGGTTCATGATTTGCAATTACCTTGGAATAAATCCATAAGCACAATTGGATTAAGATGCTCATGGCAAATCCCGAACAGTCAACCGGCGAGACTATGTTTTTGCTATTGGTTTTGATAGGATTGGCTTATGTTGCTTATACTTACATAAAATCTCAGACTTTGCAAAGAGAAAACGCATTGGAAGCAAAATCTTCCTTAATTTCTAACAAATTATCTCAGGCGCTAGATTCAATGGATGGCGAAGGTGCAAAATCTGTGGAAGTTTTAACTGATGTGAATCTTGCCGAAACACGTATCTCCCAAGGGGTACAGTCATTGCAGGTTATTGATTCAGCCGGAGTTATAATTGCAGACCACAAAGGCCTAACATTTGTTGGACCACATCGAAGAATGGCCTGGAACTGGAACAAAATAATCCACATCATCGGTAACCAACAACCTCCTAGAAAGTTCGATTGGTTTGCCTCCTCGTGGGACAACTTCATTCCGGTAAAAAAGTCAATGCAAAACATCATTTTACCCGTCTCTAACCGACAGAGAAATTCAGGGTTTCAGATACAAGCAAATGATTCAGTGAGATTCAACATCATCGATTTTATCGAGCATTTTATCGGTAAAAGCATCCAAGCAGAATCTTCCAAAGAAAAAGGAAATAAACAATCAAAAAGCGCTTCAAATATCGTGGTGAATGTGAACCAAACAATTACAGATTCAGTAGTGCAAGGGAATCTGACTAACTTCGAGAGTTAGTTCTGGTAGTTTGAAATCGATTTATCAGAATCAATGGTCTAGCATGGACCCTTGTTTCGAAGGCCTTTGAGTTAGTATTCTGAGTATTTCTTTGAGTTACCAAACGACTTCTCAACAGGGTATTTCTCAGCATTATGCTTCATCTTCTCATGGATTATTTTGATTGGATCAAGTTCTAATTTCGAACATAAATTCAGACAGTACACCATCACATCAGCCAACTCATGGCTAATGCTTTGCACCAACTTTTCATCCTGTAAAACCTCGTCATCACTTGGATTAGTCCACTGAACAGTCTCACTCAATTCAGCGGCTTCAATGGAAATAGAAGCGACCAAATTTTTCACAGTGTGAAACTGTTCCCAATCTCTTTCTGAAGTGAATTTATCGATTACTGCAATCGTATCAAGCAGCGAATCATTAGTAGGCATGGGACAAACTAAGGCCTCTCTCCTAAGTATTTTCAGTTTCACTTTCACCCATGCCCTCTATCCAAAAAAGCTTAGAACCCCCTAGTTTAGCAAAGGATATGTCCGGCGCAGCTTTACGATTTTTTGACGCCTGTGCCGGAATAGGCTGTTTCCATCACGGGATGGCCAAAGCAGGATTTACTTGCGTTGGAGCTGCCGAATTAGACGAGCGTTTGCAAAAAGAATATCCCAAGGCCTTCAAACTTGAATCTAGCAGAATGTTTGGCGACCTTCACGGCATCACAGAGAAAGAAGAATGGAAGTCTGTCAGAGAAGAGATGAAAGGCTGCGTTCTTACAGCAGGGTTTCCTTGTCAGCCCTTCAGCAAATCAGGCACTCAGTTGGGGAAAGAGCACGCAGAAGGAACAGTTTTTGGTAGTCTCATCGAGGTAATGGATGACCTTGAATGCCCCGCATTCATTCTAGAAAATGTGGAGAATCTAACTGGCGAAAGGCACGGAGAAACCTTCGAAGAAATGAAGCAAATTCTCAGAGGCTTGAATTATGACATTGCGTATGACAAATACAGTCCAGACCAAGTTGGAATTCCGCAGCACCGGCAACGCTGGTTCATAATCGGTGTAAAGCGGGCAGACGGATCGTATGGTAGTGAGAATGAGGCCTTACTCGAGGCCATGAACCAGGTTGTATTTTCTAAAGAATCGAAGAATGAATTAGATTTCAATAGCGATATATTGCCAAGGGACTCAAGAACTGGAACTGCAATCTCGGATACAGAAAAGCACGCACTAATTCTCTGGGATCAATATCTGTCCTGGCTTGTAGAAAATCCAGATTTAGGCAAGACTCCAAGTCCACTATGGGGTATGGAATTAGAAGACAAGTATGATATCGACGCAATCCAATCTAGTTTGCATTCAAGAAGTGGAAAGAAGATCAGAATGCGGACCATCAAGGCAACTTTCTCTAATGGGGCAGGTAAATACCGTAAACTCGAAGACACTATAACGAAGAATTTGCCTCCTTATTTGTGGGATTTAGTAACCCGTAAGGAACCATATCCTGACTGGAAGCCAAGGTACATCAAAAACTCTAGAGCGCATATGATGAAGATCAAAGCTTGGCTGATTGTAGAGAGCAGGGAATCAGAATGGAACGCCTGGTCTAGCAAATTGATGGCTCAGGACGCGACATTTCAGAAATTTGAATGGCATGTTAGAGAGCCGCCTGCCGAGTCCAAATCCTTGGACGACACGACTAGAGTCAAGAAGAGGTTCAAAGGCCGTTTGATTCAATTCCGTCCGAGCGGTGTTAGGGTCAGCAAAGGGATAAGGCACCCTGCATTAGTCGCAATAGGACAAGTTCCCGTAGTCGGCCACTGGCTGAAAAGACCTAACTGGAAAACACTTGCTAAATTACAATCAATACCTGATGACTTCGTAAAGAACAACAAACGCCTATTTGGAGATAGTTCTGAATCAGGTAACAGTGGTGAGCCGATTAAACGTCTTGGTAATGCAGTAAATGTTCACCTTGTATCCGTAATTGCTAGCGTAGTACGGGCTGAACTTTCTCCAGCCGGAGACGACTGAACCAACAACGACTTTCCACTCAAAAACGATGAAGAACAGGCGTAAATCGTAACTTTGTGATAGGACCCCTAAGGGGTCCTTATCACAACCATGGCCGCCACTTCATTCTAGAGCCAGCGGCTCCGAATCGGAGACTTGATAAGCCTTTGACGGCAAGGGTGCGATGCCAGCAGCGCTAGGAGTCCTTTCCTGTGAGGATTGAAATTCCAGCCGGTGAAGGTGAAAGCATGAAGACGAAACATATGTGCAGCAACGACAGCCCGAGAATGAACGAACCCGCTACAGGAGGTGACTCATTTGCTTGACTTGGCAGTACTTACGCTAATTGCAACGCTGCTATGTCTCCAGTCGACAATCCTCGACGCCAAACTATTGGTCTGGGAAGATGGCCGACCCACGATAGCTTTCGGCCCTCACTACGGCAAGTCGATGTACGAAGTGGCCAACAATGAGCTTGGTTACGTCAATAAGATGCTCGCCAGCAGCTCTGGTGATAGTGCACATCTGGCCGAATTCAACATATGCCTCGGTCTTGCGATATTGGCCGAAGATGAAGATTGTTTTAACGCGACTATTTCGAAGCGTTACGGACCTGCACCTCACGAGTGTGACGAACACGTAGAAATATCACTAGAGGTTGACGGATGCCGAGATTATCAGGAAGCCCACTTTGTGGCTTCTTGCGGAATCTGCGCCGCAGATCTTAGCGAATCAATTCAGGAATGGGCCGACGACCGAGAGCCCGACTCTGAAGACGAGGGGTGGTACTGATGCCAGCCCGATTAACTCTTGCCGATGCGCAAGCACGAGTCAACACCCAAGGAAAAAAAATCCGGATATTGACGTGGATAAGACCCAAGGAAGTCGCAACAGCCGAATGTTTAGTCTGCGGTGAGTACATCAGTTGTAAGGGGAGCACTTTACTCGACAAACGCCGCAACCAAACCCCGGGCTGCACAACCTGTGGTGAACTAGCCCAAGCGAAAGCAAGACGCCGGCATACTGAGGAAACTATTTGTGACCTCT
>CASIBX010000024.1 GCA_949373075.1 Candidatus Poseidoniaceae archaeon | reverse complement strand
TTGTGGATTGAGTTGCCGCATAGAGGCGAAGTGCCGGCTTCTATATTTCCTTTCAGGAAGTCACAGGTCTGAGTTATTGCTTCTTGTAAAGTAACTCCTTCATTACGAACTCTGTCTACAAGGCCCGATGAAGTATGGTGAGTTGTATTCCATTCATCCATATTATCCAGTAATTCATCTTCGACCTTGATTGCAAGGTTTGGACCTTGGGCGATAATATTCAATTCACCATCGGTAATGATTGTCGCAATTTCAATGATTGATTCTGTTTTTAGATCTAGACCGGTCATCTCTAAATCCATCCAAACCATTTCTCCCGCCATATTACTCCCACTATTATCGAGTGTTTCATAATGGCGGATGATTATTCAAGGAGTTCCATCAGGCGGTACCATGCTGCGAACTCTATTGCTTGCTGTTTTGATGGCCAGCGCTAGTCTTGCAGGTTGTTTTGGAGAAGAAGAGTTTGAACTGACCCCTAACAAGGACAATCAAAGTACTGAATTCCGTCCATACACTGTAATTGCTCCAATAGACACCGGAATTAATCCTTATCACAACCATTTCCAGACCGATGAGATTTTGCCAGATTGGTTTATTGAAGATATGCAGACCACTATAATCTGTAATCTAACTCAGGAAGGGAACATATCAAGAGCGGGATAGATGCAGACCGTGCAACATGCTGGGATACTATCAATGCCAGCGATATTGTATACTTCCCTGGCACCAGAATATTTGCGCAATCACCGGATGGTGGTACAGCAACTATGATTCTAGATGACCCGAATGACGGTCATGGAACTGCAGTAACCGGGGCTGTAATTGATGCCGACCCAGATGCAATAATCTTCTTCGTGGAAGGATTTAGCGAAAATGCGAGTAAACACCGCTGGAAATCATCCAATGGTTGATGTTATCACAACATCATTTGGAGCTATAGGTTCGCTTCCCGTACCTGGAATTGAAGATGCTACAAAAATAGCCGTAGTCGAAAATCACAAGATTCACACAGGGGCAGCAGATAATTCACCTTCACCAGCGGTTCAGGATGCAACTGCAGGGCCTCCATGGTCGATTGGTGTGTCTGGATATGCCTGAAGGGGATGATGACCAAAAAGAGACAATGTCTGGGTCCTATCCAGATATGGCTTCAGACTGGACACAAGTATTGCCCAATCATGACGATGTAGATGGCTATCATGAGACTTCAGGTACTTCTTTTGCAACACCTAGGACTGCTGGCTTTTTGGGGCACATAATGACTTCACTAAGAGCTGAATTCAACGATAATGGGTCTGGTGGTAGAGATGGTTTCCTAGTCGATGGAGACGTTCAAAATCACTAATTCAGATATTCGCAATGCGCTGAATTTGTCAGGGTGGTATCCTTCTTCAGATTCTTGGGACCCAAGTGGAGGAACTACCCCTATCAGTCCTATTTTACCATGGCACGCAAGTGGGTTGGGGTGTACTGAATTGGTCTAATATCGACCCAATGATTCAACATCTGAATGGCAGTTCAACTCTAACCATCACGTAGTAGTGATGTCAACTCCTGTATGGAGGCTAACCAAGCGGCTAGGGAAGCCTACTGGGGCGCTTATCCTGCTGAGCAAGAGTAATTAAAATGCCTTGAAAATCAATCTTCAAGTTACCATTTGGTGCAATTGATACTACTGGTTGGAAGCCTTCATGCGGTGTAGAAGCCGAGAGAGGTTCTGTATCGCATTTAGTACCGATGCATCCAATTGCAAATCATAATTGTAAATGCACTGGAATTGGTGCTAGAGCTGGCTTAGATAGAGGAGACCTGATTTCTTCTAGTGTCTCTAAAATTTCCTCGTCATCCAATTCCTCCTCTTTAATTACTTCTGAATCGTCTTCAATTTCCTCTTCAGATTCTTCCTCTTCTTCAACAGATTCATCCTCTGTTAGTAGGTTCAGGGATTGCTATTGCACTACTGTTTCCATTGAAACCTTCAACAATTGCATCTTTGATTTCAGTATATTCTTCACTGAATATAGTTGATACTTCACCCATTCGTGCAATATATGCAAATCCAAATCCTAATGCAACAACTCCCCATGAACATCCATGTGACGTATGTGAAAAGGCTGTCCTCCCGAAAGTGAAAGAGAGCATGAATAGTGCGAAAAATGCATCCCAATGAACCTCAATACCTCTCCTCCAAGGTGTTTCGGTTTCATCACGGAATCCTTGAATCGCAACACCTGACAAGAATATCGCCCAGATACTCCAAAGCATTCCATCTAATTCTGCTTCGCCAATTGCCCACGTGATACCGATTAAGAAGTAGCCAATAGCAAGTTGTCCAACGCGGTCAATCCAGCCATAGTATTTCGATTTCACCACTCCATTCAAAGACACTTAGGTTCCAAGCGAACTCGGTTTTAGTAGCCAGCATGGTCATCAAAATACCACTTAACATCAACACTGTTCCAACAAGGAGGTCTTGAATCATACTGTCCTGGTTAAATTGTTCGAGAAGATTCCAGATAGCGAATGCATGAAGCAAAGGCATTGCTAATATGGCATATTTTTGGCCGTTTGCTAATGTGTCATAAGTCACCCAAACCGCTCCTATCATTGTGCCAATTCCCTTGAAAGCCGTCCAGGAGAATGTTAATCCAATAATTGTCCAAATTCGCATTTGGCTGGTTAATTTCTCTCTTCCCTGTATCGAGTTTAGGTTAAACACAGTACCAACGGGAGTTTTGATCATCAATCGCTTTATCCGCCCACTTGTATAGCCATCCTTTGAGGCGCTTGCTTGATTGATTACCAAAGAAATACTTCCAGTTCCTAACAAGCTATGCGTTATGTAATCCAGACCATCAAAGTGTGAGAAGTTAGAGTCGCCTTCAAATCCAATCATGAAGGATAATAATGACAGCAACTGGTAATCCAGGGTATAATCTCCATTTCTACCGGTTAACCAGGCATACATTCCTAGGATGATGGTCATTGTAAGCAACAACCAACTCGCTTCAGGTAGCTACTCCAAACATTCCCAACGCTAGCCAGAATGCAGGAGCGGTCATAGGAGTTTGATTCTCTCCTTCCTCTAGACCATATTGCCGGTCGAGGACTCCTTTGGCGAGGACTGCTAAATTAGTAGCGGCCATAAGGATGAAAGTGAATCTGCTGAGGTCCAATATTGTAATTTCTGCAGGATTATATGATATTACATCTATTTTCAATAAGATTTCAGCAACGATTGCTCCGTCAGATACAAATCTATCTCCCTGTAAGGTGTCACCGCCGAATAGTATGAATGAAATTGGCGCAATGCACAAGATGAAATTCATTCTGTGTTTCATGGCTCGAGTGAATACAAGTAGATACATCGGGATGAATAATAATCCACCACTAGTATCGAATAATCCCAGAATAAGTAAACCGAATAGTGTTGCGAAATCTGCATTTTTGTTTAGGGATTCTTCATTCAAGCCCTTCTTCGAAAGCATTGTAAGATACTCCGAGTGGTCCTGCTATTAGCATCAGATCAAAGATTATGGTTGGCAGAATTACTTCTCCTACACTCTCTCTTGCAGCGTTCAGGCTGTATGCCATTGGAGCTGCTACAGCAATCATTGTGAATGTTGCAATCATTCTACCTGTAGATGAAGCCTCTTTCTCTGCAATGACTTCCATAATGATGATACCAATTGGGATTGCTAACAAAATAGTCCAAATCAGATTCTCTGCTAAATTTACAACACCTACTGCTGTTAATGCTACAGTAAACAGAATCATTGGTGGTCCTATCAAACTCATTCTACCCAAATGGCCCCAAGAGTAATTTTCAGGTATAAAATCTTCAATTTCAGCATCAGGTACAACCCATGCATTTACTGCTGTGTCAAAGACTGGTAGCATTTTCTTTCTATTTGCATCTGCCCAGTTCATCATTACTCCAATATCTAATTCGATAGTTTTGAATTTACGCATCGATGCGTAAACTATCAAACCAACCAAAGCCAATGCAATATTGAATCCTTGAAGGCTTTCCGAAATTTCGGATGGTAATGGGACCTCTAGTCTGTCGAATATTGATAGAACCACTGCGATGAACATCGAGCCCACCTGTGGCTGCGGATGCTTCGAAAGCAACCTTTCTGTCACCACTCTGTTGTGCTTTTGTCATCATCATGTAAGATGATAACACAGCGTATATGAAAATGGCCCAAGGAACATATGGGTCGTCTCCAAATAGTACTGATTTAGAGAGAAACTAAGAGTCCTAGTGCTACGAAATGGGCCCAATCTTCGAGATGTCCCTTTTGACGACCTAATTTCACCAGTTGCCAAAACAGCAATCAATATCGTTGCTTCTAGCCATCCAGGCTCAAAGCCCTCCCATCCAATGCGACTGGACGAAGAGAAGAGAAACTAACTGCGATCATGGTCATGTTTGCAACCCAAGTACGAGTGACCTTCGAGATAACCAATAGGTAAGGGTAGCATTATCAAAGTTACAATCCATGGTATTAGGCCAGCACTAGGCTCAATGATAAACAGTGAACCAGCCAATCCTATTGGCATGTAAGGGATTCGACGCTGAAGTGTAGCTGGGAAATATGCTAACAATACAGCAATCCATAATCCAACTTGCAACGTTAGATATTGGTCAAGTGCTCCTAAATCGTTTTTGCCTAATCGGGCCAAGTATCAATTCAAAGTCAGCATTTCTAGCAATAATCATTGCAAGGATTACTTCTCCAACTAAGAATGCAGAAGTCCATTGCATCAAATCCTGGCGTAGACGCTTATCGGCTGCAAGTATTCCCTGTACTGCGATGATGAACACCATCAAGGAAATTGCTCCTCCTGAGCCTACATCTTCATTGTTATACTCGTACAACAAAGGAACCAATCCTGATGTTACTGCTACAACTGCGAAAATTATTCCACTATTGGCACGTAATGAAAGCCACATTGAAAGAGAAGTCAAAGAAATCATTGCAATACCAAGTTCCCATGACACAATATCGTTAGACCAATTCATCCAGATACTTGAGCCAATCAGAGCCACTACCAAAGGTGTGAAAGTTGCTACTGACCAACTGAAAGTTGTGACCCCTTTCAGACGCATCAGGTATGCTGTCTGTGCTAAAGCGAGGAATAATGTAGCCGTCATCTGAAGGTAGATGGCATTAGCAGAAGGAATCCACTCAGTACTAGTGGGGTCTGTTCCAGCAACAATCAACCAATCAAAACCTTGCTCCGCAAGGAATCCGATTAACCATCTTGTGCCCCATAGTGTTCCAACTGCTAGGAAGAAAAAGGAAACACCCAACATGTAGTCATGGACATTTTGTAATTCATTACCACCCTTTCTACGCTGGAACTCAACCAAGCCTATCGCCATACTTCCAGACAGTAATCCTCCAATTCCCAAAACGAGGAAATTAGCTTGTGTCTGTTCATCTCCTCCAAATGCAATGGATAGTAAATCCCGCCCAAATGGCAATCATTGCAATTCCAAATAGAATCAATTGTGCGAATTTCTGCATTCCTAGGTCTACCGCATTAGCAGGTGGTGCACCCACAGTACCCATCTTAACGGCTGGTGAAGCAGGGTTGGCGCTAAGGGTTCCTATCCTTGCAGAAAGTGTCTTTGATGTAGTCGGCCTTTGTGGTCTGGGCGGTGCATTAGCCATGGTTCTCGGTATCAATTCAATCTAACGGCTTTTCAATGTTGAGCCGGTAAACCGCCTTTTGAATCGCTTTTATTCGACAATTTCAGCATCCACAAGTACTTCCTTGCTTTCGCCATTCGATGGCATTTCTTCTTTGTAGTCGCCTTTTAGAACCACTGCTAAAAGAATCATAGCAAGTATTATTGCAGCAATTATGGAGCCATACAGTACCACATTGGTTGAAGACTCAGCAGGATCTGTGATAGGTATATTTTCACTTAACATGATGTCTATGGATATCAAAGGGCTAGAACTGGTGCCTTCCAATCCTCTCAGCGAGAGCGTGTGGTTCCCTTCAAGGGCAGTGCCTGGAAGGTGCTCGAGTTCATGTACGATGTCGATGTAATCGAGGGTAACTGAGTTGCCATGGTCATAGGAATGAATATTTGACCAAGAGTCTCTCAAGTCATTACTCATCCATTGAACAGTATCTAGTCCTTGACTTAGTTGCACTTCGATAGAATCTCCAGGCCCAAGGTGGACGTGGCCATTCATGTTGAGGGAATTTGTTACTGCAAGTGAAATATTACTATTGAAACTCCATTGTTGTTGATATTCAGCAGCCTCAATAACAGATTCTAGAGCATTGACATGGCCATGGCCGTAAACATTGTTTTGACGATTCTTTGGAATCAAATCTTCAGCACAAGGCTGGTTTCCTGCCAATGCAACTTCTTCTGGACTAAGGGGGTAACTACACCAACGATAAGTGGCGGTTTCCTGCAGAATATTGCGGATGTCAAAAGGAGAAAGGTCAGGGTTAGCCTGTAGCATCAATGCTCCAACTCCAGCAGCACCAGGCGTGGCCATACTAGTACCACTCATTCCGGTGTATTGGTCTACAGAGTTTGCTTCGACAGACATGATGTTGCTGCCCATGTAAGCGATGTTAGGCTTAATGCGGAATTCTTCAGTTGGCCCCTCGCTACTGTACTCAGCGATGGTTGTGTCCTTGTCAAGTGCACCTACAGTAATTACGTCTTCAGCTGAACCGGGTGTGCCTATAGTCCCTGGTCCGGCTGAGTTTCCTGCTGCAATGAACAGAGCAATTCCTGCTCGCACCATCTCATTCCCTTGGCGGTTTACACTATCTTCCTCAGATGAGGTCCATTCGATTGGTCCGGGGCCACCAAGGCTCATTGATGCAGCTCTTGTGTTGTATTTGTGCATGGTATCAATTGTCCATTGCATGCCAGCCATTACTCCAGCGAAAGAACCTGAGCCTTCTGCATCGAGAACTTTCACTCCAACTAGATGTGCTTGTGGTGCCATACCTACGTGAACGTAGTCAGGCGCTCCAGTTCCCGCAGTTGTTCCACCACAATGAGAGCCGTGTCCTTGGTCATCGTAAGGGAAATCAGTACCGTTGGTATTTCCTGGATTATTTACTGCATCATAGAATGCTAGAATCTTAGGGTCGTTGGTCATAGGGTCATCATCTTGGTCATCTAGGCTAGTGTGATTTCCATCTAATCCTGTGTCAATAATCGCTACAGTCGCTCCTGAACCGTCATAGCCGGTTTCTTCGAAGGTCATGCCGACTCCGTGCCCAGCACGTGCATCTGCATTAGCGATTGTAAGAATGCCATCTAGTTCAATCATTACAACACCAGGCAGTTCTCTGAGGGTTAGCAATTCAGTAACTGGGACTCTACCTGCAAGTGCATCGATACCGTGTAGAAGGAATTGGTGTTCGTAATCGACATTTCGCTCCAACATATCGATGTCATCTTGGCCAGGTGTATAATGGAAGTCAATAATTAGCGGGAGAGTGTTGGCTTCATCCAAGAAAACGGGATTATCAATATGAAGTTCTACCATATCGCCTATTTTGTTCTGATTACGGTCAACAGTAGTCTCAGTCCACCATCCGAGTGGTTCATCATCATCATCAGTAGGTGATGAAATAGGAACAGTTGCAACCGCTAATGGAGCCAATAATATTGCTAAGCCAAATAAACAGAAAATTCGCTTGTAGTTGTTCATATCTTCACCGCGCTCCGCGCGACTGAGCGATACTGTTTGAACCCTCTTGTTTTGTGTTAAGCCGGGCGAGATGTGAAAACCCCTTGTACGGTAGGATGGGTAATGGGGATTCAGAATTGGTTCAACCGAACTCTGATGTCCACTTGGTTTCGAGAAATTAGTGTGATTGATAACGAAAACCTTCCCAAAGACAGAGGTTCTGTCATGGTTTCATGGCACCCCGGGGGATTATATGATAAAATGCTCACTAAGGGTCTGATCCCCGGGGAACAAATTTATTTCGATGGCATGATTGATGACGAATCAGAGTTAGACCTAATCGCAAATCAAGTTGCAAATGGTGCAAGCGTAATCGTATTTCCAGAAGGTGAGTCTCATGAATCTCCTAAACCCAAACAAATACGAGATTGTGCAGCAAAAATAGCCTTGCGATCAGCCGAATTAGCAGGAGAGAATAAGCCGGTAATTGTGCCTGTTGGAATCCATTACAGCCGTAAATATTACTTCAGAGAAAGAGTTGCCTTAACAATCGAAAGGCCGATTGAAATTACGGGCACAATCGATGAATTAAGTTCTATAATCTCGAGCGAAATATCTCGAGCATCACATTCCAGCGATAATTGGCAAGACCGTGTATTGATTTGGAAAGCTCGTTCTATAATTCGTGCTGAAAGGTTGCGGAAAAATCCGGATTTAAAACAAAGAGGGAGTTATGGGGAAGAGGTTCTAGGCGCTAGAAGGGTCAGAGCGGCTTGGGAATGGTTTGCTAAAGAAAACCCTGAAAGTTGTAAATTATTGGAGAACCGAACTAAGGAGCATATGTCAAAATTGGAATCCTTCAGCCTCAAACCAAGGTATATTGATACTAGGCCAAAATCTGTGACAAACAAGGGATTCCTGATATCCATTTGGTGGCTGTGTTTTGCTTGGTCTTTCATGCTGGGTTTCGTGACCTTGAGTGCTATAATTGGTTCATTACCTCCCTTTTTGGCTGTAGTTGCCGGCGACTGGTTAATCAGCACAAAACTAAGTCAGTCTAGACGCGGTGCAATGAAATTGTACATGTCCTTTGTAGCCTATCCAATCTGGTGGGCTATCACGGCATGGGCTTTCACATGGACTCTAACCTCTGATGGCAGCCCATTAGCGAAATTTGCAGAATATAGTGTGATTTTGGAATTTCTGTTCGCAGTACCAAGTTATGCTGTTTTCCCATTGCTATTATGGTGGATGCCAATGGCTGGTAAATTACAGATAAAGCTCCAATCAAAAGCGACTATTGCTTGGAGGAGAATGAGGCTTTGGGTAATGTGGCGTAATCCCTCCTTTGATTGGGACAAATTATGTGACGAACAGAGTAAATTGGCAGTGGATTTAGTGAAAATCGGAGACAATCTTGTCCTACCGGGCGATGACGATTGGGTTGAACCTCTTGCGGGAATGGAAGATTTCACCGCAGTATCCCAAAGAGAATAATAAAATTATAGCGGGTAAATGCTATTTTTTGTTAGAAAAAACTATGCTCGCTCGTGCCAATGCTGAAAGGGTGATTCACCTTCCCGTGGATAGGTGGCGTCTTTATGGTAGGTGAAGAACATGTTTCAATGATACCGATTGCGCCAAATAATGTCTGGCGTGCTAAGGTCAATGGGCGTGCTCAAGAGATACTTGCGCCTTCCAATGCAATCCTTTTAGATGTTCTAAGAGACAAAGTCGGATGCCTCGGAGTCAAACGGGGATGCGACATGGGGACATGCGGTTGCTGTGCTGTTTTAATCGACGGTGAACCTCGTCTTTCATGCCTGACTATGGCAAACGAGTGCGCAGGTAGCGACATAATCTCTGTCGAAGGTTTGTCCAATGGTGCCCATTTGGCTCCTATACAGCAATGCTTCGCTGAATGCGGTGGCTCTCAATGTGGTTTTTGCACTCCTGGCTTTTTGATTTCGTCCCAAGCCTTGTTGGACAAAAATCAAAATCCTACAGATTCAGAAATTGCTACGGCCATTGAAGGAAACCTTTGCCGATGCACCGGTTATCAACAAATCATTCAATCTATACAGGCTGCTGCTGCTATACACCGCGGAGATGAATCTCCTGCAAACCCAGCAAGTGATGCTCATTCAGACCCCCACCCGTCAGGTCCAGATTAATCAAAACGAGGTGTTATGATGACTGATGGCTATGTTCAACAACCGGGAAGCAGTACTGATGTACGCGTTGATGGTAAGAGAGTGGCTGGAAAGATGAGTTTCAATCCCCCTGGCTCGGGGGGTTCTAGGCCCGAAATGGCAGAGAGGGACCTTGATTTCATTCCTGAAGTAGAAGGCGGAAAAGAAGCCCAGCCCGCTGGGCATCATCAACATGACAAGTACCGCACTGGTACCACTGTTGGAAAAAGAACTCCTCTAGTTGACGGTAATGCGAAAGTTACAGGCCAGGCTTGGTATGGTGATGATGTAAGGCTAGCCAACGAGATTATTGGCAGAATAGTCCGCTCTCCTCATCATTATGCTAAAGTAAAGAGTATTGATACTTCCAAAGCAGAAGCATTGCCGGGAGTGTTAGCAGTCTCGACCGGTGAAGATGCACCTCAACGGTTCGGAGTATTACCGGTGACAAAAGATGAACATGCAATGGCAGTAGAAAAGGTCAGACATGTTGGGGATCTAGTTGCATGTGTTGCAGCAATCGACGAGGCTACTGCAAGAGAGGCCGCTGCATTAATCGAAGTTGAATATGAAGTTCTAGACGCAGTACATGACCCGAAAAAGGGCCTGTTAGACGTAGACGACCCTATCCATTGGCGCGGGAAATATCATATTGGCTCAACCAATGTCCAGAAAAGAGTATTCCAGGAGTTCGGAGACCGCTCAAAATTAGAACAAGCGCGAGCAACACACCACGGGAAATGGAAATTTATGGGCGTAAACCATGGATTCACAGAACCTCATGCTGTTGTTGCCCATTGGGACCCTAATGGGCGCCTCCAATTATACACGCCACAACAAGTTCCTCACTATGCGCACAGAGCTTTAGCGACAGTTTTGGATGTTCCAATGCACCAAGTAAATGTCATTCGTACATTTGTAGGTGGTGGATTCGGTGGTAAATCCGACCCATTCCCTCACGAGATGTGTGCTGCTATTCTAGCCCGGAAAGCAGGTCGTCCAGTAAGAATAACCTTCGACAGAGAAGAGGTTTTCTGGGTCAATAGAGGCCGTCATCCATCTCATATTGAAGTTCAGATGTTTGCTGATGATGATGCCAGAATATCTGGGTTTGAAATCGACGCACTGATCGATGGTGGAGGTTTCGCTTCCTTTGGTCACGTCACTTCTTATTACAATGGAGTATTAGCAACCGCTCCTTACGAATTAGGCTCTTTCCACTATACCGGTGCCCGTGTTTGGACAAACAAACCTGCAAGCGGCGCAATGCGTGGCCATGGTGCGGTGAATACTCGTTGTGCAATCGAAGTGGGTATGGACGACTTGGCTGAAAAATTACAAGTCGACCCAATCGATTTACGTCTTGCAAATTTATTGCCTCCTCATTCGAAAACGATAACCGGTTTCAGAATTACTTCGAATGGAATGCGTCAAGCATTAGAGCGAGTTCGTGAAGGTAGTGATTGGGATTCTAAGTTTAGGCAATTACCGTTGGGCAAAGGCATTGGAATAGGTTGTGGTTTCTTCATCTCAGGTTCTGGGTTACCAATACACTGGGACCCAAACAAGTTCCCTCACGCTACGGTTCATATTCAAATCGACATGGACGGGGGAGTAACAGTTCACACAGGAGCTGCTGATATCGGACAAGGTTCTACCACTGCAATTGCACAGGTTGTAGCCGAGGTATTGGCTCTACCATTGGAAATGATTCACGTTCGTTCTCATGAAAGCGATACTAGTCCTGTGGATTTGGGTTCTTACTCATCCCGTGTAACTTTCATGAATGCTAATGCTGCAATAACAGCCGCTTTAGAAATCCGTGAACAATTATTGAATGCAGCCAGCGAAATATTGGAAATGCCAGCGGAATATTTGGTTCTAAACGATAGGCGTATCTACAGCAAGAGAGACCCTGCGATTGGAATGTCGTATCTTCAAGCACTTCACAAATCGCAAGAAGACAAGGGTGCATTAATTGCTAGCGGAGCATATAGAACTCCTCCAATGGGTGGAGTGCACAAAGGTGCGGCTGCTGGACTTGCACCAGCATATTCGTTCTCAGCATACGTAGCAGAAGTCGAAGTTGATGTGGATACAGGTCTAATCAAGTGTACAGATGTCTGGGCTGCCCACGATTGTGGTAAAGCACTGAATCCACTAGCGGTTGAAGGCCAAATTATTGGCTCCTGCCATATGGGACTGGGGCAAGTTCTGTCTGAACAAATGGTGTATGGTAGGACAGGACACCTCCAGAACCCGAATTTACTGGATTATAAGATTCCAAGTGTCCATGAAATGCCTAATGTCACTCCAATTATCATCGAGTCCTGCGATCCAGAAGGGCCTTTCGGAGCTAAAGAGGCTGGAGAGGGGCCACTTCTACCCATTCTGCCGGCTGTTGTAAATGCTGTTTATGATGCGATTGGAATTAGAATCAATGACCTTCCACTAACTCCTGATAAGGTATGGGCGGCTATTGCTAAGAAAATGAAGAGGGAAGATCTTGCGGATTCGCAAGACTTGCCAGTCCCTCGTATTGATTTCTCTGAACTTCAAGCAAAGATAGCAAAGCGTTCTGCTGAACACAATAATCGAGATGGGCGCCGACAGAGGTCCGAAGATACTGACCCTTACATCAATGGAGTGTTATTCGGATTTGACCCATCAATTCCTCCTGAAGAGCAGGATGGGGATTGGAAGATATCGGTTAGACCTGACTCTGATCAATTAGAGAGTCTTGGACTTGCAGGTAGCGCTTGGACCAAAATCGAGCAAAGGAAAATGGAGGATGGTAAGTAATGCTAATGCCTCCTTTTGAATTACACCTTCCTAACACAGTGGAAGAGGCATGTGCCATCGCTGCAGATTTGTTGAGTTCAGGTGATGAATTTGATTGGATTGCAGGTGGAACTGACCTGATTCCAAATTACAAATGGCACATCAATACCAAGCCACATGTTATTTCGCTAACTAAGATAGCAGGAATTGATACAATTTCAATGACAGAAATAGGTTGCATGGCTAGGCTAAGCAACATTTCAGAAAGCGACAGCGTCCATCCATTAGTCGCCGAAGCAGCAAGCAAAGTAGCATCCTCTTTAATCCGAAGGAATGCTACTTTGGGTGGTAATTTGTGTTTGGATACCAGATGTTTCTGGTTTAATCAGACTGAAGAATGGAGGAGTAGTATCGATTGGTGCCACAAGTGTGATTGCGGTACGGGTTCAGATTGTAGAGTGATTCCGAATCAAAATACATTGTGTGTTGCTACTTATCAGGGAGACATCGCACCAAATTTGATGGTACTAAATGCAACAGTTCACCTAATTGGTCCTAAAGGAGAAAGGTCTGTTCTTCTACACGACTTCTACCAACTAGATGGTATGACTAGGAATATTCTCGAGCCAGGAGAATTCATGCTCAAAATTACTCTTCCAGAAGACATTGCTGATTGGACTGGCTCCTATCGCAAACTACGTGTTAGAGAATCATGGGATTTCCCTGAAGCAGGTGCAGCGGCTGCATGGAAGAAAGGAGATAGAGGCACCTTACGTGTAGCTACTACTGCTTTGGAAAGCATCCCTCGCCGCCACGACGAAGAAGTTGCTAGTGCTAATGGCGATGTCAAAGCGATTTGTGATGCGATATACAAGTCAACTAAACCAGTGAATAACACTTCACTACCACCTAGGTATCGTAGAAATATGATCAAGGTGCTTGTCAAAAGAGCATGTGAGGAATGAAAATGAAGAGAATTGTAGTAGTAATCTTATTGATGATTGCTTTAGTTCCGGCATCCACTGCTCAAATCCCAGAAGCAGAACCTCCTGGTTGGGAAATCGGTTGGGAAAGTGAAGAGAATGTTGTTATCTTTGAATTAGATCCAGATACTTATGCATTTGAACTAATTCTTGAATTTTGGATTGAGAATACATATCTGATACCTATCGAAGTGGATTTTGAAACAGGATTTGGAGAGACGTTCGAACCGGTCCAGGTAGACGATCCCGGCAAGGTTTCTATCCCTGCTAACTCAAACGAAAGTTTCGAGTTAAAAATTTCTTGTCAAACTTCTTGTGCATTGTGGAGCGTTAATAGTGGGGGCTACCTGACCACAGTGGATTTTACAGCAACAAATTATGTTGCAGACCAAGAACAAAGTAGCCAAGAAATCTCACAGAAAATCCAACCTTCTTCTATTTACGGGCTTGAAGTTACATTTGAACCGGTTTCAAATGGTAAAGGTCCAAAGATAAACGCAGGCACCTACGAAACAATTGATGTAATAGTCGGGTTGACTGGAAATGCAGATGATGCAATATCAAAAATTGACATGTCTTTTAGAGGATGCCCTCAGATGAATTTTGACGCTAAAGATTCAGGACTCGAAGCTGGAACTGTAATCTCACCCACAGATTCTAGCAGTACGAAGAAGGGTTCAGTCAAATTATCAGCACCATCGAGTCATCCTGACAAAACCTGTAAATTCATAGTTTCAGTCACCAGTGAGGGTAACGGTATTTCTTACACTGGGGAAGTTGAATTTGTGGTGGAAGCACCTGATGTGAAAGTAGACGATGAGGACGAGGGTGAATCAACAACTGAAACTTCTGATTTTGAGGTAAAGGACACTTCACTCCCTGCCATTTCGTCACTTTTATGTCTTTTAACATTAGTATTATCTGCCGTTATTCGTCGCAATTAACCCATAATGCGCTGGTATTCGGGGATGATATTCCCGCATCTCCAATGATACTTCTAATGTCAAATTGAGCAAGCCACGATAATCTATATGAGTGGAGTGAAGTTGCGGAATATGTTGCGTTTGTCCGCAACCGATTTTGAGGTGACTAGAAATGGCAGAAGAAGAGGCAACAGGGGTCAAGTTAGAAACTTGGCTGCTGATTGGTTTCGTCACTGCTATGCTCTTATCGACAACAATCATCGTTGTCACATCTGCTGGTAAAGAAACTGTATACTCCGCATATGTCACAGATGGTGACACTACTCTTCAATATCAACAAATATCCTCAATGCGCTCAGATCTCGGCGAAGATGGGCAAAGATATGTTATCGCTAACACAATGTCGACTCCAATGTTAGTAAATGATTGGAGAGAGCCCCATCGAACTATGCTAGTCATAGCCGCTCCTGAGAAACCCTTTGATAATTCAGAGGCTGAAGCAATTCATGATTTCGTAACAGAAAAGGGCGGAAAGGTGATAATTGCTGCAAACTCTACAAACGCTCAAACCGTTGCAGATAAATTCGATGTCAAGTTTTTCGATGCCCCAGTTGTAGACCCAAATCGGTTCTATGAAGTTACAAGTCCTACCGGGGAGCAGGAGAGTGCAGATTCTAGGAAACTTTGGGCGGTAGCCGGTGTGAACAAGGTATGGGATGACGAATTCGACAGGAGACCATACTGCAGTGATTCTAATCTCTCAAGTAATGAGTATACCGATTGCGCATTACCTGTTTTATTTCATAGGCCTACTGCAATTCAAGTACTCGACAACGATGACCCTTCTCGAAATGTCAAAGTATTAGCTCACGCTTCAGGCTCCGCCTTTATCGCAAGAGAGAATCTGGATGCAAATGACAAAAACAATCCTATTCTCGGTGGAAATAATACTGGATTAATCATCAGAATGGATTACCCTGGAATCGAAGTAATCGATCAAGTCAAAGGAGTCAAAGAAGGCGAAGTTGACGTAACTGGGAGTATAGTATTTATCTCAGACCACTCAGTATTTGCTAACCATTTATGGGATAAAGCAGATGCAGAAGTAACCGGTAAGCAGCAATGCGATTCAGGATTCTATGGCGAAAGGTCATGCTGGGATTCATTACTCTCATCTCCGGATAACACTGGTACCGATTGGAATGGCAATGAAGACTACTTTGTCGCATTAGTGCATGACATGATGGAACACGAAAACGACGAAATCTCCCTTACAGTTACTCGTAACAACAAGGAGTTTTACATTGTATTCGATGAATCACGTCACGTAACCTCTGCAATGTCTTCTCCGTTCACTGAAGCCATGGGAGCTATAGTAATGCTAACCAGTGACACTTTGCTGAAGTGGTTAATCGTACTAAATTTAATGGCACTTCTTTCTATTGCAATCATGGTTGTACCAGAGAAAGAAAACTGGCGTCATGTATTCGACCTCACAAGATTTAGAGAGAGGCCAAACAAAGTTGACCCTAATCTATACTTAAAGCGCGTAAGAGAGGCCTTAATGGCTAAAGTACGGCAATTTAGCGACCTGACCCGTGATGAAATGGCCAGAAAAACACCAGGCGAAGTTCAGTCCTTAGTCAAGGACCCACGCCTGATTGAACTGTTGTATTCACAACAGAGATCCTATTCCAACGAAGAACTGAGGCAACTATTGCAGCAGATTCGTCGTTGGGGAAAGTAACCCAAGGAGGTAACAAGACATGCAGCCAGCACCCCCAGCACCCGCAGCCCCCCCTGCGCCGGCACCACCTGCACCAGCAGCACCGCCAGCACCGGCAATGGCCCACGCAGCGCCACCAGCGCCTGCACCTGTAGCACCGGCACCTATGCCAGTAGCAGCAGCACCGGCCCCTGCCCCTGCAGCACCTGCCCCAGCAGCACCAGCCCCGGCACAGGCACAGCCTAGACACCAGAGTAGCCCAGAAGTCCGTGAACGCCTTCAGGCCGTCGGAGCCTTATCGCAAGCGATAAGCGCCGAAGTCCAGAAGGTAATTATCGGTAAGGCACACGTTATTGACAATGTACTGATCAATATTCTCTCGAACGGTAACCTACTGTTCGAAGATTATCCAGGACTTGCTAAGACATTGATGACCAACACCTTCGCAGATGCGTTGGGTTGTGACTTCAAGCGTGTTCAGTTTACCCCGGATTTGCTACCTGCAGATATCACCGGTACGAACATCTACGATGCAAAGAAGGGAGAATTCACCTTCAAGCCAGGTCCACTATTCTGTAACCTGTTACTTGCTGACGAGATTAACCGTGCTCCTCCTAAGACCCAAGCAGCTTTGCTTGAGGCTATGCAGGAGAAGCAGGTGACTATCGGAACAGTCACTCACAAATTACCAGCACCATTCATTGTTATGGCAACCCAGAACCCTGTTGAACAGGAAGGTACCTATCCTCTACCTGAGGCGCAATTGGACCGTTTCATGTTCAAGATGAGTGTCGGTTATCCTGACCGTGCAGACGAAGATGAAATTCTACGCCGTCGTATTACTCGTGGTAAGGATGCAGTCGATGTCGACGTTATCACAGACCCACAGCGTGTAATCGCTATGCAACAAGCATGTGAAGACGTTTATGTCGACCCTGCTCTACGTATGTACATGGTCGAGATTGTAACCAGAACTCGTGAAGATCCTCGTGTTCTCGTCGGTTCCTCGCCTCGTGGTTCTCAGGCTCTCCTGAAGACCTCTCGTGCAGCAGCTGCTCTTCGTGGTCGCGATTTCGTCACACCTGACGATATCAAGACCGTATCTGAATTAGCGCTCGCCCACAGGATTATTTTGAAGCCAGAACACCAGATCAAAGGTCTGGAGGCTGGAGAAGTTGTTCAAGCAATTCTACGTGAAGTACCAGTTCCAACCGTTTGATTGGATTAATTCGATAATTAGAGAGAGGTGCGTAGCATGTGGAGCCGTAAAAGTGCAATGTTAGGATCACTAGCAGTAGCAATGTATTTGCTTGGTCTGACATTGAGGAATTCTCAATTGGTAACCATAGCTGTGGTTATCTTTGTATTCCTTACTTGGGCTGCACTTATTCGGTGGTCACGCTGACGTTTCTGCCAGTGGCCGACGTGCCGATGAATGGTCGGGTGAAGAAGGAGTATCTCTTTCAAATGTCTCTGCCATGCGAAAACTCTCTAGTGCTCGAATTTTCGAAGATGGTGATGTTGGAGTGACTTTACGAATGCAAAATCATTCTGCGTTAGGAAAGATTCTCGAAGTACGTGATAGAGTTCCAGAAGTGATGCGTATCAAAGATGGTGCGAATTACATTTTGATGGAACTCGGTCCACGCCGTGAAACCTTCATTGAATACACAGTTGAATGTCCTCTCAGAGGATTCTACAGTCTTGGCCCGGTAGCTGTCCGTGTCCAAGACCCATTCGGATTATTCCACAAGGAAAAAGAACTGCATGTCTACAACGATTTCCTTGTGTTCCCGAAGATGGAAGATTTGAAAGATACATTCGTCAAATCCCGTGTACCGAAGATTTTCACTGGTGCGGTAAATATCCGCCAACCAGGACCTGGTTCTGAGTTCTACTCACTTCGTGAGTATTTCGAAGGAGATTCATTCCGTGCAATTAACTGGTCAGCATATGCTAGAAGTGGAAAGTTGATGGTAAACGAACGTGAGAGAGATGCAGTCAGTGATATCATCCTGATTGTCGATTCACGTGCTGTTTCTGAGACGGGACCTGTTTCCAGAAATGCTCTGGTATATTCTACTAGGGCTGCTGCTAGTCTTGCTAAGTTTTTCCTAGGACGTCGTGACTCTGTTGGCTTGATTACTTATAGCGATGAAGTCGTGAGTGTTGACCGTGATACTGGAAAGAAACAATTGTACGTCATTTTGACTAAACTTGCTGGCGCTATGGCTCGTGGTAATATTCCACTTCAAGTCGTAGTTAACCGTATTTTACCTCATATTAACAAAGGAAGTCCAATCATTGTTCTGTCTAATTTAGAAGATGACCCAACAATTGTAAGCGCATTACGTGACTTTCAGAGCTCGTGATTTCGACGTTACAGTTCTATCACCTTCTAGCCTAGAGTTTGAATTCGATGCTAAGAGATTAGATCGAACTGGGTACGAAGTATCTGAAAACTGAAAGAGATGTTTTGATTAGTGAACTTCGAGGTTTAGGAGTCAACATCATGGATTGGGAGCCAGATATGCTCCTATCTACAGCACTTGCGGGTGCAAGAGGATTCTGAGGAGGGAAATGAATGGCATCAAGATCCGGTGACACAGCGCATCTATACGACGGTAAAGACCGTCCGTTCAGCAGCACCTTCAAGGAAAAAACTTGCAGGTACAGCATCTTCTACAGGAGAAATTCCAAAAGATGCAATTCCTACAGTTGAAATTCCTACTTTCATCGAAAGCCTACTAGGCGGACCACTGGTTCCTAAGATGAAATTCCTACCTGCTGACAAAATGGTTCAGAACCTACAACTTGGATGCTATGGAGTTTTGATCGCCTTAGGTGTGCTGACCTACATTGTAACACCGGCAGTTGGTACAATTTGGTTTGCAGTTACCGGCTCAATGGCGGCAGCAAATATTCTTCAACTGATGGTTGTAGTCGGTGCAGTAGGTACTGGTTTCTGGGGAACAATGACTAGAGATGCACGCTTTATGCTCGGATCTTATGTTCTGTTTATCATTTCTGTTATGCGATTCGCTTCTTCGAAAGTTTCTCTTTCACAAGATTGTTTCGGTCTTCGCAGACAGTGAATTCTTACTCACGATTACTTGTAGTAATCTACGCTGTACTTCTGGTAATGTATTTCGAATTATCAAACGGCGTTCTTAGATTCAGTATGCTTGATACTTCAATTCGTACTCGTGAAGTATACGTGATGAATGTGAAGAAAATAATCGGAAAGTACCACCGTTCGCTTGTAATCAACCCATTGATCGCAGGCTCTCTTGCAATGCTTGTGCTTTCAGTTAACACAATCCTACCAGCATTCATATCTCTCTTCTCCGAGCAGGCTGCTACGAGAATGGAAGAATCAGTTGAATTGATTTCAGTATATGGTGTGGCTTTAGGTACACTATTCGTATTCATAATCGTTGGAGGACTTTTCATATTAGACCTACCAACTCACTTGCAGTCTTGGCGAGAAAACAAAGACTGATACAGCTCTGTTAGGGATTTCGGCAAATCATCGGTATCGATGACAATTCTAGTTCCATATTCATTTGTAGAAATAACTTCATGTTCAATTATATTTAGATCGAAATCACCAATTATTGAGATAATAGCAGTCCTGTACTCTATCATCCCATGAATCAGGTCTTCAAAAAAGTGCAACTGATGGGTAGGAACTACCAAACGCATTCCTTCTGGATTGGAATTCATTAACCAAGGGTGAACATCGAGTTGTTCTAGTCTCGATAGGAGTTCACTATTCAATGGCCCATCTTGTGTAATTATAGCAACACCTGGCTGGCAACCGATTGCTATCGCTGATGAAATATCGATGTCAGGACCGATTACAGTAGGTGCATCAATTACTGGATTATTGATATTCCTTATTTCTAAAGGAATTCCTTCTTCGATGAGAGGTGAAACTGTAGCGGGGTGCAATACAGGAGTCCCATGCAATGCCAATTCAGCGGCCTGGCCATATCCTAGATAACCAATCGATGGAGTGTCGATGCCCCATCGGGGATTTAACCTCTTTATTCCATCAACATCTTTCCATAAAATCAATTTTGACGCATTCACCAAATTCGCAAATGCAGCGGCTGAGTGGTCTGAACCACCACGGGAAAGCAATGCTATATCTCCATCCTCTCCCTCTCCAAACCAACCAGTTAGAATCGGTATTCCAATTAACTTTTCACGGTCTAAATGTTTCTCTGAAGCCGGAATGTCGATTTCACTAGCTCGTCCTCTGCCTTTCAGTTTTAGTCCAATATCCTCGGCACCTACGGGGTGAGCCTCTAGCCCTATTGAACGAAGACGATGTGCAACAGCAAGTGCACTCAGTCTTTCACCGGCTGCCAGTATCAGGTTTTCAGACCGAACAGAGGATTCACCACTTGAAAGATTAACTAACTCTTTAGAAATCCCAGAGATAACTTTCTTGAATAATTCACTAAAAATACCACTATCAAGGCCTGGGGCAAAAAGAAGGTGCTGTGAGGTAAGGTCTTGAACTAAACGTCCAGCGTATTGTGGCTCTCGTGCAGCCCTGAAATAGCCTGTCAGTCATGCCCCAGAGAGGCGGATACTACGACCAAAGGCCGTCCAGGCATACGGCTTATGATTTCAGCGATTCTATCGATGTCACCGCCTTCTCTCAAACAAGAACCACCAAATTTGTGAACTACAAAATCATCCATCAATGTATCCTCCCTGAATTCCTAGGTCTGCAATTACCAATCTCGCAACGGCTTCCACAACAGGTCTTGCTCTGGGGGCGATTACGGGGTCATGCCTTCCTTTGATTGCTAACTCCTCCATCATCTCCTGATATTTGATTGAATGTTTCTTGCGGTAACGATATTCCACTTGGGGGTTTGAAAGTAACTCGTACACGAATCGGGGCACCACTAGCCATTCCGCCCAATGCACCATCTGCTTCTTCTGATAGGGTCATGTTTTCGCCCCATTTGTCATTATGTTCGCTCCCTCGCATTTCTCCAGCATTTACTCCCCTGCCAAACTCTACTGCTCTTGCAGCAGGTATTGCCATCAAAGCCCTTGCTAAAGCAGGTTCAAGTCCATCAAACCAAGGCTCTCCTAAGCCAACTGGAAGGCCAGAAATAACTAAGTCAACTCTACTACCCAACGAATCTCCATCTTTTCGGGCTTGTTCTGCTAATGCAATACCTTCTTCACCTTCAAGGCCACCTAATGCTCCAACTGTTGCATCAATCGTCCATTCTTTTGGAATAATATTTCTTGAGATAGAAGAGGCGGCAACTAGGCCTGCAGTCAGTCGTGCTGAGAATGAGCCCCCTCCACGTAAATCAGCAGCCCCTTCAGTCTTGATATTAATCGGATGATCAACATGACCAGGTCTTGGTTGAAATGGTAAGAATGAATAATCCTTTGAACGAACATCCTGATTTCTTATCAACAGAAGAATAGGCATTCCTGTAGTTTTCCCACCATTTATTCCAGATAGAATTTCGACATCATCTGTTTCCTTTCTTTTACTAGCAAGTCCAGAACCTGGTCTGCGAGATACCATGTCAGAGATTAGTTGGTCTAAATCCAACTCATTATTGGCAGGCATTCCTTCTATAAGTGCGCCTACTGCGGGTCCATGAGACTCCCCGAAAAGGGTGACTGTCATGTTTTCACCTAGGCTCATGCGCATGAATATCAAAATGTTTGAGCAGGGTCCTATTGAAGAATGTGATTACTCTTCGTCCAAATTATTGAACTGTGCATTTTTCACAGATGTCTCAGATAATTTCAACATCAGGCAAGTTTCTCATACGACCTGATTATTCTTTCAATTGATGGTTTACTTATGGCTGGAACAAAGATGACAATAGCAGGCCCTGAGCCACTAATTCCAGCGGCCCTAGCACCGTTCACGAATGCATCATTGGTCATTCTTCTGCCATCTGTATCATTTAGGGCTCCAACTACCCCTCTGCCATTTCAATGTCAGAGCGACTAAATCTTTGCCATCTTGCAAGCGGCATTAAGGGCTTGAGAGAATGCTTGTTGATGTAATGTAAAATCCTCGAGTTCTAGGCCTTTCAGTACGGTCACCTCTCAAGACTAGTAGCACAGTCCAGTCCTCAGAAGATGGCCCTATTGCCTCCAATAGCAATCCCGATCTTGCATCTGCTGCATTGGAATCAATTAGTTTCCATCCACCTTCTGTAGCAGCCCATGAATCATCATAACTACCAGTTAGTGAAACTCCTGCTGCTAATTGAGCGGCTGCCGAAATATCGACAATATCTGCATTTTCCAATTCAATATCAGTAGCATCACATAGCGCTTTTATCGCAGCGACAGAAACAGCAGCGCTTGATTTCAAACCCTGCCTTGGTGGAACCTTTGAGTTTACAGACCAATATAAGTCGCCATCGGGAACTTTCAGTCCAACATTTTTCCAACAATCTAAAACTGCTTTTAGCAGCCCATCAGGGTCGTCTAAAGTTCTCTCTTGGTTGTTTATCTAAGTAGTCGCACTTTTACTGGTAAATCTAAGTGCTAATGACGCGCCATAACCCAGTCCTGCGGCATGGAGGAGGCTACATCCTCCATTTGCATTACCGGTTCCTAGAACTGCCATTTGATCCCCCTATTTTTCAGTGACTTCTGCCGTAATTGGTATCCCAATGTGACGTCCCATCCCATCACTCCATCCCATCAAATTAGTTCCTTCAACAAGTTGAGTTATTGATACGAGTCCGAGAGATGAGGTGACGAGACGAACAGTCTCCGCTTGTTGAAGGAGTGTACCTGCTTCATTATTGTTTTCATCCCTCCATCTGAATAGAATGAAAGGTCGCCTCTCGATTTTAATTCGTCCAACAGTTGCAGTACGGTGACTCTCCAGTGCCTTCAAGAACCATAATTTCATCACCCATTTTTAATTCACATAAGATAAGAAGTCGAGCCATCTGCCTTGAGGATATAGGAATGTGCGGCTCCAGCATTAACTCTGAACGGTCTAGTTGGGACAAATTCAGATTCTACAGTTTCACCATGAACCAGTACCATTGAATTAGAACTAGAGCCAACAAGCATGCCTTCACCATGTTCTAGCATTGAGGTCAAATCAACACAAACCCGGTCTCCAACTCCACCTTCTCTTACTTCAATAACTTCAATTTGAAAGGTTGAATGGTGTTCTTTTCAGGTGTTTGGATATGGAGTTACAACTTCTCCCTCTTGTGATTTGGCGATCAATGCAGTTGGTAGAATCTCTTCTGGAACCAATAATGCATCGACTCCAATTTGTAATGCAAAGGCAGCGCCTAAGTACCTGTTCCGCTGAAGAAATCCTTGCTGCAACCTTAGTTGGGCCTCCGTCACAAGCAGCGATAATATTCTCTATAGGAATCATCTTCCATTCACCTAGAGTCCAGTAAAATCCATTCGACGCTGCCAGCCATGCACGGGCTTTGGCTTGTCCCTCTGAATTGCTAACATCAACCTTCCTTCCGACTTGGAGGTTATCGATGTACAGAGCAGCCCCATCGACTAGCAAATCTTCACCCATCAACGAGGTCAACACCATCTTGACGGATACCTGATTCAAGCCAAATTTGCATTTAATCACAATCCCGCATTTTCCATGGCCTGCTTAACTTCAGCACCGTCGTGAACAATTGCCCTTAGTGCAGTAACCATCTTTGAAGGGCTATCATGAGAAAAAACACTGGCGCCCCATACAAACCCCTCCTCCACCAGCCTGCATTGCCTGGTAATACGATGGTAAGAGTTTCTTCCGTCGTCGAGCCAGCGGGTCCGCCTGCAATCAATACAGGTATAGGAACTGCAGAAGTTACTTTGCGGAAGGACTCAATTGACCCAGTCCATTTGGTTTTAACAACATCACACCCTAATTCAAAAGCCAATCTGGCTGCATGAGCTGCACCTTGAGTGTCATCTCCATCCATAATTTTGAGATTTTCACCTCGCGGGTAAATCATTCCCAAAACAGGGCAATTCAAGAAATGTGATTCCTGAGTGATTTCACCGAGTCTTTCAATCATTTCAGGTTCATCAGGGCTACCCATATTCACTTGCACGCTAACACCTTTGGCGCCTCGAGACAAAGACTCTTCAACGCTACCAACTAGTATTTTATCACTAGACCTTGAGCCTGCATGTCTAGTTGAAACCGATAGATGAGATACCATATTGGCACCAATTGATGCATATCTGGAAACCACTCCTTTTTGTGCGACAATCGCATCAGCATGTGATATGCTTTGAATCAAAGATTCAAGGTTTTCTAATCCTTTAATTGGATAATCTGAGACTCCGTGATCAATTGGAATCCAAACGCCTTTTCCATTTGGTAACAGCGATTCGATATCTCTCATGTTTACAGGCAGAGGGTGTGGTATTGACAAGACTTTCTCATTTAGAGAGGTGCGTTTTCACAGCCCACTCCACTAATGCTGCTTCCGCTTTTGCTAAATGTTCTTGAAGGGTTGAGCGAGGAATCTCCGATAGTTGAGACAAATCCTTCTTGCTAATTTTTCTCGGTGTTTCATAATATCCAGCCCCAACAGCCAAAACTGCGATTTCTAATTGCTTAGGCGTCAGTATTTGGCGTATACTATCTTCAATTTCGGCAATGTCAACTACATTGACACTATCAGGTGGAAGCATAATCCTAGCTGCTTTCAAGAATCCACTAACCCCTTCAGGAAGTCCTCGTATTGTAATCTGTACGCCATCTTCTCCAATTACATATGGTGGTATGACGTGTAAACTATCAAAATTAATCGCAGCAACAGAAAGTGGATGATTGTTCCATACTACGATGTATCCCTCACCGCCAATTTCGGGAAGCGGATGTGGAACCATAGCTCCTTCCATTTTTAAGAATGGGATATTGTGCAAGTCTTCAGGCCCTTTAGCGTCGTGAAAATCAACCTTTACAAGTTGACGTACTCCATCTTTGGTAACTTCAAGATGGGCCACAACTTCATACATTCTTGCAACATTGGTAATCAATCCAATATCTGATTGAGCAACCGTTTCTGGTGACCACCGCAATTGAACCTCGCGCATGAACTAATTATGAAGCAGTCATATAAGAATGTAAAACATGGGCATTCTACCTGATTTATTTTAAACTAATTTGTAATGGGACGAACGATAGCATGCCTATTATCGATATTCAAGGAATGGAACGCCATTATGAAATGGCATCTGAAGTGGTAAAAGCATTGGATGGAGTGTCCATAACCGTTGAAAAAGGCGAAAGAATAGTACTGCTGGGTCCTTCTGGTTCAGGAAAAACCACTCTATTGAATTGTGTAGCAGCATTGGATAGTCCGACTAAAGGTACGTATGATTTTGATGGCAAAACTGTGCCTCGCCTAAAATCGGAAGAGATGACAACATTTCGTCGTGAAAACATCGGATACGTTTTCCAATTTTTCAATTTGTTACAAGATTTGACAGTTTTGGAGAACCTTCTTCTAATCCAAGAATTATCTGGAGGGAGAGACAAAAAAAGGGCTTTAGAATTGCTCAAATTAGTTGGCCTAGAAGATGAAATTGACCGTTTCCCAGCAGAGATTAGTGGCGGACAGCAGCAAAGAGTCGCAATAGCCAGAAGCCTTGCTAAAAGCCCTAAACTCCTCTTAGGCGATGAATTAACCGGTAATTTAGATTCTAATACCTCTTCAATGGTGATGGAAGTCCTGGTAAAGGCTTGTGAAACCGAAGAAATCACTACGATTATGGTAACTCATGACGAAAAATTGACAAAATATGCAACTCGAGTGATAAGATTGGATAGTGGAAAAATCATTTCCGATGAACCAACTGGAAATTAACGATGTGAGTATATGCTTAGTAAAACTCCACTCGCCCCATTAGTTACATTATTCAGCAGATCTAATTTGCTGAATAAAAGACTGGCAAGAAGTCTTTGGCGTACAAAGTTAAGGTTGTCAGCGGTTGTATTCATGGTCGCAGTGGGGGTATTCGCTGGCATTTCATTCGGTGCATATGCTAATGCTGCTACAAATCTGTATGATGATATTTATGATGGGGAAGGCGGGGTGAACCTTCCAGATATTTGGATAAATAATCCAAGTGGAGTTTGGGACGCCAATGAATCTTCTAACCTGTGTGATTCAATATCGCAAAACTGGCCAGATTCGGAATATGAACTGAAGACTTGCGAGCAGAGACTCGTTGTTGATGGAATCATGTTTTACAGTGATTCGGGCAGCGAAGAAACAGCAATTCCTGCAATATGGCACGGTATTGATGAAGGTCTAGTGGATAAGGTCTGGATGCCTGAAGACAGTGATTTATCTTCAGGTGAGCTTGCTTCATCATTCGATGAAATAGTACTCGACAGCCACATAGCAATCGACCTTGATGTACAATTAGGCGATGAGGTTGAAATCAGTTCAGGTTCAGATAGAATGATGTACACAGTTGTAGGGATCGGTTTTCATTCTCAACATCTCTTTTATGCACAGGAGGGAATGTCTCTTCCTGCTGATGATGGGACTTTTGCTACAGGATATATGACCGCATCAGGGCTAGAGAGATTAACTAATTTCAGTGAAGGTTCATCGAATCTTATCTTGATAGATATCCAAGGAACTCCTTCTTATGACCTGCAATCAACAGATGATGTGGATGAAGGAAAAGAGTTGAACTTTGTAATTGACGAATTATCTGAATTAATGTCTTTAGAAACTGATGTTCCAGTAAGTGTTTACGACCGTTCCGGAGTGCAATCAGTCGAATTCCTCAGGGCAGATGCAGAGGGCGCAGTCAAAATATTCCCGTATGTGACGGGAATGATTGCTGCAATAGCAGGGATCACTATTTTCCTGAGTTTACAAAGGTTGATTCAATCCCAAGCGCGTGAAATAGCAGTACTACGCACCCTTGGAGTACCCAAGTTGTCAATCATGCCAGGTTACATCATCGCTCCAGTTGTGATTGGGGGAATCGGTTCGCTGATTGGTGTGCTTCTCGGTGTCTATTTCGGCGCTCCCAGTATGCTTGGATTATATGAGAAAATGATTGGGCTGCCTATTAGTTCAGATGTTGATAATTCTCTTATCACTCAGGTTGTACTAATTTCGATGGTAATTGTGTTATTGGCTGGTTTAAGACCAGCGTGGCAAGCATCCCGACTACAACCCTTGGCGGTATTTAGAGGCCAGCACGAAGTCAAATTATCATCTCGAAGACTCCAACGTTTTACTGCATCACTTCCTACTACCGTCGGACTTTCAATCCGTTCAAGCTTACGCAAGCCAATGCGCGTAGGATTTACTTTCTTCGCAGTCGGTATATCGATGCTACTTTTCGGTTCAATGTTGTTCATGTTAGAATCTATGGAAGATTCATTCATCGGCGGTATCAAGGATAGACAATCTTGGGAAGTTCAAGCGTCTAATTCTCCAGGGGGAGAGGATGCAATTGTTGAGTGGGTCGAAGAGAATGGTGGTCAATACGAACTTTTGATAAACTTCCCTATAGGCCTTGAAGATGATAATCGGGAAATAACTGCTTTTGGATTGGATAACATATCCACAGTTAGTGATGGTGGGTCAATGATTATGGTCGATCTCATGGAAGGGGACATTCCAGTTAGAGATAGCGCTACAATGCAAGTTTTAATCGATGAAGGAACCTCGGTATTCTTGGAATGGGATACTGGAGATGTGGTGCCCATTTACGTAGGGAATATGCAATATGAAGTTGAGATCTCTGGAATTACAAAAGGCGAGATCTCTCGTACAATATATCTCTACAGAGAGGACCTCTCGCAAATGGTCGGAATTGAATCAACCTCGGTCTTAATACAACTTTCAGATGACGATAAATCTCTAGATGGGCTTGCTGAGTTGTCTGTAGGGTATACTAAAAAAGCAGACGCGATAAACACCTTTGAAACATTGTTAGAACAACAAAAACAGTTCTTCTATGCGATTGAATCCCTCGGCGTAATAATCGCAGTAGCGGTACTTTTCAACACTCTTTTGATGAATCTCGCAGAACGAGATACCGAACTGGCAACTCTTCGAGTCCTTGGGGCTCCTATGAACAAATTAGGTAAGATGATGTTCTGGGAACATTTAGGAATAGGTGTAATCGGAGGAGTTCTCGGCGCTGTATTTGCTTACTTTGGGACAGTATTACTTGCTTCTTCAATGGTTCAATGGGCGTTTTACTTCACCATATCCCCCGCTCCTAGTGCAATAATTACTATCGCAGGTGTGGTAATTGGGATTTCAGTTGCTTTAACTCCATTCGGCATGTGGAGGATAAAGAAAATGAATTTGGTCGATAAAGTCAAAGATCTTTCAAATTAGACTAAATCTTCTATTTTTGATACCATGAACCGATGTTAACAGGCGATGGTAATAAGTCCCAGTTGGGATTAGCCCTGCTCATGGACCTAGGTTCTTGGTTGATGATAGGGCTTTTAGGGGGCGCCTTTCTCTTTGGGATTTGGTTCATGTTAGTGCGTAAAGATGACCGTAGCACTCGTTCCTTGTCGATTCAAGGGCAGGATATTTCTCGTCGCGGCACTCCTGACTTTTCACAGGCTCACAATGAGTTCGACCGTAAATTGGCCGAAATAGAACGCCATCTTGCATCTAAGCGTAGAGATGAGAGAGCAATCTTACTCGCAGAGGAAGAAGCTAGAAGACATTTAGCCGAAGGTGCTGCCCAAAAAATGGTCGCTGAAGAAGAGGCGAGATTGGCTGAAATCGAAGCAGAGGAAGCCCGAAAGAAAGCCGAATACGACTTACAGCGTGCGACTGAATTAGAAGAGGCTAGGAAATTAGCCGAAGAGAGAGATGCTGAGCGATTAGCCGAAGAAAAGAGGCTTGCGGATGAACGTGAGTCCGAGCGTCAAATCGAACTCGCTGAAGCCGAAGAAGAACGAATCTTGGAAATCGAGGCATTACAAGAGTCTGATGAAATGGAAGCACAGATGGCTTCTGAAGCGGCAGACAAAGAGTTGGAAGAGCGCCTAGACAGAGAAGGCGCCAAAACTTCAGAAGTTCAAGTTTCACTAATGTGGGATAATTACAATGATTTGGATTTGCATGTTCTATGCCCATCCGGAGAAAGAATCCATGGAGGAAACAAGGTATCTGAATGTGGAGGAGAACTCGATGTCGATGCAAACGTCAGACCAGAGACCAAGAAACCTGTTGAAAACATAGTTTGGCCAGATTTCAAAGCACCTCCTGGTTCTTACAAAGTTTATGTCCATCATTACAAGAAACACAACAAGCGCCGTTCAAAAGACCCAACGAAGTTCAGAATCGTTTGCAATTCAGGTGGCGACATATCTCACTATGAAGGTGAATTGTCTTTCGGCGACCCGATTATGCTAGTTTGTGAATTCGAACTTGAGGCACCCGAAGAGAGGGGTTCAATCGAAGAAAGAGAAGTCGCTTTGATCGAAGAAGAAACCGAAAGAATCGCTGAGGAAGAAAAACTTGCATTAGAACTCGAAGAGAATCGTCAGATAGAACTTGCAGAAGCAGAAGAGCAACGTCTTGTTGAAATCGTTGCTAATGAGGCAGATGAATTGGAGTCGATAAAGGCAACTCAGCAGGCGATGAAGGAATTGACCGAGAGGTTAGAAAGAGAAGGTGCAAAGTCATCTGATGTCCAAATTTCGCTGATATGGAATAATTACAATGACTTAGATTTGCATGTAGTGTGTCCTTCTGGTGAAAGAATACATGGAGGGAACAGAGATTCTGCATGCGGAGGAGAACTCGATGTTGATGCCAATGTTAGGCCAGAATCAAAGAAGCCTGTGGAGAATGTTGTTTGGGCAGAAGGTAAGGCCCCAGGTGGTACTTACAAGGCATATGTCCACCATTACAAGAAACACAAAAAGCGTCGTTCAAAAGACCCTACTGCATTCCAGGTAATTTGTAACCAGGGCGGAGAAATCAAAGAATATGAAGGAGAGGTTTCGAATGGAGACCCAATCATGTTAATTTGTGAATTTACTCTTGATAATCCTGAAACAAGGGCTGCTAATGCTGCTGAAGCGAAAGCGAAACTTGCAGCTTTGGCAAGCGGAGAATGGGATGGCTCTGAAGAGCCTGAGCAATTGAGCGATGAAATGTCTGATGCTCTTGATGAACTGCTGGATGACTGATTAAGACAGAATTCTGTCTAAGCAATCGTTCTCAACGGCTTTTTTGATGGAGCGGGCAATTCTTCTTCCTGTTGACATGAATGGTTCATTGATGTCACTGTAAGGAGATCCTCCCACAAACGGGTTTGAACCTGCAACAATCCTTGCGCTAATTTCGAATACTCTAAACTCTAATTTGTCGGTGACAATTGTTTCTAGGCAAAATGCTCCAATCATTCCTCTAGCGCCCTCTTCTAACTCAAAAGATGCGGCTACAGTGCCTTCTGCCATTTCAAAGGCTCTAGGCAACAGACTTTCTCGAATTACAACAGGTTGATTCCCAGTTACTACAAAAGATGGTTCTAGATTCATTTCTCTTAAATCTCGCAAACTTCCTAATTTGTAAAATTCATCGACGTTGGACTCATCTCTGCGGTCCATACTCATCAATTCTAATCGACCAAGGTTCTTTCCTTCATTGGAACCCTTGCCTCTAACTTGGAATCCATCATCAGCAGTTGGGTCGAAGAAGAAGTGAAGATAGTATCTGCATCCCAAAACGTATTCTTGGATAGTGAACTCTTCATCAAGATTCACATTTCTCTTGAAATCTCTGTAATCTCTAGCAATGAAATATCCTTCTCCGCCTTTTGCTCCTGCATATTTTACAATTACAGGGCCGTCTATGTCGTGAGGGTCATCTACTACCTTAGGCAATGAGCAACCACCTTGTTCTAACCATTCTCTTTGAAGAGCTCTGCTACTTTCCCAGTGAAGTATTCCTCGGTTTCCAAATGTAGGTACTTCCAAATCTTTGAAGTTTTCACTACCGAGATATTCTACAAGAGAGCCATGTGGTATGACGATGACATTGTTTTCTCTAAACCATTCTGCATGGTCTAGCATTTGATTATAATTATCCAACATTAGCCATTCGTCAGGCTCAGCCCCAGGGAATGCGGAATAGAATCTACGCCGGTTTTCTCCAACTGCAATTCCTAGTGTCCTGAACCCTTCTTGACGTGCACCGTGAAGTATTTGAAGCGATGAATGTGATGCAACCACGGCGATTGTGATTTCTTTAGAGTCATAAGATTTTAGCCAATTTCGCAACTGTCCTATGTCTACGCCCATGCCGACGGCTTCAGTGTCATATTAATGACCGTTACCCCGATACTCTATCAAATCAAATGTTTGAGGTTGAAAATAATGCTCTCCAATGGCAAGTTTTTCTTCCGTCAAGGTTTCAAGCCCTCCCCTCTCTGGGGGTATTATGAGCAGTGAAAACCCGGGCGTCCGTATGACCTATGGCAACTATCTCCAATTGGATGAATTACTATCTCTACAATCTGGCCCAGAAGGGCATAATCCAGCTCCGTCGAACCATGAGATGCATTTTATTGTGGTTCACCAGGCATTTGAATTATGGTTCAAACAAATCAACCGCGAGTTAGAAGATGCTCTAAATTTAATGAATGTTCCAGAAGTTGATGAAAAGAAGATACCTGTAATCGTTAGGCATCTCGAAAGATGTGCCGAGATTTTTCGTCTTTTGGCTTCACAGTGGAAGGTCATGGAGACACTATCTCCTCAAGACTTCCTAGCATTCCGTGATAGACTTGGTACTTCATCTGGATTTGAAAGTTGGCAAATGAGAACTTTAGAAATGCTTCTTGGTTTGAAAGCCGAACAGAGAATTGGAGGTATGGACCCTATGGAGCATAATCGTAAACTCCACTCTGAAGGTAAACTAAGCGATTCAGTAATGGCTAATATGAATCGAATCGATCAACTTCCTTCTCTCAATGATGTATTACTTCGTTGGTTAGCAAGGACTCCGGTTAATGGCGTATCTGGAGATATTGACGTACTCCGAGATTTTGTAGACGGGCACCTATCTGCGATGACCGAGCACGGTGAGTCGGTAATTGCTCACATGGTAAAGATCGGCCATGGAACCGAAGAGATAATTCGTCCAAGAATAGAGTCTGGGATTCAAGGAGCTAGAGATTTCTTGCTGCCAGATGGAAAGGTTGTACCCGAACGAGCAGGCTTACTTTTCATTGAATCATTTAGAGAATTGCCTTTACTCTCTTGGCCAAGACGTTTAATCGACACAATGGTCGATTTGGAACAATCGATGTTGTTATTCCGCTCCCATCACGCCAGAATGGTCGAGAGAATGATAGGTCGTAGAATGGGTACAGGTGGTTCAAGTGGAGTCGATTATCTAGATATGACTCTGAAGTATCGAATATTCACCGATTTGTGGGCTGTTAGGACTATGTTGGTCAAGCGCGACGCATTAGATGATCCAACAAATTCTGATTTCTACGGCTTTGCCGCAGGAAATTAATTCTCTGAACTCACTCGTGAGGGTCAGTGTCGATTGGGATGAGTTCATTATCATACTCATACATTGCAATCTTTAGAGGGTCTAGAACGAAGCGTAAAGATGCTTCTTCAAGACCGTATAGGGAGACTAATTCTTCCTTAAACGCTTCACGAAGAACGTCCTCAGGAGCGTTTAGGGGTGCGCCCATTCCTATCTGGAGAGCACGTGCGCCGATGATTCTAGCGCGTTCAAAGCGGGTATGTGGGCGGATTGGTTTTACCATTCTGGATACCTCATGCACAGTACGTGCGAGTTTTGCGACCGGCGCCCTGTTATTGAACCCTGCGCCATGAAGAATTTTTTTCATTCTTCTTCTTTATGCACTGGAGTACGAATTACCTGTATCAATTGGAACGTAGCCGGTAGTGTAATCATCATCAACAATATTGTGATTATAATGACTGTAGAACCTTTTACTGAACGGCTATCGTCACCAACAGAATCCAATCCTCCATCAGGGACATAATCGTTAGCAGGCATAGAAGAACCAGATGCAAGAGCGATGTATCCTGGTTGTGAAATAACAATAACTAATTTTTCTCCATCGGTGTCAACAATATTGGTTTCAGACAAATTAGTGTGGCTAACGGCCATATTGGTTAGGTTTGTAGTTGAGTTCACAGTCCATACATCGATAGTTCTCCCATCAAATTCGCCCTCGACATACAAAGAACCGTTTTCTAGGCTAACATTCGAAATGCCGGTGTAATTGGATATTGAACCAGATAATAATGCGCCTAGTTCTCGTGATTGTGTGGGGCCTGCTAGAATATAATGCCCGTCAATTGCTAGGGTCGGATAGCCCCATAGCCCGTAAACATCGAGGAATCTCTCTCGGGATTCTTGCAACCAAAAATCATCACTGGACGATGACCTATGGCTCAATATGAGGGCGGAGTTATTCGAATCTTCTTGTAACTGCTGCTCTACCTCTGGGCACTCAGTACACCAGTCTGCTCCAAAGTATTCCACTATATTGCTTGGACGTGAGGCACATGTTTGATTTTCTTCACACTCTAAATCTAATACGATTACATCTACTATGTATCCTTCTGAGTGTGCTCCTTCTAATCCATGAGCCCCCGTATATCCGGGCAACATCATAACGATTGTGAAAAGGGCGGCTAGAATGGTTCTCCTCATCATGACGGCCCACGAAGTCCGGTTTGTTAAAAGGGAGCCTACGGCCCCCTATGACTAATGGCAACCGAATGGTTCAGGCGCCCGTCTACATTGCCTTTGGCTGTCGCCATAATGGCCATGCTGATTGTTGTGGTTGGTGGAACTATTCGTATCTATGATGCGGGAGAATCATGTCCTGATTGGCCGCAATGTTTCGGGACCTGGGGATTCGATGTATCTGTTGAGGATCAGGGCGAATGGTATGACGAAACAGAAGAATATGATAGTCGAGGTGAAGACCACCGATACACCACATTCGAGATTTTCGTAGAATGGGTACATCGCCTGTTAGCTAGTTTAATGGCAATACCGGTTTTAGCAAATTTCTTAATCATTTGGAAAAAGAAAGAAATATATGGTGACAGACTTGTAAAGGTATCCTTTTTCACAGGGATTTTACTAACAATTCAAGGTATTGCGGGTGCGGTCACGGTAAAATTCGATAATGCAGACTGGTCGGTAGCTCTACACCTAGGATTAGCCTCTTCATTCGTCTTCATTCTAATCTGGCAGTACGTAAACATGAGGAAAAAAGAGGGGGCAGATTGGGCCACTTTCTCATCTCCAAACCAGTTTAAAAAGTCGGAATATAAGCGATTGCTAATTCTTACAGCATCGATATTTTTACTCTTGATAATGGGTGCATGGGTTTCATCTTCACCAAATGGCAACCAGGGGTGTTCAGTAGGGTTCCCTGATGGCTGGCCAAAATGTCAGGGTGAATTCCTTCCAAGTTTGGACAGTAGTGGCATATTAGTGCAAATGGTTCATCGTTTAGGTGCAGGTGTTGTCGGCTTAGCATTGATACTAGGTGGAATGAGGCTTAGAGAGAAAACCGCTGAAACCGGCGCCAACAAAGCATATTCCAACTTTTTAGATGCAGCCACTGGCTTCTGGTTTCTGAATATGCTAATCGGTGGAATGTACGTCGTTTGGGCTAAGATGGGTGATTTTCCTGAAAAGTTATCTCTTCTACACCTAGTAATAGGCGTGGTCGGCTTTATATGCGCCTCAATTGGATTTATCCTCTTACAATCGAGCCATGGAGGGGATGAAGATGAGTGATTCAAACCCCAGTCTTCTAACGATATATTTCCAGTTGATGAAATTGCGAGTAGTAATCTTACTACAGATTACTGCAGTATGTGCAATCTTAGCTCACGATTTGATGGTGAGAAGTGGGGCCCTATCCGGAGAACGTACTTGGATGGAAACCCTTTTTGCAATTTTGATAACGATTCTAGGAGGCACTCTTGCTGCAGGCGGCTCCAATGCGATCAACATGGTTTATGACCGTGATATCGATGTGGGAATGTCTAGGACACGGACTAGGCCAATTCCAGAAGGTAATATCTCTCCTAGGCACGCATTAACATTTGGAATTACAATCTCACTAATCGGTTGTGCTATATTCTATCCAATCCATTGGAAGGCTGTATTTTGGACATTGTTCTCTGTTTTATTCTATGTATTCATTTACACAATGTGGCTAAAAAGACGTACCCCTCAGAATATTGTAATTGGGGGCATAGCCGGCTCAACTCCTCCTCTTATTGGATGGATTGTCGCTTCCGCCCAATCAATTCCTGATAATTTCAATCCGTTTGATTTGGGTTCACCGATTCCTTGGATGCTTTTTGCTCTTATTTTCTTCTGGACTCCACCACATTTTTGGGCTCTTGCACTTTATCGAAGTGGGGAATACAAGAAAGTAGGAGTTCCAATGATGCCCGACATAAAGGGTTCAGAGAGGACATTGCTAGAATCTAAAGTGTACTGCATAATGCTATTCGCTATCGGATTAGTGCCCTGTTTTTGGCCAGAATATGGACTCCCCTTAGCTTGGACCTTCCTTTCGGGAGCGATTACCTTGTGGTATGCTATTTCGGTGTGGAATATCGACATAAATGAAGAATTAGATTCGGATGGAAGATTACCTTCAGCGTTCGCATCTTTTATGCGTTCTCTAGGATATCTTGCTTGGATGTTCATCGGTTTCGTATATATCGCCGCAGTTCCGGTTTCCCAAGTTTGGTATTGGACATTCGGATTTTTCTTGATCGTACCTGTTGTCAACTGGTTGATGATTAAGTGGAAAAAATCTGTACAGTCTAAACGAAAGGTCCTGAACGCCGAGTGATGTAGAAATGTTGGCGCGACGAGGGGGATTCGAACCCCCGTGGGAAGACCCATCGGATTAGCAATCCGACGCAATGGCCAGGCTATGCGATCGCCGCAGTAATCGGCCCACTTGACTATTTGAGATAAAGCAGACGGTTGAACCATCGGTCATTTATACTCAAATCAATTGAAGAAATCTTCGAAATCTTCATCCATATTTACTGGTTGATTAGCGGCTCTTTTAGCGAGTACCCTTTTCATCCTCTTTCTTTTCTTGAGAATTAATGGCAACCCAATGAAGTTGATCATTATAGTCAGAAGCATTACTATGCCTGCGATTTGGAAATTTTCTATTTCGATGTATTCTTCTAATTCTCCAAACCACTCAACTCCATACGGTGGCTCTGGCGGTTCAGGAGGCTCAGGTACACGATATTCGTTGTAGCCCCAGTATTGGTCCTCAATGTATACCCTCTCTACATTGTTTGAAGGATAGTCGATGAATGTGTATTCATTACCTACCGTGTCTAGTGGTGTCAAAATGTAGTAATATGTTCTGTAAGGCATTATTCCTTCGAAATCAGTTCCATTTTCAGTAAATGTTCCGGTTTCTCCAGGTATGTTCACCAACCCTGTTGCTATTGGTTCAATGTATCTCAAATCAATATCGTTTGGCTGTTGCTCAATTCTGTAGATGTTCCAGGATATGTTTCCATCTGGTTCGTGGTTTGGCCATGTCCATGATAAAGTCAATTCATAGCAGCGATTCCAATCCTTGTACAAATTGTGACATGAAGTATCATTGTTGTAATTCACTTGTGCACTCATCCCTGTTACTTCGGAACTAGGATCAATCGCATCTCCGCAAGTTAATCCTGGACTTCCGTCAATTGTTGAAACTCTGGCTTGCATATAGTTCGCTTCAGCTGCTCTATCGATTGGAATTAAAGCGTATGATGCGCATATACCGGTCTCTAATTCACGTTCATCAATCCACGTGTCAGTTGTACCTTCAAGGGACGCAGAGAGTGTCCCTTGCATCAATCCCCTCCAAACGAATTCACTAGAGATGTCGTTAGGATTAGGGAAATATGCAGATGCAGTTATTGGACTAGTCACTCGATAGATGTGCCATCCTCCGAAATAAGGGTTGGTTAAATCTCCAGTTGGGTCCCATTCAATTTGCATTTTACCGTCAGGCAACTTAGTCAAAATCAGTTCGCCTGAGTCGATTTGCGGAGGTGGTAATTCTCCAACGATAAGCAAATCCATATTTTCAACAACGTGCACTCTAAGTGTGTCATTATCGATTAATTGGAAACTATTTTCTCCATCTAATGTATCCCAATCCAATTGTTCAAATCCGAGTAATTGGTGAACTGCAATCGATTCTCTTGGAACGTTATCTGGGAGAAGTTTTGTTATATTGATGTCAAACTCCATCCAATCCATTCCAGCATTAGGCTCTTCAGTTGTGGACAAAACATCCACAGATAATCTAAGAAGGGCTTCTAGTCCCTCTCCTGGCGAATAACTAACTCCTGGAATCGGATAGTCGTAAACCGAATCTCCTTCAGCATGTGTCCTAGTGACTGCAGAACCATTCAGCCAATCTCCCTCGCCAATATCAGTGCTGTTGAAGACTGTTATCAAAGAAGTAGCGGATTCCATGGTTCCTAAAGAGTCAACAGCCCTAACCGAAATGTAATGGTCTCCCAGGCCAATATTAATCGCAGGAACTTGGATTTCATTTCCTGTGCCCAATTCTATCATTCCGCCTAACCACCATGAATAGGATAGTGGCTGAGCTGCAGTTGCAGTGGTTCTAGCAGAGAATGTAATGTAATCTGCTGTTTTGTAAGTGGCAAAGAAATTAGTTTGCTCAATAATTGGATTTATGTCACCGGCTATTACTTCGGATACGACGTTAAGAATATTATCCGAGGGTTTAGCATCAGTTCCTTCTGTCAAAGCTTCGCTGACAAATACCTTGAGTCTCTTGTCACCTAGACGATTAAGGTCGAATATGCAAGAGGCTGAACTCCCAGGTACGATCTCTAATGGATTACAGTCTTCTACGGACTCTATATTCTCACTCAAGTCCATTACAGTAAATCTGACCAATGGTTCAACAACTGTGTGGTTTCCTAAATTAGAAACGACCACTGATACGCTATCGTTTCCATAAAAGTATGTGGCCGAGTTAGGTGCGTTAAGAGGCGACATAGAGGTTATTTGTAAATCGACAGTGTCGTCGAATGTAACTTCGATGCTTTGCAAGTCATTGTACGAATTCATGTCCCCAGAAGGAGTTCCACTTGAATTTATTAGTCCATAGTTTAGGGTGTAAGTTCCTTCCAAATTATAACTCAAAGGAGGTAGCGCCCGTGAGAATGTACTTTGACCCCACGAAGGCAGGTCAGAATAAGGAAAGGTATTTGTTGCAACTTCTATGCCATTAGAGTCAGTTAATATCCAACCGATATCGGCAACTAATCCACATGCTCCACAAGATGTTACAACACCGTCTACGTTCATCGAATAATTGGTATCTGTATTTAGAATTACATCGCCATTGTGAACCGCTAAGTCATCTAATTGCGATGTAATGTCCTGTGGTTCAAATGAAAGGTCAACAAGGCTCTGCTCCAGATTGAAATTGTAAACTCCTACATCATTTGTGACGTTATTATCGGAATCTATGAATCTATAGACCACGGTGTATTCACCCTCTTCTCCGTCTGAACTGTACATCTTCAGGAATGTGTGGTTGATGCTTTGACCAACTGGGATTGGGTCGATAGGTGCTGTGCCATAATCGTCTCTGTCGTTATAGCAACTGGCAGAATCCTTCACGCCTTCACAAATAAACCATTCAATCATTCTAGACTCTGTGTTGTAAAAGAATCCAGAGTTTGTGATCTGTACTTCTAAAGAAATAGGGTCCCATGCCGTCATGTAATCTCCCGGTAATGGTGAAATTGAAGCTGTGATTTCGTAATCACCACTTACCGATGCAGAGGCAGTAGGTGTAAGCAAAATACCACCAAATGCAGACAATAACAACAACGAAACTAAGCCCATACTCAGGCCTGTTGAGGTACTGCTAGATTCAGCATACGCGCTGGACATCATGTAGTCCTAACATCCGCCCCTCAAATATCAATCGGTGACTGAAGCCGGAATCTACAGTATTGGGGACTTGGTGTTGAATACGGGCGGCATCCTCATGACTCTTGGTCACCCCCCCTAGGTTATGCAGGGTGCCCAACAATCTCGCAAATCTTCTCCTGAAGAGGATGGTGCAGTTGTAGCAGTTGTTGAATTTCTTTCAGCATTCACCCTATTTTTAATGATACTAACCGCCTTCATGTCTCTGGCTCAATTAGAATTAGGTAGTAATGACCCATATACCGATTTAGTCGACCGTTCAGCAGTTGATGGCTTAGACCGCCTTACAAATGGCAAAGGATGGTTTGTTCCTTACGTAGACGGTGTTAGAGACCAGGCTAATGCAACTGAAGACTGGCATGAGGTGCCGGTTTCTGATTTGTATAACGGGGTGCTTCAGCCAGGCATTGTTACAAATGGAATTATTGATTTGGAACGGGTTGATGCATTATCTAATGTCAGCATTGAGGCTATGTCAAATGGCTTAGGGCTAGCTGATAACTTACAGGTTAGGCTACTTATACAGGTTGAATCATCTTCAAATTCTTCAAGAGTTGGACTGGAACTCTTTGATGGTGGTTCAGATCGCTCCACAGCCAGCACTTCTTCAGTTGCCAGCCGCACATTCATTAGTGGCTCTGACGTGATTTCAGTCAGTCTAGAGGTTCACGATGGGGGTAAGGCACCCAAGGTGTTGAGAATCACGGAAATTTCACCAAGACCGGCTGATGGTGGCCCTGAATGGATTGAAGTTCAGAATAAAAACGGGTTTGCTATTTCCTTGAAAGGCTGGTCATTTGAACGAAGTGGTACAGCCGGTTCTACCGATTATTTGTATAAAGAAGGGGTCATTCCAGGTGGTAAACTAGCCATATTCACTGGAGACCCTGCGTCTCAAGAAGTAGGTAATGCCAGCGTGGTCTATGATTTAGGAGCCAGTGGCTTCCTTGGCGTTGGTTCAATGGATGGACTTGATGACAATTCAGGTCGACTTAGGATGTTATTTGCTGAAGGCGACGAAGGAGTTGGAAGCCAGGTCTGCAAAATCGAATGGAATCCTAGTACTGGTATTCTTTCTAACAATACAATAGTTTGGAACGGTGGGCAGCCTTCTAAATCTTCATCTTGGAATGTTTCTCAATCTCCTACGCCGGGCGAAGTGTGAGCGATTGGTGCGTATCGTTCATTTAGTGCGATGATTTGGCTCGACTGTTAGCCATGCAGCCGGAAACAGTATACAGCCGCGACCGTTGTATCACGGGTATACATGGAATGGATGAAATTCTACGGGGTGGAATACCTTACGGGTCCACCGTTCTCGCTGCTGGAACCTGTGGTTCAGGAAAGACCACATTTGCCATGGAATTCTTGGTTAGAGGCGCTTTAGCCGGGGAAGCATGTGCGCATTTTACGGCTACAGAGCCAAGTGTGAAATTATTGGAGAATATCCGTCAATATGCATTTTTTGATATGAATATGATCGATAGTGGACTAATCAACGTATTCGACATGGATGTACTGTACTCATGGTTAGGTTTAGACAAAGCATCGTTCGATTTAGACGATGTTCACGCTTTGATTAAGGCGATTGTCGATATTGTCAACACCATTGGAGTGACCCGTCTTGTAATCGACTCGGTAACTACACTTTGTTACAAAATCAAGAGTGAACAATTGATTCGTGATTTCTTATTCACTCTAGGAAAGAAACTAGCCACATTAGGTTGTACTACAATTCTAATTTCGGAGATAACCTCTGCTACTGAGAACGCTCACTGGTCATCATTCGGTGTTGAAGAAGCAATAGCGGATGGAATTATTGTAATGGGTGACGTTGAAAGAATGGGTCACCTTCTGAGGTTCCTACAGGTCGTAAAAATGAGAGGTACGTCACATAGTCGTGCTAAGCATGCAATCGAACTAACTCCTTTGGGAGTAATGCTAACCCCTATGCTGAAATGGGGAGCTGTTAGTGACAAAACTAGCCGATGGGGGTCATGATTATGTTTGAATTAGACCAAAGGATTGCCGAGCAATTGACAGAAGTGAGTCTCAATTCATCTGTTCAAGTCCGCTGCGGCAACTCGAATGCATTTATGGTTACAGCATCTACAATGATTCCTCTCATGCAAATGTTTGAGATGGGTGGAGTTTACATTTGTGCAACCAGGGGAGCGGTAGAAATTATCGAGGCTTTCGAAGCGATAGGGGTGGATGTTTCACATATCCAATTCGTAGATCTGGTCTCATCAGGTATTCTTGGTGGAACAGACGTACCATACTCTAACATTTCATTCGTCGATAGCCCGATTATGTTAGAAAGCGTATTACTTCGAACTTTGTATACTCTTAGAATATCTAATACAGAGCGTAATTTTGTATTGATAGATTCAGTAAACGCATTAGCCATATACAATGAAGAGAGAATGCTTGCAGAATATCTTCACACTTTCATCAATACTTTCCGTCAAAGAGAGGTATTAACTGTACTTTTGAATGTACCCGACCAAGTACCTCCGATGGTACTTTCAAATCTAGACCTTTACTGTACTGACTTGATTGATCGTGGACAGGTAGTGATTCACTAAGGAGATGTTTTCAGATGAGTAAAGAGGTCAAATTTGATTTGGAAGACGAGGAGTTTTTCGGTAGCGTAGGCAGTTTTGGTGTTCCAAAATTCGACAATGCGATGTTTGGAGGAGTGCCTCGCGGATTCTTAGTAATCGGTTTTACTGACATTGGTGCGGGTTCTGAATTGTTTGCTAAACAATTTACTTCACCTGCAGAAGAGCCAGACAATACCATCCTAATTTCTACTAACGAAAGCCAACTTGAAATCGCTCGTGTATTCAAGAAATACAATTGGCCAACGGATATTTCGGTTCGTACTCTTGGTGAAGAGTTTAACGCTAGAGTATTAGAGAAAGAATTACTTGCAAGTCGTTATCGATTAGAAGGGTTCAAACTACCGGATATTCAGAGATTAGCTCAGACCAGATTCGTAGATGATGACACTCAGGATTTCTTAACTGAAATGGTAAATGAGATTATGTCAATGGGTCCTTACTTCAGAGCAGTAGTCGACTCCTTCGACTTCTTCATGCAAAGAGAAGACCCTAGTCGTGTAGTGGCTATGCTCAGGATGATGCAAGCTCACACTCAATTGAATCGCGGAATTCTATTCATCACTGTATCAAATGATACAATAACCCCTGCAATCAAACAAGAAATGGCTGCAATTGCTGACATGGTTTGTGATTTCAAGGTCCGAACAGTAGGTTCTGATTTCGAGACATCAATGATCGTTTCAAAATTCAGAAACGCTCCTGAGAATCTATCTATCATGGTTTACAGAGTGACTCCTGAAGAAGGAATTACTCCAGAGACTGTCGAACGTATCGCTTGATACGAGATGGCAGAAAGGCCAACGGTGAGATGTTGCGCTCGAAGACTAGAACTATCTCGGGCGTAGCATCATTGTTACCGATTTAGATTCATGTTCTAGAATGCCAACTTCGGTAAAGCCAAACCTGTAGTGGAATCTCATAGAGCCCGGATTGGGAGGGTTTAGGCTAACTTCAGCAGCGATGGGTACGTTATTCTCTTTTGAATAATCAACTACCTTTTGATAAATAATCGAACCAATGTTTTGGTCACGATATGTTTGTGAAACTGCAATTCTGTCAACGTAAATGAATTCATCATATTTTTTATTGAACCATGAATAGTTTAGACTTGCATAATTTGTTCCGGGTAACAGACAGATGACGAATCCCAATAATTTATTACTATCAAAAACTCCAATTGCTATTTCTGAAATGTCAAGCAGCGCTTCGATTTCTTCATGGCTAACCTTGCCAGTACCTGGCAAACCTTGTTCATTAATTTCCCAAATTTCAGAAATATCTTCACTGCGAAGTTCTCTCAAATCCATAGTCGACTCGATAATGACTTCAGACATAAGCCTCTCTAGTCTCAGCGTTCTCTAAGGTAGTCTTCTCCATACCAAGCCCATTGTTCCATTGTCCAGCCAGTTGGCAGACCTTCTGGTGGCAGAGGTGGTGCTGTTGGGGATATTGCTGGTGAATTTATCTGAGGTGCTATTAAATCAGGACTTGAATCAAATCCATCTTTGGTTTTTCTTCTATTAACCAATACTAAACCAGTTGCTAATATTCCAATGACTATTATTCCAATTATGGCTATCAGTGTGGTTGTTGATGTTTCGACTTCAAGATGTCTTGATGCGTCATTAGGGAATGCATCTGATTTATCAGACCAGCCATCGCCATCAGAATCAGGGCAACCGATTAGATCTTCGAAGGATGAACCCTGAACTTCTGGGCAATCATCAGAGATATCGCTGCCTGTTTGGTCTGCATAAGTATCGCCATCGGTATCGGACCAAAGAGTACTGTCTTCTGGATATACGTCTGCTATGTCATCCCATCCATCACCATCTGTGTCCGGGCAACCATACTGTTGCTCATTCGATAGGCCAAATACTTCTGGACAACTATCCGGTAGATCTCCTTGCATAGAATCCCCGAACCCATCACCGTCAGTATCTAGATATTGAGTGCTATCTTGGGGCAACATGTCACCTGAGTCGGACCATCCGTCACCATCGCTGTCAAGACATCCAAATCTATCTTGATTAGATGTGCCGAATGTTTCAGGACAAACGTCTGCCTCGAACCCAGTTGTAGTGTCTCCGTAGCCATCGCCATCTTGGTCCAAGTATTGAGTTTCATCTAATGGGAAAGCATCAGCTCCTGCAGCGGCATTCCAATTAAAGTCAGGATTAGACCATCCGTCTCCATCGCTATCTAAGCAACCTCTACGGTCTTGTGTTGAGTTACCATATACTGTTAGGCAATCATCACCATTCAATCCCTCGGATTCATCTCCATAACCATCTTCGTCTATATCAGACCACTGAGTTGGCTCGTTAGGGAACTCATCAATACTATCAGCGTGACCGTCTTCATCAAAATCAGGACATCCAAACAATCTACCTGTGTTACTCAATCCATAATCGATTGGGCAATCGTCTTGCTTGTCGAGGAATCCGTCGTTATCATCATCCTCATCCTCATTCCTGTCTTCACAACCATCTTGGTCACCATCGTTAGATGATATGGAGTAGAATGTAGGGTGGCTTTCTGGACACAAATCAACACCTGCAGTGGATAAAATACAATTCCAGTCCTCATTCCAACCAAAATCACAAATGTTATCATTGTCATCATCCTTGTCTTCAGTGAGGTCTTTACAACCGTCATTATCGTAATCTGAATCTGTGTTTGAGGTCCATCCGAGTTCTCCAGTGGAACATCCGTCTCCGCTGTCGAGTATTCCATCACCGTCGTCATCATAATCTTCAGAGTAATCTCTGCAACCATCACCGTCATGGTCGGTTGACAATGTAGGACTCCAAGCTATATCTCCTGTAGCGCAATCATCTAAGTTGTCGGGAATACTGTCGTTATCATCATCTTCATCACAACTATTTCCCATTGTATCATTGTCATGGTTGGCTTGATTTGGATTAGATACTAGCGGGCAGTTATCTTCTTGGTCAGCGATTCCATCGCCGTCTTGGTCTGATTGCGGGTCGATTCTGACGACTTCATCTTGTCCATTATCTACGTAGTATAGATTTCCATTGGGACCAATCTCTAGTCCCATAATCGATGATGCTGAGGTCACTATGTAGCCGGCTTCAGTAGCACTTTTACCATTGGTACTCAAGTCATATGCAATGATACGGCTATTGCCGTTTTGAGATACGAAGAGTTGATCGTCTTCTATTGCTATTCCAGATGGGCTGCTAAGTCCTGAATCTAATACTCCCCATTCTATTCCTGTAATTCTTGAGTATTCTTCCAGAGGCTCCATCCTAGAAGAATCACTCATAATATTTTGAGTGTTATATGTTGTATCATCAGTATTTACCCAAATAACTCTGTTTGCACCAGGGTCTGCGATGTAAAGGATTCCAGAGTCTTTGTCCAATACCATATGGCCCGGAGTACCGTAGGAATGAGTCAGTTGGACGTCTGAATAGCGTCGTACAATACCATCTGAATGGTCGTCCATTCCAGTATCATGGTCTAATTGAAAATCATAGTACACCAGCTCGCCATGATACCCATCATTGTACCAATATGCGTTTCCAGAGTCATGAGCAATGCCCATTCCGTAAGGAGATTCATGATTCATGTCGATATGACTACCTAGGAGATTATCATTCTGATGTTCCATTGCGAAATGACTTAGTGAGGATGGCCACAATGTGGGTCCCATGAAATTATTTGGAGAACCTTGTCCACAGTACGTGTTTGCTGACTCTTGAGCAGAACCCCATTGCCAATCAAATTCAGGGTGGTATGCTCCAAATGCGATTGCGCTTACTTCTTCAAGGAAATGGTTACGATGAGAGTCACGTCTGTTTTGTGATGTTTGACTTTCTAGTCCTGTGTTTTGCACTATCGTTATACTGTCAGTGGCCCTATTTGCAATCCAAAGTTCATTTGTTCTTCCTGGATGAAATTCAAGATCTCTTGGGTCTGAGAGGGAATCGGAAGAGTCGGCTATCACAACTTCATCAAAGCCAACTCCGAATTGGGGGACTACGGTTGTTTCTTCGTTGCCTAGCGCTTGTGCGGGTAGATACATCACGAGAATCATTAGTAATACTACACTAACCAGTCTGTTTCCCATAATTATGCTAAACCAGTTTCGCATTTGATACCTTGGTTAGACCGATTTGAAATTGCTCGTAATAATTCCAAGACATTACCTAACAATAATCGGTATTACAATCGGTTATTCGGGTTTCTTGGCTTTGAAACGACTGGACATCCCAGGAAACAGTAACCTAGCTTTTACCTGTTGATATCCGACCTCTCTCATGATTCCTTTGTAGTAAGAGTGGGTTCCATAGTGAGTATATGTTCGAGCTAACCATTTCCACGGGTGATTTGGGTCTTTAGTGACTATTCTGGCAACCCATTGGACAAAGGTGCCCATGTACAGCCTTCCAAATAGGCCATGTAGCCAATTTGCTTTTCCAGCATCACAGATTATAAGTTGCCCACCTGGCTTCAGTACCCTAAATATCTCGGATAGGCCTTGTTTTTTATCCTTGAAATCTCTGAAAGAAAATAGGCAGAAAACTCTGTCGAAAGTGTTGTCTGGAAGCGGTATTTCTTCTGCAATAGCCTCGACATATTGAGCGGGTGATTCTCCCCTCTCTTCTCGTGCTTGGTCTACTCTTTTACGGCAAACTTTCAACATCTCTGCACTAGGATCGAGGCAAGTCAAATCCATTCCTTCAATGCCTACTGCGAACGAACCTGGTCCACATCCAACCTCGAGGACTTTCATGCCTTCTTGCGCATGATTACGTACATGTTTACGCATGCCTTTGTCGAAACCGAGAGTCATGATTTTATTTACTCGGTCATACACAGGAATAGTCGCTTCCAATTGCCTTTCTAATTCAGTCCACGCCTCTTCATCGATTCCGGAGGGGTCGAATCCTCCTGTTTTGGAGCGGTCGGTCATGGTCGTTCGGCGTGCCTTACAGTTTTGACCATTTGGGGGGTAGTCCAATTGATTTCGATTAAGAGTTTATGATTATTCGACCAAGAGGGTTATGAACCCATTATTGGTCGGGCGGGATACAGGGTGTTCACTATGGGTATGGCAAATGTACTTAACAGCATCAAAAAAGCCGAAGAGTCGGCTGATGCAAAACTAACCGCATCAAAGGAAAAAGCAGCAAAAATTGTTGCTGACGCTAGGAAAGAAGCATCTGAGATGATTCAGAATGCTCAAGACGGTGCAGTTTCATCAACTTCTAAGAAACTTGATTCGGCCCGTGCCAAAGCCGGCGCCGAAGCAGATGGTGTCCATGCAGAAGGCGCCAAATCAGTAGAGGGCATTCAATCTTCAGCTGGTGATCGCCGTGCTACAGCAGTCAAACTCGTAATCGATTCATTAATGTCTAACTGAGGTGTTACTATGCTCAGTTCTGTTGAAATGTCTCGCCTCACAATGGCTGGGTCTATCGAGGAACTGGACGGAGCTCTGCGATTATGTGCAGATCTTGGTAACATCCACCTGACTCCTTATTCGGCAGATACAGACGGTATCAGCGTAGGAACCCCTCACCCCGATGCAGACGATGTCTCGATTTTACTCTCTAAGGTTCGTTCCGCAATTGCAGTATTGAGTTGCTCAAACAAAGAAGGGCCGATATCTGCCAAGATTGTCAAGCAAGCCCTCTCTGGAAAGTTCGGGGGAGATCTAGACTCAATCTCTTCAATCATTGAAAATAAAAATAATGCAGATGCAGAAATCTCTCGCTTAGAAGAAAGAGTATCCATACTATCAGTGATAGCTCCACT
>CASIBX010000023.1 GCA_949373075.1 Candidatus Poseidoniaceae archaeon | reverse complement strand
ACACAATGCCATTTCTGGGTCTGCCATGGGGACTTTTGGGGATGCTTTCGTTCGCATTATTTTTGTGGCTTGTAATCTCAATTGCGAAAGAGCCAACTGCATCATGGGTCATCACCCACTTGAAGATCGGTACAAACTTAGGAATAATTGGGATTTTAATGATCTTCTACCTAATCTATGCTGAATACGATATTGGTAAGTTATGCCAATACTGTACTACAGCACACGTTGCACATGTTATCTCTGTGTTTGGATTCTTCAAACTCGCTTCAATGTACGATACCAGTGAATGGGCAGTTGGAACTGCCGGTGCTGCAGAGAAGAGTTCTCGTGAAAGAAGAAGTCGCCGTGGCGGCTATGTTGCTCCAAAGTCTGCTTCTGAGGAGGAATGATTCTGGAAGAAGGCGGCTGGTGGATGGTTTTCACAGCCGTGTGCCTCGCTTCAGTAGTTGGCCTTCTCGAATACGAGGGTGCCATCAATTTGCTTGATGAATCTGAATCTGTAGAAAAACCTTTGACAAATACTGCTGAAGAAATGCACCCTTTAGGAGAACAATGCCTTACGACTCATGATGTCGCAATGCATTTCCATCCCTATCTGACCATAATAATCGATGGTGATGAGTATCTTATTCCTGAAAATTCAGGAATCTATACGGAGACTTGTCCCGAAGCTATGCACATGACACACACACACGATGATTCAGGTAAACTGCATGTCGAAGGCCACACGGTAGAAGAGGTACCCTTGGAGGTATTTTTCGATGTTTGGGGCAAGCATTTCGATGAAACCGGTATTATGGAATACCGTGATGGCACGATAGCGATGACCGTTAACGGCGAAGTTAACACCGAATATCAAAATCTCATCCTTGAGGATGGGCAGAACATCGTAATCACCTACACCTCGAATTGATCAAGGAGCATATATTCCTTCGAAATACAATGCGTCAGTGTTGGTAGTTACCGGCTCGATTCTGTGTACTGTAACATCCACTCTTTCGCTAGTGTTGTACTCTTTACGTAATTCACGTAACAATTGATGTTGAACATCAGTTACTTCATCTGCATGAATCATCGAGAGGTGCCTGTGGCTCTCCTCATCGACCTGGACGGTATACTCTACCATCCATGCCTTTGAACCCCTGTGGCTCGATTCTTCTGTGGCATCATGTGTTGGTTCCATGATAATACATTAACCTTCAACCTTTTCAATTGTTTGGTCTTTTGTGTCGCATTTCGACTCAAAACTACTCAAAACAGCCCTTTCACGTTAATTTAAGTCAGTATATTTCACTCTTCTTCCTTAATTCGGTGCTTTCTAGAGGGGGTGAATACTAGTAATGCTCCTAAAAACACACAAATCCACATTATATGAAACAAATTATGATCTTCAGAGGTTTCCCAATCTCTATTTGAAATCTCAACTACGCCAAAGGGTTCGCCTCCTTCTTCTGGCTCATGAACAAGGATAACTGAATACTCATCAGGTAGTTCTAATTCTCCATAGGTCGAAATATTTCCAGATGAATTCACCGTCTTCATTCCAATTAGAACTCTATCTCTTGTGTCATCACCGGGATTATCGGCCCCGCTAGGAACAATTTTTCCATGTTCCAATACCATGATGGTTAGTTGTCCGAATTCAGGAGTTGGTACGATTATTTCTTCATCGACAAGACTCATCGCAATTTCTCCGGGGCTTTCTCGAATACTTTCTTGTGATAGTATTCTCTTCTGCACATCACTCCAAGCATCATAACCTTCTGCTGTCTTCATGCCGTCAACGAAAAAAGTAGGAGTCCCATAATTAGTGTCATCTTGCTGCATTTGGTACTGGATTCTTGCAATACTAGCTTCATTTTCAAACTCATCATCGACATGCAACCCCACGATGGCTGTTCGTGCTCCATGGGATTTAGCAACCAATAACAATTCAGGGTCTATTTCTGCGCAGGAAGGACACCAAATTGCAGTTCTTTCTTCGACCAGTATTGTTCTTTTGAGCCAATGCTCTTCGATAGTACCTTCAGCCAAAACGGTGGTGGAAGATGTCAGGCACAATGCCAGAACAATTACCGCCATCAGGTGCCTCATCAGTCAGATGGCGTCGTATCTCGTCCATGAAGTTATCAGGAGGATGCTTCCCCGATTAGTTTGAGGGTGTACTATGGTTGACCGCTGGGTTCAGGACCATCAACGTGATTCTTGGCGTAAACAAGCCAAGGCTAGTGGTTATCGTGCACGTTCAGCCTTCAAGCTAAAACAAACTCATGAGAGACACAAAGTCTTCGAATTAGGTAATAGCGTTCTAGACGTTGGTTGCCATCCAGGGGGATGGGCTCAAGTCGCAGTTGAATTGGTTGGTTCGAACGGTAAAGTGGTAGGTGTTGACCTCAAATCCTGCGTGCCTGTTGAAGGTGCAAATCTGATTGTGGGCGACATCACAGACCCTTTCATTCAGCAAGCGGTTCTAGATGCAATCGATACTGAAGTAATCGATGTAGTCGTCTCAGATATTTCACCACACATCACAGGTAAGTGGGATATTGACCAGGCAGTATCTTTGATGCTAGTAGCTGATGTGTTCGACTTTGCTCTTCCCATTCTCAAATATGGTGGCCACTTTGTCACAAAATTATTCCAAGGGGTTGGTGTTGAGGAATTAATCGATTTAGTAAGACCTCATTTCCAGACAGTCAAGAGGTTTTCACCGATGGCGAGTCGAAATTCATCTTCTGAAGTTTATCTGGTTTGTAAATTCCATACGCCTAAGAGAGGCCCAGATTGGCACATAAGGCCCGCATTTGAGTACGCCTTAGAAAACCGCAAAGGCGGCCCTGACCCATTAGAGGAAGTGGAACCAGTGAAATCTACTTTCAGCGTTCGCAAGAAGACTACTCCAAAGGAGTAACATTTCACATTCAACTTTGAGTGGGGGAATCCTTGATTAGGATTAAGCAAATCCAATTTGTTTGATGCCTACAAAGCCTAAGCCCGTAATAGAAGAAAACGATATCCGCACAAAATCTATTTTGTCTGCGATGAATAACAACGCCAAGCCCCAAACATCTCGGACCTCTAGACAACGAGTGGAAGATTTAGTTCCTAACCAACCGATAACCCGCCTGGAGTTGGTAGTGCTACGGAGATATCCTCGGCGCTTAGTCAACTCCGCCAATTACACCGGTTCTTTAGCCGCAGCGTGTGGAAGAGACGAAACAGGTTTGGTCGGAATTGTACTTTGGGGAGAGCATGTGAAAAGGGTAAAAGCGGGCGACATAATACGAATAGAGAATGGTTGGTGCCGTTCACGAGATGGTGAAATAATAGTCTCAACTGGCAGAAATGGTACTCTTGAGGTAATTGACAGATGATGTTGATTGTCGCGCAAGGATAAAGAGGGAGAGGTCGTGGCCGAGTTGCACTGAGGTGTAATATCATGTCTGACCGAGCAACCGTCTGTACTGCATCTGGAGTCCCATTAGTGGACAAAGGATCTACCACTTTCCCCTGCCCTATGTGTGGCGAGTCTATTGGCCGCAGCCCACGCTGTAGAAACCAAGGCGTTACTTACGTCTGCGCTTGTGGATTCCAGGGTCCTTGAACACAATTGGTGATTTTTATGGGAATGGTCGCATTAACTTACAAGGTCATGCCTGACTCAAACGTCGACGACGTTTCAGCAGATGACATAGCAGCACAAATTACAGCACTAAAGGACGATGTCTATGATGTCCAACTTTGCGAAACCAAGCCTCTGGCTTTCGGTTTGAAATTCATTCAAGTTCATGTCGTCATGAATGATGGCTCCGGACTTTCAGATATATTCGAAGAAAGTATGCGTGCTATACACGGCACTGGCGAAATCGAAGTACTTTCGATGGGCCTTCTTTGAAAGATAAAAATTACTCCTACATTTGTAGGAATAATTTCACAATTGGTGTAACGGAGTTCGCATGAACTCTCTTAGCAAAGTAGTAGCATAACTTCCGGAAGGTAATGTGAATCTAAATCTGATACAAGCTCCTTCTGGATGCCACAAGTCACCTTCTTGAACGCCATCATTCCATTTCTCACCCATGGTTTCGCCGCCTGCTATTGGAACACTTTCATATTGGAATTCACTAAATGTGGTGACGAGTGGTCGACGAGTACCCTTAGTAGTGAGTCGTCCAATACGCTCAACTTTCCATGTAGTTTCAGCAAGACCCATTTCTTCTAGAACTGAGTTTTCGATTTCTCCAAATCTACCATCTGGGCGTGCAACTGTCGCACCAGGTAACTGGCCAGTTACAACTAATCTTCCAAGATTACAATTACGTGAAATCCGACTCAATGTCCTTTCTTCAACAGCAACCATAGATGATGTTTCAAGTTGACCATTTTCATCAACTCGTCCTACTAAATCTCCAGTTACTGGATTGGAAAGTGAAATTCCTGCATCGATTCGTGCTTTTATTGTACGATTAAATGCCACAGATTGCAAAGAGTGGACAGTCATCAATTGCAAATTGTTTGGAAGCTTTCTAAATGCTCCAATCCAATCTTCAGGGTTGGAAATTAGGTGTCGCAACATGTCCCTTTCAAATCCTAACCAATGAGGAATGATTTCTAAGGCCTCATCAGTTACCCCATTGTCACGAATGTGTTTTCTAAAATTAGCGACATCATCATTCTCATCGCCCTCCATGCTGAGATAAGACATTACTGCGCCTTCCCAATCATTGGTGATTACATGTCTTCCAACAACTGGCGTTACAGGACGTCCTGCTCCAAACCTTTGCGGGCCGATCCAATTAGGGAACAAACCATTTCCTAGATTTTCCTTCATTCCAGATTCAATTTTGGAAATTCGTTCCATAGCTTCCGATTCGCTCATTGGGCTACCATCTGCATGGCAGCAGCCTCTAGCCACGATTGTGAATCTGTTGCCTCTGTGGTTTCCGAAGCCAAGTTTTTGGTGAGTTCGACCAATGATTTCAATCTCCACATCTGGAATGTTAACCAGTGCTACCTTTTTTTGAGGCGCATCAATAATGAAAACTTGTCTTGTAATTGCTCTCTTATCTTTGGTTCCTGCAAAAAATATGCGGTTTCGTGAGATGCCGCATGCTGAAGCCAACTTGGAAATGAATCTGTTAGTTTCCCAATTTGTCAAAGTGACGTTGGCAGCAGTGAACCTACCTTTGGAATCTAAACTAATTTTAGTTGATATCTCTTCAACCCTGAAGTCAGAGACTCTAGATTTCAGTACTCCGCCAATTCCTTCAGAATCAACTGCGAAACCGGTTAAGCCAATAGAATTGGAGAGGCTATCCTCGTCAGACATGTGTTAACACATCTCAAATTTTTAGAGCAGTGTAATCGCCTTGGATATCACTGAGAAGTTTCTTTAGAAGTTTTGCAGGGTCAACTCCCTTATTTGTGCGAATGAAGAATTCTGGTTCATCCAAATCTGGGTGACCAGGGAAATAGTTCGCATAGTCTACTCCTTTGTCGGTGTTCAGCCTCTCGCGGAGGACTTGTAGAGAGGTGTGAGACTCTCCGATAAAGCGTACACGAAGTTCTGTTTTATCCTGTTGAAGTACCTTGACTGGCATAGTGACCGATGTTGGCGTCCAGCCTCGCGTTCATGAACCTTTGGACATATATGATTCAAATCGCCGTAGGCGAAGGAACTTCGAAACGAGGTTTTTTTGACTTTTGCACCCTTCTCGCTTTTGTACTGAATCGGGCCCCCCGTGCATGTGAGTGCTAGTGCAATAGAGGACAGATTGCGTGGGCAATCTGCTACTTTCCGTAAGTACTCATGGCCAATTCTAATCGCTTCCGTTCTCTTAACGGCGGGCCTAGTGGTGGATTTAGCAGTAGTAGACACTCCTTCATTCCACACTGATTTGTCTGATTTCGCCCCAGAATCTGAATCTTCTGATGCTTACGAAAGAATTAGTGAACATTTTACTAATGAGACGCGACCAATGTTTGTACATGTAACTCGGGATGATGGCGGCAACGTATTGGAAATGGATTATCTTAACCAGATGAATACTCATTTACAAGAGGTCCAAGATGAAAGTGAGAGTCTTCAAAACCTTGTTGGAAATTGGATTACAGCGCCATCGATTTTACAATTAGCGCTTGATGAAGAAGCCAATGGGACCCTGTTATCTGAAGTTCAGGACTGGGAAGAGATGCTGAATTTAGTAATCGATCTCAACGAATCAGATTGCCCAGGGGATGTTTCGAAACAGCGTGAAGTCTCGCAGTTCATTCTTGATGGAATGTTGCACAAGGATTTTGATGGAACTGAAATTTGTCTTTGGATTGAAACCAATGGTGAAAACGGTTCAGCATCAATGGATTCATCTTCAACACTTTGGATTCTAGAAGTGGACCCTAATCTATCAGCCGAAGAACGTAAGGTAAAGGAAGACCAACTCCGTGACTTATTCCATGAATTAAGTGAAGATTCTGACCTGAATTATGGCGTAGCCTCCCTAGGCCTGATTTCACACGACATAGATGAAGGGACCTTTGACAATCTGGCGACTTTGATATTGTTGGCGGTACTAGTGGTTGTCGTTTTGCTTGCAATTTCCTTCCGCAGTGTCCGTGGCGTAGTTTTCCCATTGGTGGGACTCTCCTTTGCACTGATCTGGACATATGGACTGTTGAATCTTGCAGGGGCAAGGTTCACTGCATTAGAGGTGGCTGTAGCTCCTTTGGTACTTGGACTTGGAATTGATTACTCCATACATTTGCAAAGACGTTACAATGCCTTTAGGGAAGAAAATGATGATGCTGCTGATTCATGGCTCGCATCGTGTGCAAGGCTTTCAACCCCCCTATGTCTTGCTGTTATCACCACAGTTGCGGCATTCTTAGCGAACATTATCTCTCCACTTCCCCCATTGGAAACTTTTGGAATTGCTTTAGCCGTGGGAGTAATTTCAGCATTCATCAATGCAACAGTAGTTGTTGGAGCATTACATGTCGTTCTTGATTCTTCGAATAATGGCCCTCCTGCTGAGCCGATACGCATGCCTCGTTTGTCAAAGAAGTTAGTTGACCTTCAACGCTCGCAGCAAGCGATTGTTTTCATTACTGCTCTGATAATTTCAGGAGCCTCTATTATTGGAGCAATGGGTCTTGAGACTGAGTTTGACCTTACAGATTTCTTAGATGATGATATGGAAATAATGCAGGTTAGAAATCAATTAGATTCTAGCTATGAAAGTGCTGGTTGGAAAGTTATTTATGTTATGATGGAGCCTGCCGAAAAGGACGGTGAAATCGACTCTGATTTCACATTACTAAACGAAATGCGAGGCCTTCATTATGATTTAGCAAATAATCACGATGTCGTAGGAGGGGGCGGTTCTGACGCTAGTCCTTCTTACGAAGGGCCATACAAAGTGCTGTACGATGCAGTTGACAATGATGTCCTGTTTGGTGAAGAGTTTGGCTTAGTAATTACAGGAGGAGACCTGCGCCGTGGAGATGCATCTGTATTCGATTTAGGAGCTGCATTCGCAAGCCTATCCACTAACCAATCAATTGCCGACCCGTTTACTGGTGATTCTTGGGCCGATCGCATTGAGGAAACCGTACACCTTGATGGAGAATCGATTCTGCACATCAGGATTGAAGTTAGAGTGGATGCATCCACATCAAGTGAAACTAGTAGAGTTGTGAAGTGGTTCGAGGAAGAACTAGGTTCAGAAGATGATAATGGTAAAATGCGTAGTGAGTTATCTAATTCTGCTAAGGTCTATGTCACTGGTGATTTAGTAGCATTACAGAATGTTTTGGATGGTCTTAATTCATCTCAATTATCTTCAACCGCTATATCTTTCGCTGTCTCCTTTGTGGTTTTGCTACTGCTTACAAGGAGAGCAGTACCTGCAATGGTAGTTCTTACGCCTGTGGTTTTGGCTACCCTCTGGGTGGTTGGTTCAATGGTTGTTCTCTCCTTGAAATGGAACGTACTAACGGTTATGGTGACGGCGCTCTCTCTTGGAATCGGTATCGACTATTCGATTCACATGTGGCGTCGATTTGAAGATGAGAGAAGTCGGACTGAAGATGTCTGGGAGGCGTTGGAAGAAACAATTTCGACAACTGGTGTTGCTCTTGTTTTGTCCGCTGGGACAACTGCTCTTGGATTCCTGGTCCTACTTCTATCTCCAATGCCTGTAGTACAGCAATTCGGATTGGTAACCGCACTAACAGTTACCTTCTCACTAGTCTTGTCAATTATTGTACTTCCAGTGCTTCTGATGATGTCAGAAACAAACTCAACTGGTAGCGAGTGAATCGATTATCGGATTCATTTCAAGACCTTGTTCTCGGCTAATCAGACATAATGCCAACCAGATTGTGCAGTATCGAAGCGCCTTGACTTTACGTTCTGCTCTTCTCTTGACTTCACTGCTTTCAAGCCCTGCTTGTTTGGCAATATAGCGAATAAGTCTCTTCTCTACTCTTGAGCGTGGGTCAGAATCTTCCACCACCTCTTTTGGTTTGATAACCGGTACAGGAGTTATTGGAACAGGTGGTTGTTCGGTTTGGTACATCTCGTTTACAGCGGGGTCAGTCAATCTCGACGGCCTAGGTTGCCAGCCAAGTGGGGCACGAATGTCTCTGAGGTCACAGTTAGCGGTTAAAATTCCATTTTCGTCTTTCAGCCAGCCAGCAAAAGTAAGGGCTTTGATGGCGTCATGTGCGGTCTCAGTATCCATCCAACCCATGTCGTAGGAAATTATCCTCTCAAGGTCATCAGCGCTTTGAGAATCTCCCATTCGGAAACAAATCGCTAAGACTCGCTTGATGTCTTCTACTTCATCAGACATTTGATCACTCCAATTTGGTAAAGGAACCATCTTCTTCTAATTTCCATCTACCAAGAGATTCACCGGAATAGAATGTACCCTCGTCGAGGTATTCATACTCGCCTCCTCCAGGTAATGCTTCGTATGAAGACACTTTTTCCTGCTTAGTTTCATTGCCAGGCAAAGTAGAAAGAGATAATTTGGCCATCGCCTCAGATATGTCCACAGGATTGTTTTCAGCAGGTGTCTCTTGAGGCTTTGGCTTTGGAGGTGGCCCTTTTTTCAGTGTCTTGGGTTTGTCCTCAGTATTCCTCCTCATGCTCATTGGTGGACCAGAACGAGGTAAGTTCTCCAGAGATGGTAACTCCTTGGCTGCTTGTGACAACTCATCTCCACCTTTCCTTTTGAGGATTAATAGGGCACCGATTAGAATCATCAATCCCAATCCAATTCCTGCATAAAGTGCTATGTTAAACTCCTCAGGTCCACTATAAGTCTTTGAAAATGAATTATCTTCTTCATTAATTTCCCAGATTTTCTGGTCTTCATCCACCGTTACCAACAGTTCCCAATCTCCTTCTGGGACTGTGACAGAAACGAGTTTAGTCACTCCTTTGCCACTAGCGATTTGAGCTTGTGAATATTTTCCTACCAGTGTTTTCTCACCATTCGAAATAGTGTATACTGTAATGTTGAAACTATCTTCCAAATCCTCTCCACTATTTACCACTGTAATCTCAACACGAATGCTCTTTCCCGGTTCAGGAGTGCCTGCTAGTCCCACTTCTGCTAATTCTATATTAGGACCAACAGCGGACAGGGGGATAGAGATCCACGGTTCGATTAGCGAATTATTAGTTGAACTAATCAAGTTCCATCCAGCCTCATCCATTCCTGAAGCCCAACAATCGATTCGCGCTTCAGGAGAAAGCAATGAAGGGTCTCCCTGCTGTGAGAAATCAAAGGTGTAAGAGAACAGAGTTTTACCTTGGAAAACAGTGTCTGGCACTTTCGATAAATTTAGACTTGGCCATTGCACATCCGTAGAAATCACTTGACATGTTAACTCCAGTTCACCAGACCATGATACTTCTTCAATGATGTTTACTCCAATTCCAATACTGGATAAATGGTACCTGGAATAGCCTTCAGTACTAGATTGCAAAATTATTGGAGCGGCAGGGTCCACTATGAATACCGGTGCATCGTAATGTCCAAGGGTTCTGGTTTCCCATGGGTCCATGAATGCTACACTCATGTCCATTATTCCGCCTGTCATCGGCATAGGAATAGTGGTATTGATGACACCATTGACCACAGTTATTGTTCCCGCACCAAACCAGCTTTGCCCTTGTAGAAGTCCCCACCAAGTTATCGATAAGTCACCCTCATAGGGTGAGGAAGAAAGTGAATGGATGATTGTTCCAGATAATCGAATCTCATCTCCAGTTGCGATAATGCTGTTGTTGGTAATTTCACCGGTTGTGGAACCGGAGACGTCTTCCGCCATATCAAGCGTAAAATCAAAGTCTTCGGAATAGATCCAAAGGTCTTCAAAAGTAGTCTTATTGATACCATCTAAATCCAGCAGATATATCTCTACCAATCCCTCTTCCAACGATGAGCGCTCTACTTCCCAACCTGAGAATAGTGTGACTGTAATAACCATGTTGTCGCCATCATAATAGTGGCTGCATTGCGTCCTATCCGAATCGATTCTTGAATCAAGAGTCGAGCATGAAGAATCAGCCACATCATAGGTTACGCCAAAATCTGAATCGGAACCCAATTCGATTCGCATGCTCATTACATCCGATATTGCATTAGCATCGCTGATCGTAACATTCCATGATATATCTCTGGAAACTTCCCAAAATTGTACTTGATTTTGATTTGAGATTGATTCAATTACAGAATTCTGGGCATCTCTAGTTTGCCACCAAATTGTATTATTTTGAATCGTGCTACCTACTATGTCAGTTCCTAATACTCTCAAATATACTGTTTCATGATCTAAATTCATGTCATCAGATTGAGTGCAATTAAACCACCAAAGACTACCATCATTCTCTAATGAGTGGTTTATTATTCTGTATTCTGCATCTTGAGCTATTGCATCTGGAATACTTCCATCTGAACCATCGTCTAATGCTTGGACCCAGATTTCAAGGCTCATGCTTTCATTTTCAAAACCAGATGTATCTGCTAATAAAAGGGAAACTTCTCTGTCGATTGCACTGTTAATGTATTCTTCATTGGTTGGGTAACTTGAGAGTATAATCGGGTTATCATTGTCCAGAGTTAACCACGACGAATTTGAGTCACTGGTCATTTGGAATGATTGGTCGCTTCGTGATTCCAATACCAATTCTACTCTTCCCGAAATATCAGTTGGGGGCGTCCATGAAATAATATCTGAGCCACCTACTGTTAAATCAGTCCAAGGAGTCGTTTCATTCACCCAATTTGTGTAATTATTAGTGTTGATGTCCATGACCCATGTGTTGAATGAAATTCTTGCTTGTATATCTCCGCTTGAGAGGGTCATGCCTGTGGATGGGAATGTATGGTTCAAGCCAACCTCCAGGGGTATGCCACCTGGTATTGCATCGCCATTGACAAATTGACCTAAGTTAGTTATTCTTACTTCTAATTCATTATCAATTTCCATAACTGAATCGTGGTTGAACTCGGTTATTTCAGCACTATCTGTTCCGACTTTGATACAAATGAATGAGATTCCTGTAAGGTCACCTAGGTCGAAACTCCAATCGATTACAGTTTCACCAACGGCTGAATAGTTAATCACTCCTGAACTTTGAATTAAAAGACCTTGAGTGTCGGATTCAACAAAATTGCTCGAGTCATGGGATAGGCGTGAATATGGTCCAAGAATCGAACCACTAGCATCGCAGGACGCTAAACCAATGTACATTTCACCATTCGACGACATGTCATGGCTTGTCTGCAAATTAACTGTCTGGGCACGAGGGTGCAAAATCGATGGAATACTTGACAAAAACGCAGCATGTTCCGCTTTGATTATCATTCCATCTAGGTTTGGTTCATCCCAATTTGGCATGTCTGTAACCATCATCTCAATTCTATATTGTATGAAATCAGCATAATCATCCAAGTCGATGTCGGTCGAGCCTAGAGGGAATGTGGTATTTTCGGTTCCGTCAGCACCAACCCAATTCATTGCGGTCAGTGAAATGGAGTTTGCTGCGGTTCTGTATTGGAATCCCAGTATACCTCCTGGCGTATTGCTCCCCATCAACTCTAGTTGAACTGGAGTCGCTCTGCCATTTGCGTTAGGCCTCAAATCAATTGCAGGTGATGTAATCCAGCCTGAATGGTAATCGCTCTTGTTTTGATATTCGTAGTCGGCTGAAAACATCTGGCCCCAACTTGAATATGGGTATGTCGACATATCTCCTGATGCCCATACAATATCCCCATTTATCTCTTCAACTTCTAAATCAAAGAGACCGGCTGAACCAATGTCGTTACCTGCTGACCATGTGTCTTCTAACGGGTTCCAATGATATACTGACTTTTTCGTTCCACCGTTGAAACCTCCAACGAGTATTATCTCGTCATTGAGTACAGTTCCAGCCCATCCAAACATTGCATTTGGAAGTGCAGAAAGATTAGTCCAAGTGTCTGATACGGGGTCGTATCTCTCAACATAATCGAGAGCTTGACGATTCCAGGTCTGCGTTCCTTGGAAACCCCCCATTGCATACAATTGACCGTGGAAATTGACCAGTTCGAAAGAGGCACGGGGCTGATTCATATCAGCCATTCTTGACCACTGGTCATTAACAGGGTCATATCGGTAAGTCCGATTAGTGGCATCATTTGCTGAGGGATTTCTAACTCCTCCTGCATAGTACAGATATCCATTATCTTCTGCCATGCCTCCTAACCCTCTTTCATTATTGGAAGGCATAGGTGTCCCATTGTACCATGTGCTATTTGCTAAACTAAAGATCTGTACTCTGCCAGTTGGGTATTCTGCGGGATTTGAGTTTCGGTACCAGTCTCCAACCAATATTATCTGGTCTCCAACAAGTTCAGCTTCACAGTACTGCTGGTCATATGGCATGAGAGTCGGTGCGGGTTGCCAAGTTTTGTTTCCATTATCCATGATTTCAATCATGTCTGATGGCAATTCATCGCCATTTTGTGATGGGTTCGGGTCGATTCTCCCCCCCATTAACCAAACTTCATCCAATGAATCGATTGCTACTGAGCATGCCCCTGTAAGTAAACTTACGAGGCCCTGCCCAGGAGCAGTCCACTGAATATTAGGGCGGCTAACATGAGATTCACCATCAGGAGTAGTGTAAACATCGTCTTCATAGTAACCAGTTTGATTGAATGCTACGTCTTCTTGATATGATTGGAATTTCTCTTGCCCAATTAGTTGTTCACAAGTAGCCGACCACGATTGCAAAAGGAATAGGATGACGATGGATGCTGCCAAAACCCCCCTACGCATACCTACCCGTGTGTGCGTTAAGGGTTTGATAATTGTGATTCGATTTAATGGCAGAAAAGAGGAGGGTTCATGACCTTCGATGTTATGCCCGGTTCGCAATGTCAAGAGAATACATAGCGCGCGACCCTCGGACCGGCCGTCCAATTAACGTTGGAGGAGGCCGTAAAAAGAGTAAGCGTAGCGATGTAAAAGAAGGGCCCTGGATGGCAATTCCACAACAAGCAGTCATCCCTCTTGCCACCGGAGAAATCGACACTTATCGTGTCGCTTGGAAGGAAAAAGATTTCCATATGGGGAGGATAGATGGAATCATGGCATTATCCGTGCTTTCTGGTGTATTGGCGCACAAGGGACACAGTATTCTTCTCGACAGTTTGGTGCATGATGACATCGAAGTAAGAATCGCTGGACTTTCAGCATTACCTTCTGTTGCAGAAACATGTCCAGATGAATTATTTGACCATCTTTCAGTACTTTTGGATGACAAAGATGCTTCGGTTAGGATGGCCGCAAGTGAATGCTTGAAGCGAGTCGCTCCAATATTCCCTTCTGCTACAGAGAGTACACTTTCATTCGAATTAAGGCACGAAACACGTGCTAGAAGAGACGCCGCTTTCGGTGGCTTGGGGGATTTGTGTCAAACTTGGCCTGAAGTCGCTTGTGACCATCTTGATGAATTATTGCAAGAGGAAAACCTCGAGTTGAGAAGGAAAGCTGCAGGGCTTTTGCGTAGAGTCTTAGCAAAAGGTGGAGCTGCTGCATGGGATTTGATTGGATGGGCTCTGGATGATGTAGATGTTGAAACCCGCAGACAAGCTTCGAAATGCTTGGTACCGCTTGCCCATAGAGAGCAAAGAATTGCGACTATACTCGCTGAAAGAGCAATTTTAGATGCAGATTCCAAGGTTATGCTATCTGCAATAAAATGTATTGAGGTTCTAGACACAGACAATGGAAGAGCCAGAGATTTGGTTCTGACCGGTTGTGCTCACAAGAACCCAAGTGTTCGCTTAGCATGTGTTATGATTTTGCCTAGACTGATGGGTGATGAGATTTTGCGTAATCATTGTAATGCATTATTACGAGAGGAGACTGATGAAAGAATCATATCTGAACTCAAACAAATGTCCTTCGATGCTCAGGTTGAAGGTACTGAGGCACAGAAGAATGCCTTCTTGGCTCCGTCTCCTAAGGTCCCACAGATCGACCGGGAAATAGCAGAATCTCAGGGTCAAACCGTGGGATTGGAAGACCTTGAACCCCCAAACAAGCCAGATGAGAAGCCTCGGCATGGTTAAGAGGGGTGTGTCGGTCGGCGAATCGCTCAAGGAGTTGAACTCATGACTGAGGAAACATTCAATGGTAAAGAGAAGCAATTTGATGACCTATGGGACGGAGTCACACCTAAGGGTGTAAATCGTACCAAGTCTCTGAAGTTTAGACAGTACATTCTCGAGCATGTTCGCCAGATGCAGCGTCCACTTAACCGAGAAAACGCATTCAAGTATTGGATGGGAATTCTGAAAGAAGAGGCTAAGGACAAAGACAATTTCTGAATTGACACGAGGGTCACCCCTCGTCCCGGTGGCCCATAATGGGAAGGGACGAACTGAGGGCCACAAATGTTTACCACAACTCCATTTTCTGCTTGGAATCTAAAAGATGAGTTACAAGAAGGACTTTCCAATTTAGGTTGGGAGTTTTCAACTCAGGTTCAAAAAGAAACAATCCCTATTGCCCTTACTGGTAAGGATGTAATTGGACAAGCAAGAACCGGTTCTGGTAAAACAGCGGCTTTTGGACTTCCTACAATGAACGCATGCCAGCCGACTGGTGAGTTACAAGCACTGATACTAACTCCTACACGTGAGTTAGCAAATCAGGTTGCTGAAGAGTTGTCAAATCTTCAAGGAAACTGTGGTCTTACAATTCTAACTGTTTATGGTGGAACCGATTTAGAGAAGCAAGCACGTACTTTGAAGAAAGGTGTGGACATAATTGTAGGAACTCCTGGTCGTGTAATGGACATGACTGAGAGAGGCCATATCGATCTAGCCAAACCAGGATTCTTTGTTCTCGATGAGGCAGATAGAATGCTGGACATGGGATTCTTTCCAGATATCATGTGGGTCATAGAGAGAATGACTAGCCGCTCACAAACACTATTGTTTTCCGCTACCTTCCCTCAGGAAATCATTGATGCTGCTAATGAGTTCATGAACGAACCAGAGTTCGTAATGACCAACACTGAGAAACTTGACATTCCACCTATCGATCAATACAGTGTCAGAATAGGTCGTGCAAACAAACTGTGGGTAATTGGACGACTTCTCTCAAGAATGAGTGAAGAAGACCAAACAATCATTTTTACAAATACCAAGAGAATGGTGGACTTACTCGTCCAGCGTCTCAAGAAACATCGCTTCGAGGTTGAGGGAATCCATGGGGATTTGTCTCAGAACCAAAGAGAGAAAATCATTTCCAACTTTAAGGACGGAAATTCAAGAATAGTAATCGCTACAGATGTAGCTGCTAGAGGAATAGATGTAGATGGAATTACTTTGGTTGTGAATTATGATGTGCCAGATGATGTTGACAGCTATGTTCATCGAATTGGAAGAACTGGAAGAATAGGCCGTAAAGGTGAGGCTTGGGTTCTTGTTGGACGTGACGATATTCCTCAATTGAACAAAATCATTGCAACTCACTCACTTGATATCGTAGTCAGTGAAGCACCCGAATTGCCAGATGGTGTTAGCCGTGACCCTGTTCGAAAGCAAGAAGACAATGCAGAGGCTGCAGATGTCTTTGGCATGGTACCGATTAAAATCAACACTACTTCAATGTCCAAATTTGCATTGGTAGATGAAATAACATCTTCACTAAAGTGCAACGAATTAGCGGTTGGTGACATCGTGATAAACGAAGACCATACCGTTGTCGAAGTTCACAACAAGCATGCTTCCTTAGCGGTAAAGTCTTTCAATTCCAAGGATATCTCGGCTTCAATTATTGAATCTTGATTATTCTTCTTCGTCTTCGATTGGCTTATCGATGGCGATTATAGTACAAGCAAATCCTAGTAGCCCTAGTGTTGCTAATGACCATGAAGTTTGGATTTCTTGTGTCCAAGCATCTCTAGCATCTCCACAATCTCCGGTAACGCTGGAATAAAACTCACACATGTCTACCGTCTCTTTTGCTGCCATGGCAGCATCATCTAAGAGCACATTAGTAAATGCACTAATTATTAGTAAAAGCGAGATTGCTAAAACCGCTTTGTGAACATTTGCCCATTCTTTACGGTAGATGAATTTCCATTTCCCTCTGCTTGAAGCCTGCTCCTTTCTGATTAGGTCTCCTGCATTAACCCATTTGAACCACGCTAGCCACATCAATACCAGAACTATCAGGAATCCCCATTGGTAGACAAAGGCATGGAAATCATGCATTGGCTGTTCGCAATACAGCATATTTGGGTTTTCGGCACAGCCTGAAACAGCCATTGGATAGAGTATTAGTAATCTGATTATGTTCAACACATAAACAATCCCGCATGCGACTACAGCACTTTTTATTCGCAGGCGTTGAGGCACACCCGTGGTCATCATGATTAGAACTGTAATGAATATCATTTCATGCACGCCTGCGCATTCATCAGAGACATACAGTCTAATCTGGTCTCCCCAAAAATCAGGGTGTTTCAGGGTGACCAATGTCTTCCAGCCATTATATTCTGAAAGTGTAGCTGCTCCCGGCCCATAGATTAGTTCAGTTAACTGGTACCAAATCCACGCTTCCGATTCTTGAATAAATCCTAGAGTGTTAGTTGGCTGGGTGATAAACCAATAGAATATCTCTACAAGTATCAGTGCTAATGGAATCCTAAGGTATCCCTTTGCTAGTGTTCCAAATTCCCCCCAAGAGATGTCTTCGACCTCCTCGACTAGGGGTTTGGAATCTCCGGTCATGGCTGGCAATATCCATCTTCATTCATGAAGTCTCACTTGTACGAGGGTTCAAGTTGCCTATCCCCTCGCCTAAATCGTGGAGCCGACGCACAAATTGGATGTGCTAGGACATTATTGTCCTGTACCGGTTAGTAAGGCTCGCCAAGCATTGACTGATTTGCATGGCGGTGATGTATTGTTAGTAGTTGCAGATGACCCTGAAACTATGCACGATATGCCACTTTTAGTAGAGAGGTTAGGTCATCGGCTAGTCGATGTCCTCAAATCCTCTGGCGAATTCAGTTTCATTATCGAGGTATGCGAATGAGTGTAAGTGAGGTCCCCAGCGAAGCTCGCCTTCCAACTGAGCATGGTGAATTTAACATCCGTGTTTTCCATGAACAGGATACTGGTCTTGACCATGTTGCTTTGACGATGGGTGATATGACTGGTCCAGATCCCGTTTTGATGAGAGTGCATTCAGAATGCCTAACTGGAGATGCGTTTGGTTCGCTTCGATGTGACTGTGGTCCACAATTAGATGCTGCAATGAAAGCAATCGCTGACAAAGGATGGGGAGTTATACTGTATCTGCGTCAAGAAGGAAGAGGGATTGGACTTCATGCTAAAATCCAAGCATACCACTTACAGGACCGAGGTGCAGACACTTTAGATGCTAATCTGATGCTAGGTTTGCCGGGCGATGCACGTAACTATAGAATTGCTAGCACCATGCTTGAAGCCATTGGTGTATCTGATGTTTGTCTACTTTCCAATAATCCTGACAAGGCTGAACAACTCGAAACATATGGTATTAGCGTTGTTGAAAGAATGCCTTTGGTAGTTGGTGTAGGTATCAGCAATCGTGACTATCTGCAGACTAAAGTTGACCGTATGGGTCACAAAATAATATTCGATGGTGAGTGAATGGTTAGAATCGATGCAACTTATGATGGGAATTTACGCTGCAGCGCAAACCACGGACCTTCTGGGGCCAAGTTGATCACAGATGCTCCTGTCGACAATATGGGTAAGGGTGAATCATTCTCCCCAACCGACTTACTAGCAACTTCAATGCTGACTTGCATAATGACAATAGTTGCAATTCGAGCTGACTCTAAGGAAATCGATGTTGCAGGAATGACTGGTAGCGTTGACAAATCGATGGCAGCAAATCCACGCCGTGTTTCGAAACTCGAAATAATTGTGAATTTACCTTCAAACCTGGACATGGATGACCGTGCATGGCTAATCACTGAGGGTTGTAATTGCCCGGTGTGCATGTCGGTAAGTGAATCGATGGAAGTTGACGTAACATTCCAATGAGGTGTTGTTATTCCTAGTGATGCTAACCATTGGGATTCTGCATACAATGATGCAGACACTACAAAATTAGGTTGGTATCAGAAAGAGCATGCTGTTTCTATGGACTTGATTTCTTCTTGTGATGGTCAAAACATAATTGTTGTAGGTGCTGGAGCAACTACAATTGTGGATACACTTCTTGAGAATGATTACCAAGTTACAGTTATGGATATTTCTTCTGAAGCATTGAGGATTCTTTCCAAACGTCATGGAATAAATATGGAATATCTCCATGGAGATCTTACCAATGAGTTAGAACTTGGAGAATACAATATCTGGCACGATAGAGCAGTGCTACATTTTCTTCTTAATGAATCAGAACGGAAATCCTATGTCGCTAATATGGAGTCCAGTATTGTAAGTGGAGGCTATGCAGTAATTGAGACATTTTCTACCGATGGTGCTCAGCAATGTAGTGGTCTAAATCTGCACACTTATGATGAGGAAATGTTAGTAGAATTACTTGGGAGTAATTGGACTCTTGTGGAATCCATCAGACATACGCATGTCAATCCATTTGGTGGAGATAGGCCATATATCTCAACTATTTTCAAACATGTGTAGCCATGAACACCTTTGAGAACTGGGCCCTCTTGCGATGTCTATGTCCAAGATACTGATGATTACTGCAACTGGCGGCACAAACCGTGAACTAGCAGAGAAATTTGCTGCTACTGCACGAGAAATGGGACACGATGCAGACATTGCAGATTTGTCTGTGATGGATTTTCCAATGTTTACTGTGGCTCGCTCAAAAGAATTGGATGTCGTGCCTGGCATGGCTGAGTTAAAGAAACAAATGGGTGATGCTGATTCATGGATGATAATCGCTCCTGAATACAATGGCTCAATGCCGCCTACTCTAAACAACGTAGTCGCATGGCTCAGCACAGAATGGCAAGATTTCCGTGCACTGTTCAACCGTCGAATGGTTGGACTTGCAACTCACAGTGGAGGCGGCGGAGCTCACGTCATCATTGCTATGCGTCAAATGTTCTCATTCCTTGGCTGTATTGTGATTGGAAGAAATTGTGTATCGAACAATAATAAGGAAGCCAATCCTGAAACAATCGAAGACATGATTGGCCAACTTGCAAATTGACATCTTCAGCAATTACTAAGTCTCATGTACCTTCAGTTTGGTTTATGGAGAATAACGAGTGTTTCATCACCACAATGGGTGAAGAATGGGAAAGAATCGAAGATTGCAATGTTCATATGAACGTAAAGCGCCGACTACAGCGCACAGTTATTCGTGGAAATGAAGGAGATGACCTTCTTGATGAGGGCGCAGAATCTGCAGTTTACACAATCTCAGGGAATATGGGTATGGAACAATACAAAAGAATCCTAGCGATTTTTAGAAAGGAGCAACCTATTTTCCACGACCCATTCGAAGACCGCCAGATGAAGGCAGTATTCTCAAGTATCGATTATGACAGTAGGACTGGAGAATTCGAATTCATTCTAGTAGAAGATGCTGAGCAAGACGAAATAATGTCTTGAGATTAGTTTAAGTCCCTAGGTGACTTGAACAGACCATGAAAGGTAATGTGGCAATTACTATTGTATTTTTATTATTGACTTCGGTTCTTTTGAATTTTGAACCTTCAGTGGAATTAGAATCTGTCGGAGACGAACTTAACTCATCTACAAACTCTCCGGAAATTCAAGGCGAGAAATGGTACAGGATGACGGATTCTGGCTCAGAGTGGGTCAAATTCGAATGATCACAGTAGCGGTCCAAAGTGAATGCCAGCGGCAATCACGATGCTCGATGCGATAACGATTAGCACGTTATCATCGATTGGCCCAAACTCATAGCGTTCGACAAATGATGCGACAGCGCCTGAAAGGGCACCCCACAATGGAATTGATGGGTCTGCATTCTTACCGATTAGGTAGCCAAGAGGAATACAAAGAATCGCCATTCCAAGATTACCCCATGCACTCTTAGTTCGCTTTGCAAACATCTTGTTGCGAATAATTCCTGTAACTCCATCCCCATATGCCATGAATAGGGCAGGAAGAATTGCCAACCAGGCATCATCCAAGTAATGCCATAGAGCGAATACAGAGATACCTAGCATGAATGCAAAAGTTGCATCGTTCATGTTCTGTTCAGTTTGCATCCACCAGAGTCTGCGGTCAGTCATGTGAGCCGCAGCTAGGCCAGCAGCCCCTAGAAGTCCACCTAGAAGTGGATAGATCGGGTCTGTGAACACTATTGGGCACAAGATTAGCGGAACTCCACCCGCTACCATGTGAGCCACTTTGCGGTTGTAGTAAACCGCAACCATGTTCTCGCAGCCCTTCGACATCAGGTATGCGTGAAACGGCTTTATTGCCATCACTGTGATGAAGGCGAAAGCCCCTAGGCCGAGAAACCATAGCAACTGAGAGTCAACAGACATACACCTGCGTGTACGCATTCAGTGCATAACACTGTTCAATATTAGGAATTAAATAATATTATTATCTAAAGGTACTATGGCCGTGAAAGGTTCGAAGGTTAGTTTGAAAGGTGCTTTATCGATTGGTTTTTTCTTAGGAATTTGGGGAATAGTTGCCTCGTCTTATGCTTACATAGAAGGTGAAGGTGAATCATTTGCCATTATTGCGAATTATTCTTTGATGATGTTACTATTTCCCTTAATCACAATGGTGGGGGCTTATGCGAGTTCGAATTTAGGTGTGTCTAGATCTGACGCAATCGGCTCAGCAATCATTAGTTCAGCCATCGGTAATGTCTTAGCACAATTTTTTGGTTACCTTGTAATTGTAGTAAGCGTGGCTTCTGACTTCTCAGCCTCTGAACTGTCTGAAATAATAATCAGCGTTTCAAGTTTAGTATTATCATTGGCAGTAGGCCTTTTGGCAGGTATATTCCGAATTTCAGTAACTGTTTATGAAGTTCCTGAAGTCTTTGATGAACCCGAACCAGAAAAAAGTAGTGGGCCAGATGTCAATGACAACACCAGAAGGATTGTAATGCAACTAATGGGTGTCGAGAAGAGATTAACAGATGTAGAATCTACTCTGAAATCAGAACGATTCAATCAACTACTCTACGGACAGCAGTAACTGTTCTACACTGAACCAGCGAACACTAACCATCCGATGTTCATGATGATTGCCGGTGCTGTTAGGAACAGCACTGTGATCATTACCGGAAATACACTGATAATGAAAGCCATGATGAACATGACAGTCATTAGCATGAAGAATTTCACTGCCGTTGCCGAGTTGTTTTTCTTGATAGTCTTTGCAATACTTATTTGCTCCATACCATATCCATAGTCGGTCAGCATATTAAGGCCTGTTTCAGACTAAGGCTGAATTCGCTTAGTCAACTTGAACAAGATAGCATGGAACATCCAACTCTATGTCTTGCCCATTCAGGTCTTTTCTGATACCAGTCTGATTCAAACTCTTCATGCTCTTCATACGGCGTTTTCAATACTTGGAATAGGCTTTCACAGATGGTGAAATCTTCTTTCTCTGCAGCATCGATTGCTAACTGAGCCATCCAGTTTCTGAGCACATATTTCGGGTTATTCTCTAGCATGATGTCTCTCTCTGGCTTCCCTTCGACACGTTGCCACCACTTGCCTAACCATTCATTCCATTCTTCGTGAGGAATGTTATCCAAATCGTAAAACGCATCGGCCAGGTGTTTTGAATCAGGTTCTGCTATAGTGGATAATTCCCTGAAGAATATCGTCATGTCAGTTTCTACTTTCTGAAGTAGCAAGTTTAGTTCACGAACTAAATCTCCATCCGCTTCTTGGAAATCACCAATTCCCAATTTAGCAGACCACATGATGTCATTTTGTTCATCATATGTTGAAATATAGAAATCCAATACCTCATTCAACCTTTCAGTTTCTTGCACCATAGGTCCTAGCGACTCTAACAATCGAGCAAGGTTCCAAGCTCCTATTTGTGGTTGATTACCATATCGGTATCTTCGGTGTGTAGAATCTGTTGTATTGGGTGTCCAGCCTGGATTGTAATCTTCTATCCAGCCATATGGACCATAATCAATAGTCAGGCCATGAATCGACATGTTGTCTGTATTCATTACTCCATGAACGAAACCTACCCTCATCCAATGCGCTATCATAATTGCAGTATCTTTAGCAATCTGCTTTGTCCAAGCGATAATCCCATCGTCATCATTTGCGTGGTGATTTGGAAAATGATTCTTAATAGTGTGTTCAACAAGTGTTCGTAGTGTTTCTTTATCACCCATCAGTGTGTGTATCTGGAAACTACCGAATCTGATGAAACTAGGAGCAACTCGACACACGACTGCCCCTGGCTCATACTGTCTGTTGCCATCATACATCATGTCACGTAAGATTGGCTCACCAGTGGTTGCAAGAGACAAAGCTCTGGTTGAAGGAACTCCTAGATGGTGCATTGCTTCACTACATAGGAACTCACGAATCGAAGATCGCAAAACCGCCTTGCCATCAGCAAAACGTGAGTATGGAGTTTTACCAGAGCCCTTCAGTTGTAGTTCAAGGACTTGTGATTGAGTTTCAACCTCGCCCAATGTAATCGCTCTTCCATCACCTAACTGGCCAGCCCAGTTACCGAATTGATGTCCGCCATATCTTTGAGCATAGGTGTCCATCCCTTCAACCGGTTTTCCTCCTGCCAATATCTCAGCATCACCTTCACTAAGTTCCAGTAATTGGGCCATTTCTTCAGACCACAGTCTAACTCTTGCATCGGGTGCAGGTGTTGGTAAAACACGTGACCAGCAGACATTAGGTACTTGCCTAGCAGGACCGCCAATCTGTGAGTCACCAGGAGTTTCAGATAAGAAACGATTGAGCCACTTAAGCGATGAAAGCGTGCCCATGTGGTAATCTGGCGGCTTCATGTTTTGAATCTGTGTGTAAGACAATGTTGATTTCCTATGCCTTCAGTCAGGTGTCATGGGAAGCGAATTGTGGGTGATTAAAACCACCCTGCCAAAGAGTTGGCTTGAATTTGAAGTGGTTTCTTTTGCCCAAGAACTGATTGAGCAAGGAGCCGCTTGCATACATCACCATGCGGTCACTTCGACTTACTCTTGGGAAGGTTCGATACAATCAGAAGAAGAATGGGCTCTTGAGATTAAAGTTTCAAATTTCAATAAAAATTCGATTGTTGAAATAATTTCCAAGTCTCATCCCTATGATGTTCCGCAAATCATTTGCACACAGTGTAGTACAAGTGAAGAATATGCCAATTGGGTTAATTCTCAGTAATTGAGAATAACCATTTGGAACTTTTGGTTGATTTCCTTGGCGAAAGTGTTTAGTGAATCCTTCTTTTGAAAGAATCATGGCCGGAAGTGGAGATGACAATTTGAACATAAAAAAACTCATGAAGAACCTAGTTTCTGCCTTGGATGAACAGAATCTTTCAGTCAAAGAATTGTTTTCACAAATGGATACCGACATGGATGGCAGAATAAGTGGTCCTGAATTGCACAAGGGCCTCAATAACCTTGCAGGTGAATATTTGTCTCCTGGTCAAATTTCAAAGATAATCGAATCTATGGACAAGGATTCAGACAATCGCGTTGACCAGTCTGAACTTAGTGCTGCAATTGAAAAAGCAAGGTGAATCTCACCGCTGCTAAGCATTCAATCATTTTGAGCTAGCAAAAATGCTAGTGTTGTTAGAAATAAAGTGGAGCAAGCGTGTACAAACGGGCGACCCCTCGCCCACCCCGGAAACGCTTACTCCGTTCTCCGGAGCAATTTTCCTATCTAATTGGCTGTTATTAAGGCATGTATAACAAACACATCTTCAAAAGCACACGATATCAACAAAGGGCATGGAAAACCTTCCTTTGTTCGTCTTGCCAATGGTTCTGATGCCTGGGGAAGTTCAGGAACTAAGAGTGTTCGAGCCTCGCTATCGGCAGATGCTTGATGATTGTCTTCTGGATGACCGTAACTTCGGTTTGGTTCTAAACGACCCGCTTCGGTCAGTAAATCACTGGGATGGGCCTAGAGTACATGGTTGTGAAGCCGAGATTATCCATCATGAGACAAAAGGAAGCAATCACTTCCTCCAAATTATTGGACGTCGAAGATTCACAGTTACTGAAGTCCATGAACCGGCATTACCACCATTTGATCATCCAATGGTTGAATCCTTGGTTTCTCAGTATGGAGTCGACCCTGACTTACAGAGTATGTTAGAATTAATTCCTGAAGATGTTGGACACTCTAAACTCTACATCAGTGCTGAAGTGGATTATCATGATTCACAAGAGGAAACTACTACTGACCAGCAAGACAAGTTGACAGACTTAGTAAGCACAGTTCTCACTCGGATTGGTAAGATGTTGAACATTGATATCGATATGCTTGATGAATGGGTGAAAAGTACACCTATGGTACAGGTTGTAGATAGTGACCCTAATTCCGTATACTCTGTTGCAGCATTATTGGTTAGTGATCTTGAGGCTAGGCAACAGATCCTCTCGAAGGGTAACATCGAAGATGCGATTGCTGAGTTATCTCATCAAATAGCAACTTCATACGAAGAAGAATGAACTTGGCTCATTCACTGTATTGTGGTTGACCATTCAGCAGTTGGCTTGTGCCAATCTCTTAGCTGGTCAGTTTCAAGGCGTAGTTGTAGTCCGTCACCCTGCTCGAAATCTGAATCTTCTAGCATGAAGTCAACGACCATTTCATTGCTTCTGAATGTGTCATCATACAGAACCTCTTGGCCAACTACACTGCCTTCTTCAGTCCATTGAAGAATTACACGTATGTGACATTCTTGGAGAGGGTTTCTCAAAGAACACGATTCACTACTGCCTTCATGCTCAACCATGACAAATCCTTCCATGGTTTGAACTCCCGGGATTGCAAATAAGTCGATTACGGTATCCTTAGCGGTTGGTGCACATGTGCATTCCATATTGTCTGCTTCAGCCATTCCTATCAAATTGACAGTAATTTGTAGGTTTGCGGTTTCAACAGCATCATTGGATATTGAAGTGGCAGTGACTTCGTAATGTCCAGGGAGTTCATATTGGTGGGAAGTAACTGCACCTGAGCCAGATGTACCATCACCAAAATCCCAAGAAATAGCATCTGCGCCACCGACAACAGAGAATACGAACTCATGCAGAATGTGCGTGATCGAATCTTCTTCATTGTTGTCACCATCATCAATTTCGATGAGTGTGTAGTGATTTGTACCTTCAGCGAAATCCACCTTAGCTGTGAATGAGTCACTACTTTCGGAACTCTGTAGCACATTTAGTGTTGCCACAGTCCCAGTGGAAACTACAGCAATTAGGATAATCAAAGCGATAGTTGTCCCGGATAACTTGCTCAACATGCCCCCAACATTACGCAGTTTGCTTATGAAGTACTGTTTCTCTGGAACTCAACGATGCAGTAGTGCAGATTCACTTACGATTAATCATACCTGCCATGATGTTTAGATTATTATTTCGAATCTCAACATCATTTTCTAAGAAATCAGAAAGATCTCTGGTATCATTGTAAATCATTTTGACGCCAATCAATTGTGCGGTAACTGTCAATATGCTGAACCACAATTGTACTTTCATGGCTGTTTCGAAGTCCTCTACAGTTGTTGCGTTCCCACCAGATGTCGGAAGTGCGCTAATCAATAAGAAAGACAACTGCAATGATAATGTCACCATTATGATAGTTAGACCAGCGAGTGTTCGTTGTCCGAATCTGTTTTGTTCACTTGCAACAACCTGTTGTTTAGATGGTGTGCTGGTGTCTGCAAAATTATGCACCGGTTGTTCAGTTTGTACAATGGGTTGGTTTTGGAATTGTACACCTTGACTTGTGTACCAATCTCGGTCAGACATGTCTTTCCCTTACGGTTCCAAGGTATCAATAATCCCCCAATGTTGATTAGTTTACAGCGTAGGTAGTGATGTTTGTCATGTCATACCAAGTATCGATTCCGATTCCTTCATATCCTGATGCATAATATTCATCATACCAAGCAGTAGTTTCAGCAAAATAATAAGACTTTGAATCGCCATTTAGTGAGAATGAATCTCCAGAATGATTCGGGATGTGAATTCCAATTAGAACATGCGCACCCCAAAGGTCAGCTGAATCTGCCTTTACGTCAGCCATGACCATTATTGTTGGATATCCAAGTGCTTCCATCAGTGAGGAATATAGTGCTGATGAATCTTCACAATCTCCCCCATTCTCCCATAATGTTTCGATTGGATACTTAGGGTGGTCATAATCATCATCAGGATCAAGAACATAAGGTATTGCTCCTACAAATGCCAAAATAAATTCAGCCTTTTCGAACTGAGATGTATATCCGTTTTCAATAGCCATATTTTCAAGAGACTGTGCAATCTCAACAACGTATTCAGCATTTGGAGTTGAATATTTCAAGTAATCCTCATTCTCATAACAACAAGTGTGGTCTTTTGATTTGTAGTAATCATAAGTTCCTTCATTTAATGATAGACTAATCGAATAGTCAATAGACTGATACACCCAGGAAAATACAGGTCCATCTCCTCCATCGTAAGTAATCGTATTACTGTCAGAATCACTACTAGCAAAGTCGGGTGATATTGCCGCTATTATCAAAATCATCGATGCTAAGAATGCTACAAAAAAACCTCCAAATACATATAGCAAAGTAGTGTTATTCTGTGTAGTTGCATTCGCATAGTAGTATGTCATATTTGAGAGATTAACTCCATGTGCAATCGCTCCATTATTTAGTGCAGTGATTTGTTTTTCCGTGGGAAACCATTGCCCTTCGACCAATTCCCAGTAACCATCATCACTAATCACGGGGCCATAATCGTGAGGAGTCGCTCCATCGTCTAACGCGACTTTTTGTTTTTCAGTCGGGACCCATTCCCCTTCAGACAATTCCCAGAAACCGTCATCTGATACGATGGGTTCCGACATGCTACAACGTAGAAGTCAAAATCTATCAATTGTCCGTATGGCAATGTAAAGGAATACTGAGGATTCGGCCAAAGGGAATTTCTGTAAAAGTGCTCGTACCGGGATACTCGCAAGTTCCGTCCGGACAATTTCAATTGCTTACGTACAGTTATTCGTACCGGAAAACCCACGTTTGATTGACGTCAAAGGTGAGGGTTCGAACGCTTGTGAGTCGAAACCCTATGCAACCTTTCCGAAACGGTTGGTGGGGGGTTTACGAGCACTGCGTGGCTTCTTTTTGACTCCCACGAGCGCGATTCACAAGATCCACTGAATTGATTTTTCCAGTTTCGGGAGATTTTTTGCAGATTTGGTTCTTTTCCTCCGGAACTGCCACGAATAATGACGAGAAAGGTTTGATATAACACACGAAGGAGCGCATCCCATGTCCAGCATCGCCGAAACCGACCTCGCAAGCCGCGTGGCCATCCTAGGGTCGGGCGCGCTCACCGGCGTCATGCTCGCTATCGGCATCGGTCTTGGCGGCTACTGGTTGACCCTGCCACCGCAAGAGTTCGACGCGTGGCTCACGCACCACTTCGTGATGTTCCTACCCGCGGTGATCCTGGTCCTCACGCCTGCGTTGATCTCGGTCTGGATTTGCCGAAGTCGATGCGCTCCCGGCTCCCCGTCCCGCCGCCACTGGAACCGGAGTCTCGCAGGACTCCTCGTCATGGTCGTTACCACGACCATATGGCACCTGCCGCTAAACATGTGGGTCTGGTTTGGCGACCCCATTTCGGATGCCACGCTCGAGATCGTGCTGTACGCCTGGCTCATCGGGCACGTGCTCCGCGTCGCCGGACCACTGGTGGCCACACTCCAAGCGGTCGACGGCCACGTGGGCCAAAAGCCCTGACCGGGTCTTGTGAGTCGAAACCTCTTGAATAAATAGGGATGCTCGTACCGGGAAACTATCTGCATATACCATGGTAAATCCTTCTTTCATTCGAATCGGAATGACTAATGAATGAAAATCTATCCTCCATACATGAAGCGATACGCATTGCTGATTCTGATTCTTTTCTTGATGGCATCATTGTTGCCGTTCGCAGAACCTTCTGAAGTTCTAGAAGATGCGAACACACAGAATCAAACAAGCGGATTTTATACAGCAGAACTTGTCGATTCTACTCCACCAATTATCAAATCATCCTCAACTTTCTCTTGTTCACTAGCCAACAATGAAATGAAGTGTTGGGGAAACTCTGCGAACGGGCAATTAGGAATTGGAACCTTGACTTCTCAAAGCACACCTCAACCGGTATCATTTGGGTTTGGAGCATACGCTACTGAAATCTCGCTTGGATATGAATCTCATGCATGTGCAATTATCAACGACGGTTCTGTCCGATGTTGGGGCGCTGGGCAGTTTGGCAGAATAGGTGACGGAACAGGTGATAACAAACAATCGCCATCTCCGGTAGCCTTTATGCAAAATTTTGCTTCAAATACAACTGCAACTGCAATATCTGCAGGAGCCCAACACACCTGTGCAATTCTCAATTATGGAAATGTTTCTTGTTGGGGAAGGGGATATGGTTCCGCAATAGGCATACCACTAAACAACTATGACCAAAATTCTCCTCAAGCAACAAACAGTCTCGGAGTGGGAAGAACAGCAGTAAACATTAGCCTAGGATACCAATTTGCCTGTGCTATATTAGACAATGGTCTCGTTTCGTGTTGGGGAGATGGAAATTATGGCCAAATGGGTAATGGAAACACTGCGGCAAATAACCCAACACCAACTCCAACAAATTCATTTGGAGCCAACCGAACAGTTGTTTCTATTGCAAGCGGTTATGATCACACATGTGTTATTTTGGACAATGGATCTGTCTCTTGTTGGGGAGGGAATAGTTACGGAGCGTTAGGTAGAGGCACAGAAGGGGGGTACTCATCTAACCCTGCACTTACAAACTCTTTAGGACCAAATAGAACCGCTGTTTCTATATCTGCAGGTTATTCAAATACATGTGTGGTTTTGGACAATGGCGAAGCAAAATGCTGGGGCTACAATGGTAATGGTCAACTTGGAGATGGTACAACTACTAGCCAATATTCCCCTACAACGGTTTTAATGAGTTCCGAACTGAGATTTTCAAGCATTGAGATCTCATCAGGCCACAATTGCGCAGTTTTTGAAAATGGACATGCTACGTGCTGGGGCTCTAACACATATGGACAACTTGGTGATGGTTCCTTCAGTAATAATCGAATAGTGCCATTCACTTACGCTACAGCGAGCAGACTCGAATTTACAGTGTGGAAAATACCGCAGTCGAAAATCACCCTGTATCTTTCCGTTTGCAAGGAACCATTTTTGATGACATGAACTTGAGTTCATCTAATGTAGCAATTAATCTTCCTGTCGGATTAAATTTCAACCCAAACAACAAAACAATAACTGGATCACCGGGTTATACTGCTCAAACAAATTGGAACATCACCATTTCCAACGGAACTCAACAGCGAACAGCAATCTATGAATTACAGATTCTTGCTGACACAGATGGCGACGGAACTCCTAACACTTTGGACACAGATGATGATGGAGATGGATTTGGCGACCCAACAGACGCTTGCCCAACCCAGTTTGGTAATTCGACCGCAGACCAATTCGGATGCCCTGATGATGATGGAGATGGATATTCCAACAGCGGTGATGCATTTGCGAACGACCAGTCACAAGAGAAAGATAGAGACCAAGATGGATTCGGTGACAATGCATCAGGGAACTTGCCTGATGCGTGCCCCAATACTTACGGCGATTCTGCAAGAGGTGGCATCCTAGGTTGTCCTGATGCAGATGGTGACCGTTGGGCCGATCAAATCGATGTTTTCGACGACGATTTATCTCAATGGAACGATACAGATGGAGATGGGTATGGGGACTCTCTTATCGGATTCCAAGGTGATTCCTGCCCCAATACAATCGGCACAAGCATAGAAGATAGATTCGGCTGCAGTGATACTGACAACGATGGCTGGTCTGATGAAGGTGACCTCTTTGCAAGTAATCCGACTCAATGGGCAGACCGAGATGGCGATGGCTATGGCGACAATCAAGAAGAAAGCGCAACCTTGTCCGATGCCTTTCCTGCTGATGGAACACAATGGAACGATACCGACGAAGATGGACACGGCGACAACCCATTTGGAACCCAAGGTGATTGGTTTCCTGACGATCCACTGCGCTGGCAAGACAGCGACAAGGACGGCGTAGCTGACGAAGACGATGCCTTTCCAAACGAGAAGTCACAGACCATGGACACGGATGGTGATGGATACGGTGATGATGCCAATGGCTCAAACCCAGATGCATTCCCGAATGATGCACAAGAATGGTCCGACACTGACGGTGATGGCATAGGCAACAATGCTGATGCGTTCCCATTCGACCCATCACAACAAATTGACAGCGACGGCGACGGTTTTGGTGACAACGAACGTGGTTCAGGTGCCGACAAATTCCCCTCAGATTCGACTCAATGGGCGGATATCGATGGAGATGGATACGGTGACAACGCTGAAGGAACGAATCCTGATGCCTTCATCACAGACCCAACACAATGGGTAGATACAGATGGTGATGGCTACGGTGACAACCCAACTGGACGGCTTGCTGATGCATTTATTGAAGATTCAACGCAATGGATTGATCAAGACGGCGATGGACTTGGTGACAACCTAAGCGGTACAAACCCCGATCCGTACCTGTTTGATTTCGACAACGACGGCTACAACGATTCGATTGACCCGTTGCCAAAACTTCCGAGCCCCGGTGATTTAGATAATGACGGCGTGCTTGATGTCAACGACCTCTTCCCCGAAGACTTCCGTGAATGGGCGGACTACGATGGTGATGGCGAAGGCGACAATGCAGACACCGATGATGACAATGATGGTTGGGCAGATACCGATGAGGTAAGACTTGGAACCGATCCTTTCGGTGCTGCAGATGTACCCATCGATAGTTTTGAAATCGTGATCCCTGGAACTGCTGTTGGACTTGGTGCATGGGACTTGATTGGTATGTTTGGCGGAATTCCACTGTTCATGTGGATTGGATTCGGATTCGTAACGCGAAACGGTCGAACGGCCAAATACGAAGCATTGCTGCGGGAAGCACAAACCCGCGACGAACTCGAGGATGTTGCTCGAATGTGGGAATACTCACTGATGCTGCGTATGCTTGGTCCACATCAAGGCATCCGTTTGGAGCGCCTTCGTGCAGAACTTGATGACCGATTTGAGGCACAGAACCAGACTCTATCTTCCATTGAACCGCAGCAGCACGATCAAACTCAAATGGTTGAGCAAGCAATCCAAGCAGAGCAAAAATCACTCCCAAGTATAGAATCAGCACAACCCGAAATTACCGCACAAGGCAACCCAGATGGCAAGGGCTACGAGTGGTACACAGATGGTCAAGAAACCTCATGGTATCGCAACGAAGGTTCCAATTCAGAGTGGCAACGTTTCGAAGCGTGAAACTATAGAAGCGTTAACTGAGAGTGCTCGTACCGGGATTTGAACCCGGGTCGAAGCCTCGAGAGGGCTTCATGATGGGCCACTACACTATACGAGCGACAAGCCACCGACTTGTCACCTGTATTTATTCTGAACGGGTATGACCAGTAATACCTTCAAAAAAAGTGAAAGTGAAAAATCGCTCGCAGTGCTTTATTTATCATTTACTTTATACCTTCACTTTCAGTCATCTCTGTCCTTCTTTTCTTGATATAGGGAGGGCTGAGAGTTGGGTTCATGGACAAAAGCATACGATTCTCGGACCTAGTCCCGAGTGGAAAGGCAAAGGACATGAATACACGATACGATGCACACATCGTATCTTCTGATGGAACCTGGGATTGGCAACCACTGAAAGTCGAGGTTCCAGCAACCTGGCAAAACCTAGCACGCCGTACAAGAGGTGAGGCTTGATGAGTCGAACTGGACGTCTGCGAAATGAAATTGCACAATACCTTGAGGCTAATGGCGTATCTAATACAAGCCAGATCCTTGACCACGTCAACCAACGTTTCCGCTGGGGAGCTACAATGAACCAGGTTGGAAACGTACTTGCTCGTGATACACGTTTTGAAAAATTAGGACTTACCGAGGGCACAACCATGGCTGGGTTCCGCGAAAGGGTCTGTATTTGGGCCCTGGTTGCGAACTGACCATGTACCCCTGTCATCCCCCATAGGTCTGATGTGGCGCGAGGTTGTTGAGTTATCCCGTCCGAAAAATGTCGTCTTAGCGGCTATTACGGTACCATTGGGTGCTCACCTTGCTCTCGGTGGTGTTTGGTCATTCCAATCACTCGGTCTCGTTGCCCTTCAGACCACCTCTGCAATATGCTTCATAGCAGCAGGCAATACCTTCAATGACATATCGGATAATGCTATAGATAAAGTTGCTAAGCCACATAGGCCAATACCTTCGGAAAGAATTTCAATAGCCTCTGCCACTAAGGTTGCATATGCTTTCACACTACTTAGTGCCCTTTGTATGGCCTCTGCAATTCCCTTTACAGATCAACCATATCCATTGATTGGAATATGGTCGATTGCAGCTATTCTGATGTATACTTATGATGCAGGCCCGCAAACTAAGAGACTTGGTTTGACGGGGAATGTGTCAATATCTCTAATGGTTGGTGCAGTGATAGTTTACGGTGCATCTGCTGTTTCCTTGGCTTCAACTCCAATCGTACTATTTGCTGCAGGTGTCGCTTTCTTTGCTAACCTTGCAAGAGAGATAATCAAAGATTGTGAAGATATGGAGTCTGATGAAGGTAGGAATACCCTACCTATGAGAATTGGATTGATGAATGCCAGGGCTGTAGCGTATGTCTTCATTCTAGCATCAATGGTAACTCTTGGTTTAGCACACTTGTATGGTCCTTTTGAATATCACCAAATTGTATTTCATGCACCGGCCATCTTCATTCTATTCTCACTGAATGGACCATTATTTAGAGGCGAAGACCACAGTGCACAACAAAGTGTGCGAATAGGTATGCTTCTTGGTTTAGTCGCTTTCGCAGTACAAGTAAGCGTCCTCTGACTTAGAAGCCGACGCCCATCATTTCGCCCATGGCATCCCATGCAGCATTGTCGACTAAGTATGCGAGCAGACTCATTTGAGCCCACATTCTGTTTTCCGCTTGGTCGAATACAATACTGTTGGCGTGGTCCATTACTGCATCAGTAACTTCATCGCCACGGTGAGCAGGTAAACAATGCATGAATGCCCAATTGTCACTCGCTCCAGATACCAAATCCATGTTGACTTGGAATCCATCAAATGCTGCTAACTTGTCCTTCATGTCTTCTTCTCCCATGGAGATGAAAACATCAGTGTAGATTACGTTTGCATCCTTCACTGCTTCTTTTGGATCATTGGTACCAACCATTTCTGAGCCATTCTCCTTAGCAAGGTCTTCAGCTCTTGCAACAATTCCCTCATCTGGCTCGAAGCCCTTAGGGAAAGCGTAATGGAAATCAATACCTAATATCCCACATGCTAGCATGAGGTCGTGCAGAACATTGTTTCCGTCGCCAACCCATGAAACTTTGAGACCATTGCGGTCACTGAAATGCTCTAGGACTGTCATTAGGTCTGCAGCTGCTTGGCAAGGATGATGCTTGTCAGATAGGGCGTTTAGTACTGGAACGCTGGAGTTGGCTGCTAATTCTGCAACATCAGCATGTGCGAAACATCGGTAGGTGATAGCGCCCAAGAACCTTGAGAGAACGTTTGCTGTGTCTGCAACCGTTTCAGATTTACCAAGTTGGATGTCATTTTTCAACAGTGTCAAAGGGTATCCACCCAGTCGGTTTATTCCTACTTCGAAAGAGACACGAGTTCTCGTACTCGGCTTCTCATAGATGCTTCCAACAGCCATATCTGCTAATGGGAAAAAGTTCAGAGCGATTTCGTCTCCGGCTTTCCACATTTTCTTGAACTCAATGGCCCAATTTAGGATGTCTTCAAATTCTTCTGCTACGTCATCAATAGCTAATAGATGGTCAGCCATGCCTACTGCCCTAAGAGGACGGTTGAAAGACACATCGGTCAGAAATCAATTCTTTTCATGTTCGATATCTGACGCAAATCCATCTCTTGCATCGCTCATACCGCCGAACAATGCTTGTGCAAATGTCAAGACGTCAGCCATACCTTCCTCGGTTTCACTTGAAAGAGGAGTTAGTCCAGGAGACTGAGAGAACTGTTGCATCATTCTAAGTTGGTTGATTGCGAATTCAGTTCTCTGTCCGCCAGCCTCATCATACAATGCTAACTCTAGGATTTCTAGTCTTTCAGACCATTCTAGGATCTTCTCTAGTTCATCTTCGTCAAGAAGGTCAGACTTTGAAAGGAAGTTCTTGGTTGGTAATCCTAATCGGAATTCAACAATACTGGATAGAAGCATCTGAGATACAAATCCAGATGGGCTTCGGGACAACATAGGGTCGAATAGGTATATTATGGCTGATTGGTCTTGACCTAATACCTCTATTAAGTGAGAAGATGCTTCTCTGAATGCGAATAACTCAACTTGTCCGGGAGTATCTACGATAATCAATTCTCCAGATAGTGCGTGTAATTCATCAGCAACATCCAGTGCTTGTGCAGCCACTAAATCAGCAGCTAGGATTTGTGCACCATTTGGTCCTAGGTCATACTCGTTCATCACTTCAGTAAGAGATATGATATCTCTCACGTCAAATTCAGCATCATAGTGGACTCTTTCCGCTCCCGGGTCGAGATTTACTGCGATTGCTTCAGTCTCTAAAAACCGGCTCCATCTCTGAAAAGAGGTGACAAGTGAAGACTTGCCAGCACCAGCGGTTCCTACGACAAAAATTACAGGAGGCGACGAAGTATCTAATCCGACCATATTTTGTGGGCTCAGTCCTCCCTTCATCAACCTACCGTTCGCTCGACAATGACTATTCGGCTCATGAGAATGTCCGCACAATGGTTATACGCTAAGTAATGATGGAGAGATTGCCGCCCTGCGGCATATGATGGAGGTCTAATTATGAGCGACGAAAACCCGAATGAACCACCAATGCCCCCCGGAATGCCACCTGCACCTCCTGGAATGCCTCCTGCGCCTCCTGGAATGCCACCTGCTCCGCCTGGTATGCCGCCAGCCCCACCGGGAATGCCTGCACCACCTCCTGAAATGCCTCCTGCACCGCCTGGTATGCCTTCTGCACCCCCGGGTATGCCTCTAATGGATGCACCACCAGCACCGCCTGGTATGCCGCCGGCCCCTCCGGGAATGCCTGCACCTCCTCCAGAGATGCCTCCAATGGAAGCACCTCCTGCTCCACCTGGTATGCCAGCACCTCCTGCTCCACCGGGTATGCCAGCACCTCCTCCAGAAATGCCACCAGCACCGCTTGGTATGCCAGGTCTACCTCCTGAGATGCCACCAGCACCTCCTGAAATGCCACCAGCACCTCCTGAGATGCCACCAGCACCTCCTGAGATGCCACCAGCACCTCCTGAGATGCCACCATGCACCTCCTGAGATGCCACCTGCACCTCCTGAGATGCCTCCAATGGAAGCACCACCTGCACCTCCTGAGATGCCAGCACCTGTTGAAGCAGATGCGCTCCTCGCCCCTCCTGCACCATTATTCGATCCATTGATGGCTCCACCGGCTCCGCCAGCAGACCCTTTGATGGCTCCACCGGCTCCGCTGGCAGACCCTTTGATGGCTCCACCGGCACCGCCAGCAGACCCTCTAATGGCTCCTTTGGCGCCGGCAGATTTGCTTGCACCTGTTAGTGAAGTTGCAGTTGAGGAATCAGATATTCCTGCAGTAAATCCACTAGACCCAATCAATCCAGTAGACGAGGATTTCGTTGCAGCTGGAGCAAAGATTCGCCGCTCATCTGAAGTTGACGATGTGCCTGGTGACAAGTTAGAAGGAACCTTGCATGAGAAAGAAGTTTCAATTCTTAATGCAGATGGTGAAATCGTAAAGCAGGATGTTAAGGGAGTTCTAACAGTTAGAAATCCTTCTGAATCAGACCGTATTTATGATATCGATGTTATGCTGAATAACACTCTAAACACTGACTTGGCCGGAGACCATGTTCAAGTTGATGAACTTGAGTCTCGCAAGGAGTTCTCTACCAAATACAAGGTTAAGAATAGCCGAATGCTAATTCTCAGTGAGAGATTAGACACTAACCCTGCACGTGACCAAGCACGCTCATTGTCTGTTGCTAAAGGCGGCGAAGGCGGACCATTGGATATGGAACTGGAAGTTCAGAACGTATCAGGTGTTTCTCTAAACAATGTAACCGTAACTAGAGATATGCCATCTCAACTGAACATGGTTGTTACCGGTGGAGCAGAAGTTGAAAATGGTGAACTTACATGGGATGTTGGACACCTAAATGCTGGTGAAACCAAGACTCTATCTTTGTCAGGTACTATCCATGTTGATGGAATAAAGCCAGTAAAGGCAGGGGTTGCTAAGGCAACTTACAACGCAGATGCGACACTGTCTACTCTGTCCTTCAGAGAACTCGATGCTTTCTGCCGAGGTTTCGCTTACATCAATTCTGTAGAATCTGAAAGACCAGACAATTGGGAATGTAAGACTATATTCGAAAACCGTTCATCATTCACTGTAGACCTTGTTAAGTTGCAAGTTAGAATGAAGGGAGAGGATGGTTTACTATTCGATGTAAATGATGTTTCTGAAGATGTTCTTCCTGAAGGCCGTTGGGAATCAGATACTGTAACTGTTGAAAGTAATGGTAAGCCTGATTTCACATGGGACTTAGGATATACTGTTCTACCTCGTGCAGCACATACTACAGAAGGTAAGATTGAGCTACAACCTTCAACCTTTGAAGTCCTAGATGCTAGCATGGCAAAATCATACAGCAGAAATGTACTTCCATCCTATAGAAGAAATGAAGTGTCTGCTACAATTACAATCAAGAATGAAGGTTCGTCGCCAATTAACAGGTTCTATTTGACTGATGATATTCCAGGATTGTTTGAGGCTCCTGCTGTTGAAGATATATCTGTCAAGGTAGGTAGTAGTGATTTGACTGAAGATCAATTCAAGGCTGAAATT
>CASIBX010000022.1 GCA_949373075.1 Candidatus Poseidoniaceae archaeon | reverse complement strand
AAGGAAGTTGTTCTAGGCGACTTGGGTGAAGAAATCAAGGTTTTAGATGAGTTATCTCTTCTGCCTGTGCCGGTGCCAACAGACCACCTTCAACATGAGGAATATCTTCTCGAGTTAGACGAGCATGCTCTTCTTAGGTGGATGGAAAGTGGTGTTGAATTACATCACTTAGTGCGTAACGTGCGCTCAACTATGCTCTCTGAAAAAGACCATGCATCAGCAGCAAAGTATTGGTCGCAAAGACAAGGAGACCTTGCAAGATTAGTAGAGATGCATCATATCTTGAAATCAGGCGGAAATATTGAGTCACATCTCATGTCAAATGCTGAGGCTTTGATGGTTCGCTCAAGTGCCGGTCTTGCCACCCTAATCGGAGATGCAATTTATCGTAGTCCTTCAGAATCGTTACACAGAATCGCAGCATTGGTTGCCATCGAGCGAGGAGAGTCAGATGTAGCAGCTGAACATTTAGCACATTGTGCAGCTCCTGATTTAGAATATTCTTTGTCCTTACTAGAAGGTAGAATCGAAGAAACTGATATGTCAAAATCTGGTGCCAGATTAATATTATCTGAAGCCGCAAGGCGAATGGATGACCGCTTGCCTGGACAAACTCCAGACTCAGAAATACTGGATTTACTGGACTTGATTGATTTTTCAGATATCGATGATGACATGAAAAAAGTAATTCTAGTCGCTATGGCTCATATTCGGCACGCTTGGTATATCTCAAATTCTAAATGGAGTGCTGCTACAAAAATCAGAGAAGGTCTTGAATCGATATCTCATGCCGATGACCCTCAATTACACGCTCTGAATATTCGAGCTGAAATTGCACAGACTTCACCCAATTCACCAAATTTTGAAAGATTGATTGGATTAGTATTCTCAAAATCAGGTCTTAGATCAACTATGCTTCAAGTTACATTGGTTCAATCATGTGAAGGGGATAGAGCAAAAAACCTACTTAATCGAATCAAAATTCCGAGTGCCGATGCTCAAAATAATCTCTCTTCTGCAAGACGAATAGCGGCCCAAATCTGGTTTTTAAGAGCGGCATACAAAACACATAATCAGTTCTCAGCAATGGCTGAATCAGTTGCTCTTTGGCAAAGGGCTCTCTGCCCTACAGCGGCCAAGGAAGCGGCAGATATGATGCACAAATTATTGTGATTTGTTCTGAACTTGTAAGGGCAATAGTCTAATGCTATTGGGTTATAGTTGAAATTATGGTGAGTGGACGTCCAATCTCGGTATTAGGCGTACTAACCGTACTGTTACTCTCCTCGTTTTCTCCATTCTTTGTATCCAATGTTGAAGCCAGTGAAACAAGTGGACGCGCTCAAACTACTTGGTCAGGGAATATTGTTCTCAATAATCCTCATACCATCGATGTTACAGACGAGTTAGTAATTTCAGCATGTACCAATGTCACAATGTCTAGTGGAGTTCGGATATTTGTTGAAGGAAGAATTACGGTAGAAGGTACAGCGTCATGCCCTGTGTACTTTGATTTCGCAGGCGGCGGTGACCACATGGGAATTCAATTTAATTCCTCATCAAATGGTAGAGGTAGTAGAATCGATAACGCCTCAATAATACATTCAACATATGGAATTACCATTTATGGTTCAGACCCATATCTCGCTAATGTTACCATTTGGAATCCTGATGATGTCGGTGTTGATATGTTCAATCAAGCAACACCAACAATTCGTGATATGGTGATTGATGAGGCAGGTCAGGATTGGAACTTCCCATCATATTGGAGGTATGGTATTGGATTTTCAGTTGGAGCGGGTTCTGCCCCTAACGTCGATGGGCTTTCAGTCAATGATGCAGTCACTAGAGGTGTCAATATGTGGGGCAATTCAGGTGGTTTATTCCGCAACATATCCATTACTAATGTGACCGGTGCAACACTTGCTGAAGCTGCAGGAATATGGGTTGAAGACAGCGTACCTCTCTTTGAAAATGCGGTAGTTGACCGTTCAGATCACGGCGCTATAATTCGCCATATTGATGACGGTATTACCACCAGAGCAGTAATTAGAGATTTAGAGATAACTAATTCGATGTATAAGGCCTTGATTATTGATAAAGAAGACCATACAAATTATACAAATTATCAGAGCGCAATTATCGAAGGATTGGTGATTAGCGGCACAGGTGGCCCTGATGCGAAGACACCAGGTATTGCTAGTGCCACAATTGAAATTAACGCTACAGGTGCGTGGATTGAAGAAGCCCATTTAGAGGACAATGATGCGGTTGGAGTTCAGCTATATTTCGTAGATTCCTCAACAGTATTTACCAATCTGTCAATAAATAATACAGGTGGCTCAGGAAGTGGCGCAGATGGCGCAGGTGTGTCAATACTCTCATCTTACTTCGCGGCTAAATTCAATGGGCTTGAAGTATCAAATTCAACTGGACCCGGTGTATTTGCATTGAATGGAGGAGCCATTCAAGGGAGTGATTGGGACTTACATCACAACGGGCAAGAGGGCTTCTATCTCGAAAGTGCTGCTACGATTGTAGATGGCCTAGAACTGAACAATAATGGTGACTCAGGAGTGCATATAGATGATGCAAGGTACGTTTACCTCTCCAACCTTTCCAGTTCCTATAATGGGGATGCGGGTCTCGAATTTAATCGAGCAAATGACATAGAATCTGGTTCAGGCGATGTTAGTTGTGTGTCTTGTGTGTCAATCGGCGACAATAGAGGCGTAGTCATTACAGACTCTGTTGATATCTATCTTCAAGGATTAGATATTCATGATCCAGTCACAGGTTCTGCAATTACAATAGACAATAGTGGCCTGAATATCGGCGTACAAGGTGGCCAATTCCACTTGTCTGATGTCGAAGCATGGATAAATTACAGTGGCCCTTCAATCGATATTTCTGCAGCGGAAGGTGTAATTGATGGCCTTGACGTATATGGTACACATCAAGGCTTAGTTTGGGATGCAGACCATAATGTGGAAAGGGATAGCATACTATCCAATGCAAACCTATCAGGTACAGGTTGTCTTAACCTGTCTAATCATGACCAATTATCTGGTTCAGGCAATGTAATAACAACCGATTGCACAGGTGAGTTGACATTTACGAATGTTGAATTGAATTGGACTAAATTTACAGATTCAGGTTCTCACATTATGAACCTAGATACCGATTCTCATCTGCACTTACACCAGCCTAGCAATCTCGATTATGCAAGTGCCAATATCGCTGGAAACGGTTGGATTGAAGAAGCCTGGAACGTAGATGTGTGGGTGGTAAATAACAATTCCAATGGTGTGCCAAGTTCTGCAGTTCATCTTGGCTTTGACCAGTTAGAAAGTTCAATTTCAGATTCTACAAATGACATTGGCAGGGTAACTTTCCCCGATCTAAGAGGTAAAAAGTACACCAGCGTTGGTCAGAGTCCTTACACCAATGTTACGATTGATTGTGCATATGATGGAGTCGCTAATTCAACCAGTACTCCACTATCGCAAGATCGGATGGTTTGGTGTCATCTTCCGTTGTCAAATCAAGCGCCGTTCATAATTTGGGACTCTCCTGTTGACCAAAGCATATATTCTTCTCAAGGTGAAGTTTTGTTTGATGCTTTCAACTCATCTGACTTAGATGATGACCTATTGACTTTTACTTGGACGAGTAGTTTAGATGGCAATATTGAATCATCTTGCACGGGAAGTTGGCAATATCCGAATGGGCCAAGCGACGGCGTACCATTTACGGCTAATTCTGATGACACATTTGCATGTCAATTATCAGATGGAGTTCATGATATAACTCTGGAAATATGTGATGACAAAGGAAATTGCATTCAAGAAACTCGTACCATTGAATTGGCTAATCAAGAACCGGTAATTGTCGTTTACACAGACCCATCGCTATCGCCTTGGGGTGAACTGATCACTCCAATTACAAAGCCGGTGGAATTCTGGTTAAATGGCACCTATGACCCTGAGAATGACACTCTATCCTGTTCTTGGTCTTGGCCGGGGAACAATGAACCAATTGCGGATTGCGTTAACGGAACAGGATACTTATCTTTTGCAAATATGTCGTACACTACTTTCGATTTGACTTTGACAGTTTCTGATGGTGTTAACTCACCAAGTGAATGGACAATACCTGTGGAATTGTATAACGAAGTTCCAATCTCCTCATTTGAGATTAATCGAAGCGGTAATCTTTCTGAAGATGAAATAAATCTTCTAAGTACTACAATCGACCCCGAAGGTGATGAAATTACATATCTCTGGGAAAGTTCTCTAGACGGAGTGATCTCCAATCAAAGTAGTTGGACAGGCCACCTTTCTAGAGGTGCCCATGTTATCACATTAAGCGTCAATGATGGACGTATGGAGCACATCAATTCGACTAGCCAGAACTCTACGGTTTTGATTATAGAAAACAGTCCACCTAAGGCAGTAATCCAATCACCAGTCTCTGGAATTAATCATGATTCCAGTCACCTGTTCGAGTTCAACTCTTCAGGTTCAGGCGATTGGGATAGTGCTTGCTCAACCTTCCCGCCCAACATTTCCTGGCACTGTGCCGAAGACGAGCCTGCGACAGGCTCAGAATATCTGATATATTCTTGGGAGTCTGATGTTGATGGCATTCTGCAAGAAGACGGTTTGGATTGGTTGATTTTTGAAGGGCACTTGAGCAGTGGGAATCATACAATAACTCTGACTATTGATGATGGAATTCATTCTCCAGTCACAACTAGTGTTAGCCTAGATGTTGCGTCATCCGCTCCAGTCTTGGGTCTACTTCAACCAGACCTTACTGTCGGTTACCACTCTAGCGACATAATTCAAATTGATGTCAGTGACAGTGTAGATTATGACGGTGACAACTTTACTTTCAGCTTGATAAGTGATATTTCGGGAGAAATTCTCATAGATGCCAACCCAATGGATATTCATTCAATTCAACTCGATGCTGGAGAACATACTCTTACCTTCGAATTAGTAGATGGAACTGGGCTTTCTCGCAATGAATTAGTTAATTTGCTTGTGATTGAATCCGACCCTACAGCTGTTATTTATGAGCCAATGAACAATCAGTTCTTTGAACCGGGAGAATCAGTTTTGCTAGACTCGAATGGTACAAATGATGCTGATGGAGATATTACTCGTCGTGAATGGAGGTTGTATGTTCCAGGAGATCTTTATCCAACGGTTATTTCAAACGATGCAGTTCATTCCACATCTCTTGTACCAGGTGTTCATCACATCTCTCTATTCGTTGAGGATAGAAGGGGTGGTACTAATGAAGTCCATCTAAACATTACAGTGGCATCTAGTAGCCCTGACCTTTCAAACTTAACAGCATCACCAAGCACCGTCCTTATTGACGAACTTGTGACAATTGATGTCTCGATAGAACTAGATGATCCCGATGGAACTACCAATCAAGTAATTGCAACATTAACAAGGAATCTACAAGTTTGGGAGTTTAATTTAACCGATGATAATGGAGATGGAATCTGGACTGGAGAAATTAAAATCACACCAGGGGAAGTTGGTACTGCTCAGTTGAAAGTCACTGCAATAGATGGTGAGAACTTGGACTATACAAGCATAGGAATCGAATTCAAAGAAGAAGAAAGCGATAATACAGCTATGATTATTGCAGCAGCTTCAGTAGGTGGGTTTTTGTTATTGTCAATCGTTATTGGTATTGTAATAATCAGGAGAGGAAAGCGATTAGCAGACATCGATTTAATCGACTCATGGGGAGTATTTGGCGCAGGGACTAAAGAAGTTCTAGCCGATGAAGTTGAAGAAAACCAGGTCGAAATATCGGAAGAAGACCCCGAAGAAAAACCTGACGAAGACCTAAATTAGCCAACATTTTAGTAGGCAGTACATTGATTAGCAAGTAGTTCAAACAGTTAATCATGAGGAAGAGTTTCTCGAGAATAAATGCCGTCTTGCTAGCCGTTTTACTGTGTGCATCAGTTTTGCCACAAGGCGTAGCAGCACAAGATGATACGACCGAACACTTTGCATTCGGAATGGAATATGATTGGTCGAATATGAATACTGATTTTGAATCAATGACTGGATTACCTTTGGATGATATCCTAGCTGACATCATGCAGTCTGCTGATGATGCTGGTATGGAGATGTTAATTCTTGAAGAAATTACAGGTACATCATCGATGATTGTTGACCAATATGAAGATGGTACAATGATGTTTAATCCTGCAGATGGCAGTGGTTCAGTAGAAGTAACAAAGCACGTTACTGAAATGACAATCCGCCATGGTGCACTTTCAGATATAGCCTTGATTACAGAATGGTCGGATGCTCGTGCAGGATGGGATTTGACAATCTCTGGTGGCTCTGAAGGTATATTCAATGTCGATGCTTACTATGTCGAGTATCGTGACAGTGCTGGCCTAATTTATGGTCATGATGTTGAAATGTCTATGGATTCAGACACGACTGTATTCTTTGATATTCAAGGTCACCTCGAAGCAGAAGACGGTGACAAAGTAATGCCTCTTAATATTCATATGGAGATGGGAGTCGCTTATGGAGTTACTAATGCCGAAAGTTCAGTTGTATACTCTCAAGCAAGTGTATTGCACCAAGAGTTGTCTGACTTAGAAGGTGGAGAAGAACTCTACTGGGAGATAAACGATTACTCGGAACATCATGATCATGACGGAGAGATAGAGATAGTCGACGAAGTCGAGTCACACACAGGAACATTCTCTACATCTACTGGTTTTAATTTTGAACTCACAGGTTTACCTGCTGAAGAGATGGGAATGCCAGAAGGTAAGTGGGACGTATCTGCAAGTGACAATACTACAGATGATGGCGGATTTGATGAAGATTTTGAGTGTGAAATGGGAATGAAACTATTTGAAGGAACTCAAATGGTTACTACTGATGGTGAACAAATCGAAGTTATGCAGGCTCACACCACGCCTCTGCCATTTGGTATGACCTGCCATGTAGCAAATTTATTCGTACACACATTCATGGGTTCTGAAGACGCAGCTACTCTCGAAGATATGATCATGGATAGTACTGAAGAAATCGCAGAAAGTATGGGCGGCGAAGGGGATGCTTACGCATCTAGCGACATGTTGTCTTTGGATGTGAATGCTTATGGCCAAGATGAAATCGATGTTTATGTCGAAGCGTGGGACCTTGATTACAACAACAACTACGAAGTCATCTTAGTAATGGAAGATGCTGACTTAATTACACAAGATGCAGAATCACTAACTCATTCTGGTAGCAGTTACCTTTGGGAATACAGCAGTATGTCTACTTCTAAGTGGGGAGAACATTGTGTCAATGCTCAATTAAAGGATGTTACAAACAATGTTATCGTCGATTCAGTAACTACTTGTGTAGAAGTTTCTCAGGAACCAGAGCCAAGTGATTTGGTAATGGATATTGTAGATGGCTTTTCAGAATCGACTATTGAAAATGTAATGGAGAATTTCGGAAGCAATCTTGAGTATCGGCTTGAAGGTTATGAAGCAGATATCCCATACGATGAAGCGGATATGTTCGTTCTTTGGGATGGCACAAACAACATGGTTGTTGGCTTCCAAATGGTTGTATCCTCTGAAGATAGCAACATGTGGTATACTCTTGTAGGGCCTGAATCAGACTCCTATGGTACTGCAACTTCTCCAGTTTCAATCACATACTTCTCAGGACAGCAAGCAATAGCCCAGGAAGCAGAAATTGAAGATGATTCAACTCTGAGTGACTTAGTCGATCTTTCCTCTCACAACGATGATTTAATCGATGATGCAGTAGAAGAGTCTCTTGAAGATAATAGTCCAGAAGCAGGCGGGCCTACCGAAGGCTCTGGAGATGCGACAGAAGAAGATACAGATAGTGGTTTACTGCCATTCATGTCTCCTGTCCTTACAATATCAATGATTGCAGTCGCAGGTATCTTTGCAAGCCGCCGCAATCGTGATGAGTGAAGCAAGATTTGAAACCAATGATTGCCCCCCTTGGTCATTATGAGGGGGGGCAAGTCATACGGCAAGTTGCTTCTTCATGTAGCGCAAGTAATCATCCTATTCTCTTTAATCCAAGCTGTAAATACGCAGACTTGGTATACTGGGGTAGTGGATGTGGAATATTCAGAAGGATTACCTAAAGGTTCAGGCATGGAAGTCGAATTGGAAGTTGACCAGGAATCTGCAGATGGTAGCATCCATATCGATGGATTCATCACTTTCATGAATTGGCAAAACACTCGTAATGACACATCAATTCCTGCTGATACAGCCGAAGATGATGACAACCAAATGGATTTAATTCCCCTTTCAGAAGTCCAACAAAATGTTCCTATGTATTCAAAAATCGCATTGTCGCTAGGAATACTATTGTTCGGATTAACATTTTTTGAAATTAAAAACCGGGCAATAATAGGTTTAATTCTGAATGGCCTTGTATTTTGGATACTAGTTTCATTAATCGTTTTAGCACCTCTTGGATATATTGGCGGAATGGAATTTGGAACAGGTAGTATTGATGATGATGGTGAATCAACAGTTCATCGTTCGATGGAAGGGTCTTCTTCTATCGATATTTTCGATGGAGATTTTGATTATAATTTCGAAATAAAAGAATACGACCTTGGATTGGTCAATCAAAACGACTTGGAGGAAGTTATTGCTGACTCTCCTGGTGAAGAACATCGTTCATTCATAGAGATGGATGGTCAAGCCGGAATACATTATGGTGCATTTGTGTTTGAATTATTTTGGGCTTGGTTGTTGTTATTTGTAGCATCCCCGATGGCAGTTGGACTAGTAAATAGAGTAAGTATTCAAAAACCACAATTATTGTGATTATTTCTGTTCAGGAATATCGCCATTTAGAGAATCTGGATTGTCATCTAAAGGACCCCATTCAGTACGGGTACGGTGAAGTCCGAATCGCTTAGCCCAGATGAATCGTAGATTCTTCCAGCCATCACCCCATGTGTGAATTTCAGCATCTCCAACTCGAGGTCGATAAGGAACAGAGACTTCTATTGCTTTTTTCTTGCCCAAAACTTTGCGTGCAAGAATCTTCATCTCTTCTGATAATGGCATCCCATCATTGGTAGGGCGCATCTTTTCATTCTCAAAGATTGATTTACGGAAAATCCACATTCCGGATTGTGAGTCTTTAATCCCATATCCAAATGCTAAGCGAGCGTTGATTGAGAGCATCCAATTACCAAATCCATGAAGACCGGACATTGAACCTTCTTCTGCAAGAGTAAGTCTGTCACATGTAATGAAATCTAAATCTTCATCAAGTAATTTCTTTACCAATTCAGGAACTACTTCTGCGGGATATGTACAATCGGCATCCATGGTTACTATGATGTCTCCCTTGGCAGCAACGAAACCACTGCGATATGCTCTTCCATACCCCTTTCGAGGCTCTAAATGAACACGGATTCCCTTCTCTAATGCGATCTCTCGAGTTCTGTCAGTAGAGCTTCCATCTACTATCATTATCTCCAATTCATCACACCAATCTCTCGGTATAGAATCGACTGTTGGGGCTAATGCTTCTTCCTCATTTCTGGTAGGAAGAATCACTGTGACAGATACTGGCAACTTGCCCGCCATGTCTTGACGATTCAAGGATTTCATTTGAAGGCACCTATCCATTGGATTATTTAGATAGCCCGAGGTGGACTAAATGTTCACATGCACATAGCCATAGTGTCAGGCGAATATCCTCCTAGGTGGGGAGGTATCGGCTCAGTGGTTTTTCACTTAGCCGGACACTTTGTTCAATTAGGTCATGAGGTTAGCATTATCACACGTTCTCATTCCGATGTAGTACCATCACAAGAGGGTGTAAATGTGATTCCAGTTAGATGGGCTCGTCTTCCAATGGCATTTACCCGCTCGTATGGGAAAAGTGCAATCAAGGCTCTAAAGAAATTAAACTCAGAAAAGCCAATCGATATCATCAATGCCCATCTACCTCTAGTTTCTTGGAAAAGAAAAGAATTCAGATGGCTACAGCAGAATATTGCCCCCGTAGTATCATGTTTGCATGGTTCTTGGCTAGGTGAGAAGGAAGGAGTAAAACGCGCCGCAGCCGCACGAGAATCAGCAACATGGAGAAATCCAAATGACCTAGCAATTCTAACAACTGCAGGTTGGTATTCAAAGTATGAAAGAGCGGGAATTTTAGAATCGACTATTTGTGTATCTAATTCACAATCTACTCTAAAGGAGTTCAAGAGATGGTATCGTCCAGATGAGAGTTTTGATTGCGAAGTAATTCTTTGGGGTTGTGACCACAAGGTGTTCAGGCCGGCAAATACCGATGATGAAAATGAACAATTAGAGCATGAAAGAATCCGTGAACAATATGGTTGTGGTGATGAGGCTGCATTATCTCATTCACCTAAAACTGAAACGCCAATGTTACTAGCAGTGGGACGTTTAGTGGCCCGTAAAGGTTACATGACTTTACTTAGAGCAATGCCTAAAATTCTCAGTGAGAATCCAAATGCTAAATTGGTAATTGTCGGCAGAGGGCACATGAAGTCCAGTTTGGAAAAGAATGCTAAGAAATTAGGAATTGAGAAATCGATTCATATTCAAAGCAGTCTTTCTTTCAGTGAATTATCACAACATTTCAGGTCAGCAGACCTAGTTGTTTACCCTTCATACTACGAAGGTCAAGGACTAATTCCACTCGAATCTTTAGCCAGTGGCACACCAGTTGCCACAGTCGACCAAGAGCCACTAACAGAAATGGTTGATCTCACAGTCGGCGGTCTTTTCAAACGTGGAAATCCTGAGGATTTGGCACGTTGCGTGAATGAAATGTTGTCAAGCGACGAAACAGCCGAAAAAGCAAGGTTGGGTCGTGAAAGAGTGTTGTCAAAGTATACCTATGAACACAATGCTTCTGATTACGAAGCGGTGTTTAAACGGGCTATCTCTAAAAGGGCATAACCCACGAAGATTGAAAACAATACCACTGGTGTGAAAGACATGGCTGGCAAGATATCGATTAATCCACCGGCTGACCTCGATTTTGAGGATGCTGAATTATTCGAGGAAGATGATTCTAAGATTCTTAATGGAATGTTAGGAGTTACCTTTGCAGTATCTGTTGCTTTCTTGATTTTTGCTTCGACTCTAGGTGAACTTGCTACAGAACCCTCGTTTGTAATCTCTGAACCACTCAATCCCGGAGACACAGTAGAAATCACTTTTGGTGAACCGATTTACATGCCTCGCCATGAAGAATGTATCGACATGGATAACGGCCAAGATGCAGAATATGCGGGCTATGGTGTCGGTTATGAACCGTCATTATCGATTGATTCGATGGGTAATATGCAAATTACTGCTCACAAAGATTTGCGTTGGGGCGGAGAAGGAACACCTTTTGGACCAATTCTTGGTGGGCCTACTGATACGTGGTATGCTTGTGAAGACGGAGCGATGACTAGTTGGGATTATTGGGCATCATGGTTTTGGGTAACTACCGATAACGGCACAACTTGGGACCACGCTGACCAATTCGAGCCAACTCCTGGTAACCTTGCAAATTCGGCAATCGGTTCACTCACAGGAGGCGCTTCAGAATGTTTAGGAGATGAAGGAGATATTGCAGTAGATAACGAAGATGTAGTCTACTATCTCGATACAACTCTTGAGGATAATTGGTGGCACAGATTTACCGAAGGTGGAGACTCCTATGAGATGGGCTCAGTTTGCCAAAGAATGAACACTATGGCTGCAGATGACCGTCCATGGGTTGCCGCTCAAGGTGATGGAATCATCCATTATCTCGGTAATTCAGGAGCATCTCCTCCAGAGTGTACTGGTGATTCTGGCAGATATTGGTATTATCATTCTGAAAATGGAGGAGATTCATTCTCACAATGCTTTGCTATGCCTGGTGGCTGGTCTACAATCTCTTCCGAAAAAGAAGGACCATATGTCTACGTTGCTCAAGAAGATGCAGATACAGGTTCTGGAACGGTTCAGATTAGAATAAGCAATGACTACGGCCGAGGAACAGGCCCTGGTCCTTCAGATGGGACCTGGCAAATCCCTAAGGAATTAGGTCCAAGAAACGGCAATTGTCCTGAAGGTTATCCAGTCGTCAACAATAACGAAGTAGGTACAGTTGCAGTAGTTTGGGCAGATTGCCCGAATGGAGATTTAGGCGCATGGGACATGATGATGGCAATTTCATATGATCATGGTGAAACCTGGGAAGAAAGTTGGAGCATAGCTCCCGATTGGGGTGACTCTGGTGGAATTACGATGTACCCATTCGTATCAATAAGTGAGAACAATATGGTCTCAGTTTCTTGGTATGGCCTGGAATACGGTGATGATGGATACACTGTGGGAGATGAATGGTACCTACTGGCTGGAGCAATTTATCAGCCTCATTCAGGGGATGTGTTCGAATGGGTCAAAGGTGATGAGACTCCTCTTCACATCGTAAACGAATATGAAGAAATAAACGGCGATGTGCATGCTCTTCACGATTTCTTCGAGACGGTTCATGGTCCTGACGCCGATTGGATTGGCATCGCATATCAACAAAATGTAGGGCTTCATCCTTTCGAAGAAAATGAAGAACAACGCTACATAAAATTCGTCAGAGCCGAAGTGATTAGCGAAGTACCTGAACCTGTAATCACAATGGATGAAAACGCAATAAAACGTCCAATTTGGGTAGCAACCGACTTTTGAATTCCGGCGTTGTCTTGAAAACCAAACCCTCGCATGCATGTACATGCGCGCGAGGCAGTGGACGGTGTTCTTCCTCGCAGTCTGCTTGTTAACGGTTTTACCCGCCGTGGAAGCGGATGACGACATAACAAGCGCTACTCCGCTCACAAATGGGGTCTCTACAAACGGCTATGTTTGCTATGATGACGGGTGTTCTCCAAACGATGAAGTCGATTGGTGGAAAATTTATGCTTACAAAGGAGATATAGTTCAAGTTGGCTTTTCTGGTTCGATGAACAATCCCTGGTTTTTGTGTCCTGGCGATGGCTGGGAAGCAGATTTTTCAATTCATGACGACCAAGGTTCACAAGTTGCTAGTCAGGCTATGGATGATGGCGGTTCATCGACCACTCTTTCTACAACAATGCCTGGAGCCGGGTGGGTTTATGTCAAAATCAAGGGCAAGGATAGTTGGTGCAATGATGGTGTTGATTATACCTTAACCCCATCTTTGAATCAGGATAATCGCGATAGTGATGAAGATGGTTTCATCGATAACGAAGATGATTGTGATTTGACACCGGGAACTTCAACCAATGACCGCAAGGGATGCATCGATACAGATTCAGATGGATGGTCAGACCCTGATACTGGATGGGGCCCAAATAACGGAGCTGATGCTTTCGCTACAGAACCTACTCAATGGATGGATTCTGATAACGATGGATTTGGTGATAATATCGATGGATTCGAACCAGACCACTGCCCTTACCGCCGTGGCTATTCAACATCTGACCGCTTTGGTTGTCTCGATTCTGATGGGGACAGTTGGTCGGATGCCGATCCTGGTGGTTTGGACGGAATAGAGGCTTGGTTTGCTCATCCAAACGGTTCAGCAGACGCTTTCCCATACGTGCCCAGTCAGTGGAATGATACTGATGAGGACGGGTTTGGTGACAATTGGGCAGACGTTACATGGAACGATACTCGCTTGAATTGGTCAATCGGCAACTGGTATGACAACGCCAGTGAGCCAGATGCATGCCCATTCATAACCGGCTACTCAAGCGAAGACCGGTTTGGTTGTCCTGATGGAGATAATGATGGCTGGTCTAACCCCGATGCTAATTGGACAGCAGGTAGTGGAGCCGACGCTTTCCCAGAAAACCCGACTCAATGGAAAGATCGAGATAATGATGGTTGGGGAGATAACCAAAGTGAAGGCGCTTTACAAATCGATGATTTCCCAGATAATCCCTCGCAGTGGCTTGATACAGATGGGGATGGTTGGGGTGACAACCAATCTTATGGAGCCTCTCAAGTAGACGACTTCCCATTTATTCCTAGTCAATATCGAGATACAGATGGCGATGGTTATGGCGATGATATAACCGGTTTTGAAGGAGATGTTTGTCCCCTTAGCACAGTTGAGGAAGTTGAAAGCGGATGGATTAGTTGGGCTGATAGATTCGGTTGTCTAGATTCAGATACTGATGGTTATTCCAATCCTGATGACTGGTGGATTTCTCACCCTGATGGTTTCGCAGATGCTTTCCCTGATGATGAGAGCCAATGGCATGATACTGACGATGATGGATATGGTGACAATCTCGAATATTTCGATGGCGAAACCTGGCGTGAAGCTTGGCGTGGCGACGGTTGTGTAGCAACTGAAGGAAACTCTGCCATGGACCGCTGGGGCTGTCCTGATTCAGACGGCGATGGTTGGTCTGACCCTACTACTCACTGGTTAGCAAGTCCGGGTGGAATCGGAGATGCTTGGCCAGCAGATGTTACACAATGGCATGACAGAGATGGAGATGGCAGAGGGGACAATCCTCGAGGAACCACTGCAGATGTTTGCCCAGATGTTCCTGGAACTTCACTTGGACCAACCTCTGGTGGAGACCGTTGGGGTTGTCATGACACCGATGGAGATGGGTGGTCTGACTTAGGAGATTCCTTCATGCATGAACCAACCCAGTGGCGTGATAACGACGGTGATGGTTTTGGAGATAATTCGGATGGACATGAAGGAGATGCATGTCCAAATGAACGTGGACAATCCTTCTTTGATAGACTAGGATGTAGAGATTCAGATGGTGACGGTTGGTCCGACCCATCACAGAATTGGTTAGCATCTCCATGGGGTGAAGCAGACGCCTTCCCAACAGACAGATTGCAGTGGCAAGATGCTGATGAAGATGGGTTTGGCGATGTTGGTATGGGCTCAAGAAGAGATGACTGTCCTAATGTATCCGGCTCATCTACTAGAGATGTTCAAGGCTGTCCAGACCAAGATGGAGATGGCTGGTCTGACGAGTACGGTGGATGGAATGCAGCGGTTTCTACAATGGGTGAAGAGCCAGCATCCAGTTGGCTTTCTTACCTGATATTGGGAGTTTCCATGTTAATCTCATCCGGCCTAGCAATGATTCTTCGTTCCTCTCGTTCGGTTTCTTCTCTCGAAAAAGGCTTGACTTCCAATCGTGATGGAGGTGAACAGGATGCGTGAGTGGTTCTTAATCGCGTTAATGCTCTCACTTTCCCTTGTTGGGCAAGTCTCAGCAGAGGAAGAGGAGTCAGATCCATTCGTTTCTGCAGGACTAAATTTGGTCGCTTTGAGAAACGATAGTTTGGATAGTAATCAAGATGGAATGATGGATGCGATTAGGGTTGTAGTCGTTCTAAACTCTACTCAGCAGTGGGTTGATTTGACACTCACTCTAATCGGTGAACATTCAGGATTCACCGTTAAAGAAGAGGTATTGATGTCCTTTGATGACCAAGAAAATGCATCACTAACCTATGATTCATGGGCAACTGGAGAGCATCGTTTGATTTTAGAAATTAGTGATGCTGACGGCAGATTACTCAAATCCATAACAATTGGAACATTCGATTTGAGCCCAGCACTAGCGGTTCCTTCGGTAGAATTGGTACTGTCAGGCTCAGAGATAATGCAAACTGGAGATGGTTGTGAGATTACAAGAGATTTCATCGATGAAACTGGACCACGTTGGGACTTTGTCGGCACTAGGTCGATTATTGGCACTCCGTTCAAGGTCTTGGATTCTGATGACAAGTTGGATTGTAGCAATTGGCCAGCAGGCACCTACATCGTAAGTGAAACCTATCAAAATGGACTAGGACAGACTACTTCCGATACATTGGAACTAGTTATTGTCAACAAACCTCCTCCTCATTTTACTATTGAAATAAATGGTAACGACGCATTGGCGGGCACTCCATGCACTATCTCGCATGTACAAGCTGCCGGTGAAAACCATGACGATTATACCAAAGATTGGATAATTACTCCTTCGATCGGAATGGCTGCAAATGCTAGTAGTTTGGATTGTTCAAAATGGGATTCTGGTGTTTACAAAATCCTCCTCACCGTTACCAATGATGAGGAAATAAAAACCACAGGTGGAACTATGTTAATCAGAATGCCATCTGCTGAAGTTACTACAGATGATGATGCTCCAGTACTATCGAGAGGTGAAGAAACTGAAACCTCGAATGTTGGGATTTTCGGAATCGGAATTTTAGCAATTGTTCTTGGAATTGCAGTATTCGTATTGATGATGAAAGGCCCTGAAGATGACCAAGTGGGCAACATAATGTTAGATGAAACAGGCGAACCAGACGCAGAAGGACTACCTACCCATGAAGATGATAATGGGATGCTTTGGCGACGTCATGACGATGGAGAAGTAGATTGGTGGGACCGTTCCTCACTGGTTTGGAAGAGGTGGTAAATTGCTACGTGATATTGCGTTTTGGACAATGATTGTCAGCGGAACTGGTCTCCTGATAATTTTCGTTAAAGCAATGTGGAAAAGGTATGTTCACCTCCAATCACAAATTCCTGGTTTGGAAAAGGACTGGGTTGCTGATAACGCTCATCACTGCATAGCATCTTACAAAGGCTCGAAAGTTTCCCTGAAAAATGTTAGAGATTTCACATGGATCGGTAAAAGAGACCACAACTCTAAGTGGATAGACACTAGTGTTGACACGGATAAGATCACAGATATCTGGTATGTTATCGACCATTTCCACAAAATAAAGGGGCTCGCCCATACAATGTTAACATTCGAATTTAGTGATGGTCAATTCATCACCTTCTCGTTCGAAACTCGTAGAGAAGTTGGGGAGAGATATGACCCATGGCTAGGTATGTGGCGTGCATTTGAGTTGTACCTACTTGTAGCTACTGAAAGAGACGCATTGCACTTGAGAACCAACGGCAGAAAGCACAAGGTTCACCTTTACAGAGTTCAGACTCCTCCTGGCAAAGACAAGGCATTATTCAATGCTTTATGTGACCGACTAAATTCACTTGGAGAGAACCCTGAGTGGTATCACACATTTGGTAAAACTTGTACAACATCGATTGTAGACCAAGTCAATCTAATCACTCCAGGTCGAATTCCAAATATGTGGAGGACTTTATTCCCCGGCCATTCAGCCAAAGCAGCATGGAAACTCAAGTTGATTGAGGATTGGGGTGGGTACGAATCTACAGTCGAAGCCTCAAGAGTTGATGAAAGGGCAAGAACTTGGGATGGTAAAGAAGAGTATTCGCGGTTTATCAGGGCGCATTTGCCTCCCAAATGAATAGTAAATCTCCCGATTCGCGAGTTACTTTCACCACGTCTTCAGTAACTTTGTTTCCGACTCCTTTACTACCGGTTTGAACATCCTCTCCTGCAAGTTCAAATTCTACACCTGAGATTACAACATTCTTAACTTCTCCAAATGCCATAATTGAGCAAATTGTCTCCTTTTCTAATTCGATTTCAAGTCCTTCTGGACCGACTCGACATGCTCTCCAATCATCGATGTATAGAATCGCATCAGATTCAGTTTCGAATAAAGTGGTAAATGAGGCGATTTGATGGTCTAATCTGCCTCCTGAAATACCTACTACTGCATCGACTTCATACTTCATCAAGGCCTTTGACAAATCTGTATTTTCTTGATTTGCATCTGCCTCAAAACCTTCAGGATTTGATATTGAATCTAGGTCTCCTACCACGACATCCCATGATTCAAAACGGTCTGCAGCTCCATCGAGTGCTATTATGAAATCAGCGGTCTCGATCAGGTCCTTCACTAGGGATTCATCTCCCCAATTTCCGTTCGCCACAACTAGTACCATGTCGGCCATGATGAGGGGACAATATTCTCCGATTCAAGCGGTTCGCTCCAATTCAACTATCTCGGCCCCCTTAAAGGGGGCCGTGTAATCATCCCTTGGGAATAGTAATGTAGGACGGTAGATGTGATGGAAGTTATGTCATGGCGAAACAAGGGAATACCCCTCGCGATTTTCGCTGTCTTTGTAATTCAAATCCTCGCGCCCATGGTTGCCCTTCCTACTACTGAATTACCTTCCAAAGAGGCAACTCCGTCGCAATCTGTGTCATTATCTAGTGGCTCAGGTCATGACTTGCAAGGAGATTTAATCAGCATTGATGGCAAGAATTGGACAGTCAGGGGAGAATCTGTTCTTGATTATTGGAATTTGACATCTCATGATGTAAATGCTAGCGCTGCAATGGACCTGATTGTTACCGAGGATGGTATAGGTTATGCTTGTTCAATCAATGGCACTGAAGTGAATATGCACACCATCTCCCTGGATGGTACTTTTGAAACTATTTTGGTCGAGACATTATCGGTACAGGCAGATGAATGTGCAATTGCAATAGGGATTCAGCATCGAATTCAAATCGTATACAATGTCGATGATGACCTGCGATTGGCTAGGTTAGCAGAGCCAAATGCAGTGTACGCAGAAAGAACATGGCATTTGCGAACAATAGTTGAAGATGTTTTCAATGGAGGATTAACTATCTCCCTAGATGCAGATTCAAAGACTCAAATCATATTCCAAAATACCGATATGGCACTGCATCATCTTTGGTTCAACAAAGCATACTGGAATAATACAATTCTAGACCAAGGGCCAATCGGTGACGATATCGAAGTGGAAATCGACTCCAGTGGCATGTATCACATTCTATACACAAATTCAGCTGAAGGCGAATTACGCTTGTTAAAGTTCAATGACACAATCGAGACAAGACAAGTCTTAGCAAGAGGTAGTACGGTAACTTCTGCTATCGGCATGGACCTTGATACCAATGATGTCGGACAAATCACTTATTCTAAATCAGATGGATTAGGAAATAACACAATTTCGCTACTTCGTAGTCTTTCTGGCAAGGATACTGGCAGAATTGACCCTGACCCTAAATGGATCATCAATTATGATGATGATTCAGTTGAAGGCACAGTTGTAAGCGGTGATTTGAACGGTGATGGTAGAGACGATTTAGTTTACACCGATACTGATGGAAATGGCACAATCTCAATTCACTATGGCTCTCCAGATGGGCCGGGTGCATTAGCTGACAGAATTTTGGTTGGTTCATTTAGCGACTCAATGTTGGGTACTGGTTTAGCAATCGGCGATTTCAACTGTGATGGGTTTGATGATATCGCTTCTAGTGAACCGGGAATGGCAATCAATAACTCAGGACATATCTCTATCAGGTTGGGCTCTTCTTCTGGAGTCGCTACCGATGCATGGTGGGAAATGAATGGTAGCGATGATGACAACCTTGGATGGTCTTTGACATCCCTAGGAGATGTAGAGTCAGATGGTTGTACTGATTTGGCAGTCGTTGCCGACAAAATGATAGAAGAAAATTCGACTGCGAGTTTATCTAAGAATGGATTGGTAATGGTTCTCAAAGGAAATATGTCCTCCATGATTCACCATGGTAACGTAACACAATCAGAATCAGGCACTATGTTTGGACGTCAAGTCATCGGAAACGGTGACATAAATGGAGATGGTTTCCTAGATATGGTTGTCTCCAACACAGGTAGCCTAGATACTCCAACCGGATATTCTTCTGTAGAATTCTTCTTTGGGGACTCAACCGGTATTGTTCTCGATAGTACAGGTAATACGCACGCTCCGCTCGACCAAGGTCGATTGTATGGGGCCGAGATGGCATTTATTGGAGATGTCAATGGCGATGGTTTTGATGATATTTTAATCAGCGAATTATACGCTCAAACCAATCTTTATCATTCAGGGAAAGTGTACATGTGGGCTGGCTCTAGTACAGGTCCGGTTTTCCCAGTTCCCGGTACGACATGGAATGTAGTAGGCTCTGCCAATGATTTGGTGGGACAAACCATTTCGCCAGCAGGAGATGTAAATGAAGATGGATTTGATGATTTCTTATTGATGTCACCTGGTCCAACAAAGTCAGGTAAAATCGACCTTTACCTCGGTTCTGCCAACGGCCCTAGAATCGACACCCAATTATTCGCTCAAGGCTCTAATGGTGAAAATGTCGGATTGAATATTCTTTCAGGCATTGACTTAGATGGTGATGGAATGGGTGAAATCCTTTACTCTTCTAGAGACTTAACTCGAGGCGATGATTTCGGTCCACTACTAACCATAATGTCAGAAAGAGATTGGGAGTATGTCGATTTCTCATTCGAAAACCCAGTTGTTGGAATCGATATGCATACTCCCTTGCGAGGTAGTCCTTCGATGATGGTAATGCTTTCAGATTCCAGTGTCAATATCGTCGAAAATACCCTAGATGGTACTCCTTCAGGCCGATGGGTGACACGAACACTAACTTCTGCAAACGACGCGCACATGGGCATTTCTAGTTCAGGCAAACCGTTGCTTATCCTAATCACTGCAAATAATTCACTGGCTACAATGACAGTTGAAGGCAACACTGGTCTAGATTATTCCTTGAACACAGGAACTGGACTGGGCAAATTAATGGGCTCAGATCTCGATTCTAACGGTTATCAGAGGATTGGCCATGCCTCTCCTGGCTTCTCATCAATCTTCTACACCGAAGAGACAGCTGATGGTTTCACAACCAGTACAATGCGTACTGGAATTGATTTAATTCACCCAATCAATATGTTCGTCGATGGGGATGAAATGTCTAGAATGGTATACGTTGATGATGAGAATATGGTCACATTAGCTACCCTAAATAGCACCTGGAGTGAAGAATCAATTCTAAACACTACAATCGGAGATGACTTCGATTCAATCTGGTTAGATGATACTCTTCTATTCATTCAAGTTGCGAATTCCTCAAACTCTACTGCCCTACAATTAGTTGAATATCACAATGGAACATCTACGGTCACAGATATTGCCAATGTCACGACTAGTGCAGAGATAGAGATTACCGATTTTGATGATAAATTGGTAATTTCAGTCATGGACTCCAATCAGTTAACTGTTTATGAGAGACTCATTAATGGTGGTAATTGGAGTGTTGCTAAACAAATTGGGTTGCTAGTTAGTGACAATTACAATTTGGTAATGACAGGGCAGATTATTTTCTTTGATACAAATAACTCCACATCTCAAGGTATCATAACCGAAGATAACGGAAATTGGAGTGTAGATTTGCGAGATATTCCTGACACTATGACCGAGTACCATCTACTGCAAGTCGGACAGAGATGGCATCTTACATCTACAGATTCCTCTAACCAATTGGTTTGGACTACTGGAACACTTTCATCATCAGATATTCAAATCTCAACAGTATTCCCTGCAATAACCACAGATTATGGTGTACCTCTCTTAGAGAGCGATGGCACTTTGATGATGGCTTACTCTCAATCATCTACAGATGATTTCCTCTTGATGAGGATGGTTAGTGATTTAGATAGGGATTTGATTCCAGATTCGCATGATGACTTACCTATGCTTGGAAACCAGTGGGCAGATTCAGATTTAGATGGTTTTGGAGACAACTCATTAGGGCCATTATCCGATGAATGCCCATCTTCATTCGGATTATCTACCTATGACCGAAATGGCTGTGATGATTATGACGAAGATGGCTGGTCAGATATCACCGATGACTGTGTAAACGATGACGGAACCTCTTGGTGGGGTTACTATGGTTGTGACGATTATGACCAAGATGGCTGGGCAGATAATGACGCAGTATTCGTAGATGGAGATAGATATCCAACAAATTGGAAACAAGCTCTAGATTCAGATAGAGACTCCTTCGGCGATAACCATGGGCCTGATTGTTGTGATGTAACCGTCTTAGGCACTGTAGAAAGCAGTGTTCCTGACCTATTCCCATACAACCGTATGCAATGGGAAGACAATGACAATGATGGCTACGGTGACAATTCATCCGATGAGGAATTTGGTGACGCATGTTTTTGGATCCAAGGATTCTCATGGAGAGACCGACTTGGATGTGTAGATACTGATGGGGATGGTGCTTCAGACCCGTCTGACATTGGCACAAGTAAAGAGTGGAATGAGCAAGATGGTGCAGACTGGTGGCCAAGTGATGGTACGCAATGGGCCGATAGTGACGAAGATGGATATGGAGATAATTCATCAGATGGAGCAACTCTTCCCGATAAATTCCCTACCAACCCTTCAGCAGCAAATGATACCGATAACGACGGCTATCCAAATAACTGGACTGCATTAGACGATGGTACAAATCGTGCAGGACTTATGGTAGATAATTGCCCTAATGTGGCTGGTAATTCAACATCTTCAGTAGACTCTTCTGGCCTGATAGTATCCTACTATGGTTGTACTGATACAGATGGTGACGGTCGAGAAGATTCATCAGATGTATTCCCAGGTGACCCAACACAAATGGCAGATACAGATGGTGACGGCTGGGGAGATAACCAGCAAGGAAACGACCCTGATAGATGCCCGTATGACTTTGGTGTCATTAACGGAACCAATGGAGTAGGCTGTCCAATAATCGGTGAAGAAAGCGATTATGACCAAGACGGTGTATCTGATGATTACGATGATTGTAATAATACTCAAGCCGGACAGGCAGTTGATGAAATTGGATGTTCCGATTATCAAAAAGACACCGACCAAGATTATGTTTCAGATGCAGAAGATATGTGTCCAAGCACTCCTATTGGTGAAGATGTTGACAGCATGGGATGTTCAGATAGTCAGAATCTGGTCGATTCTGATGAAGATGGAATCTTTGACCCTTACGACCTATGTCCAGACTCAAACCCGCAATTAACAATCGATGAAAGTGGATGCAACTTGGCTCAAAAGGATACAGATGATGACGGAGTGAACGACTTGATGGACGATTGTCCAGGTACTGAAACTGGCATACCAGTCCTATCCAATGGCTGCTTAGATGAGGCTGCTCTTGCAGAAGATATCGATGGTGATGGTTACAAAGGACCTTACTCTTACAATCCCGATAATGATACTCATGAAGGCGATGCTTTCCCATTAGATTCTACTCAGTGGCATGATATGGACGGCGATGGATATGGAGATTCACAAGCCCCTAGTGCCAATAATTCCGATGATTGCCCAGAAGAGTGGGGCAATTCAACAATGAAATCTCGATACGGATGTTTAGATTCTGACGGAGATGGATATCATGACAACCTTGGTGATGATAAATTCCCAGCAGATGGTACTCAGTGGGAAGACAAAGACTTGGATAGTTGGGGTGACAACCCTGCCGGAAATGATGCAGACCAATGTTTGAACACTAGTACTGCAGGAGACAGAACTCAACAAGCAAGAATCAACTTTGGTTGCGCAGACTACCAATCTGATAGCGACAATGATGGAGTAACCGATGATGCAGATGCTTGTCCAGGAACTGTAGCTGGAGCGGAAGTTTACCCTAGTGGTTGTAAGAAAGAAACGCAGGCAGAACCTGAACCTGATGAGGAATTAATCATGGGTATGGATTCAATGACTTTCTTTGCTGTTGCGGGAGGAGGGGGACTTATCCTCATCATATTGATAATTTTCATAATTTCCAAATCTCGAGGTGGAGATGACTTTGACTTAGACGATGATGATTGGGATGACGAAGATGATGATGATGACGACGATGATTTCATGGCTAGTGTTCTCGGAAGAAACCAATCACGTGGTCCACCTAGTAATGCAGGCCCAAGTCGAGGACCACCTAGTAATGCAGGTCCAAGCCGAGGCCCAGGAGGTCCAAGTCGTGGTCCACCCGGCGGAGAAGGTCCAAGCCGAGGCCCAGGAGGCCCAAGTCGTGGTCCACCCGGCGGAGAAGGTCCAAGCCGAGGCCCAGGAGGTCCAAGTCGTGGTCCACCCGGCGGAGCAGGTCCAAGCAGAGGCCCAGGTGGACCTAGTAGAGGTCCAGGCGGTCCAAGTAAGGGCAAGAAGGTAGCCAAGCGTAAACCAATAGGTGACGCTAGTGCCAGAAAGGCTGTTGCTGCCATGGACCCAGATTTATTTTCCCCTCAGGAATTAGAGGACAGAACAGCTGCAATCGATTGGACAAAGGGCGCTTTGAAAGATGGAGAATCCGAAAGGACAATCCTGATGCAACTCCAAACTACTGGTTGGTCTGCTCCACAATCTAGGGCAATCATTGATTTGTCTAAGCAATGAGGAATTATTTGTAAGGCATCAGGCTCAATAAGTGCGGACAGTTGGCAGCGAAAGAGGAGAGGGGTTTCATGAGTAACGATATTGCCGATGTCTCGATGCCAGATGGTATCGAAGTCGATGATGCCGCTGCTTATTTCGGTGTATTCGAGTCATCTGATACACTTCATCAGATGATGGAGATGTCTCGAGAAGACGCCTTTGAGAAATTCTTTAGTCTCCTGTCAGACCTTGTTCTCAAGCCAGGAGATTTTGACTTTGAACTAGCCAGTGAACGGCTATCCTGCGAAGGAGGAGAGATCTATTTCCTCGTGGCAGGCCACCTTGGACTAATGTCATTGCCAGAGCAACTTTCATTGGCTATTAATGAAGGGCAATTTTCCGATGATGACGCTAAATCATTGAGTGAAATTGCGGACCCAATGCGATTGCTAAAATTATTCGCAATCGCTCAGCAAACAGGGGGGCCTGGAGAAGCAACAAAGTATCTCAAAGGTGTTGAATCTTTGATGTCCAACCCTGCTGCAAATAAGGATTCTTTACTATCTCTAGCAACCGAAGTACAAGCAGCATTTGATGTGGCAGGTCATGTAACACCTATCGCTAGTTTGTCTAGCGGAGATGCAATCGCCAAAGAAGTCGAAGCAGCATACGTTCCACCCACACCTACAGTTGAAGAAATTAAGCCTGAGGTAAAGCCACAGGTGATCAAACCAGACCCTGTGATGCAACCAGAACCTGCATCGATTCCACTTCCAAAACAAGATGAAACCGTTCCTCTTCCTAGTGACGATCCAGTCCCTCTTCCTGCAATTGAGCAACCAAAAGTAGAGGTCGACGTTCGTAAAGAATCAGAGAAAACAGAAGATGCGTTCGCTGGAGCATTTGGAATGGTTGAGGAAGAACCTGACCCGGAACCAGAGCCGGAACCAGAGCCGGAACCAGAGCCAGAGCCTGAACCAGAACCAGAGCCTGAACCAGAACCAGAGCCTGAGCCCGAGCCTACTCTTGATGATGCCTTCGCTGCAGCAGATACTAACAAAAGTGGCGGTCTGTCTATCGAAGAAGTAGTACAAGCGACAGGCCTTGGAGTTGAAGAAGCTACAAAATTGCATTTGGAGGCTGATGCTGATGGTGATGGAGAAGTAACTCTTGAAGAATTAAAATCTAAACCCGAAGTCATTGAAAAGATGGCTTTGCCTAAGCCTGTGAAACCGATTAGAGCTAGCATTCAGAAGCCTCAGCCGGTTCAGCAGCAAGACCAACAGCAAGAACAGCAGCAGGCATGGGCTCAGCAACAACAGCAACAACAGCAGCAGGCTTGGGCTCAGCAACAACAGCAGCAACAGCAGCAAGAACAGCAGCAACAGCAACAGGCTTGGGCTCAGCAACAACAACAGCAGGCTTGGGCTCAACAGCAACAGCAACAGCAGCAACAGCAGCAACAACAAGGGTGGAATCAACCAGTTCAGCCAATGCAACCAACAATCCGCTCAGGACTTCACTGCAGAGGTTGTCGAATTGGAGTCGATCCTAATTGGCGCTTCTGCCCAGTCTGTGGAACTCAAAATCGTTGATCAAACAACGAAAACTCCGTCATCTAATATTTGGGTGTCATCTAACCAAACAGATGGTTTGGTAATTACTCCTGGGATATGGATGCCAACTGCAGCACTTCCTCCAAGACTTGAATTGTCACCTATCGAAAAGTAGCATGTTCCAAGTTGTTTCTCATCCTCAAGAACATGGCCAGTCATTCTAGCATTTGGATTCATTCCGAACCCAAATTCAGCAACAGTCCAAACCATTTCTCGGTCTTTTGAACGAAGTCTTGAGGCGGCTTCTCCAAACTGTTGTCTAATCTGTGCAGCGGTAGAGTCTCCCTTGATATCAATTACAATTCCATTTTCAACAGTCAGTTCTAACGGTTCTTCTAGAAGCGTAGACTCCCAAGTACCATCAATGAAAATAGTACCGTTCATGGAACCTTCACGCGGTAGAACGAACGCCTTACCTGCTGGTAAATTTGTAATCATCCGTGGCCGGTTACAAATCCCATTATCATCTAATTTCCAATCTCTCCAAGATACTTCAAATTCGATATCTGTACCGTTTGTATCTTTTACATGAACCAAACGCTTCCTCCGAAGTGTGCTGGATAATTCCGATAAATTCTTCTTAATCTGAGTGAAGTCTGCGGTCATGCCTCCTTCTACGAACATTTCAGGAGTCATGCCTGGCATAGTTGCAACCCTTGCTCCTTCTTTTACAGCACTCCTAATCCCTCTTGTGTGGGTAAGGGAATACCTTGTTGGGGCGATTACGATTTGTTGTTGACGCATCAAGTTAGCAACTGGAGCGGGGGGTTCTTCTCCATGGTGGCGACTTTTGGGCATAACAATCAGTAGCACTCTATCAGAACGCTCAGTCGCCGCCCGGTGAAGCGCCTGTCCAATCTCTCCGGTAGTGGGGTCACAAACAATCAGGACATTCTCTCCTCTTCGTATGTCCATACATGTATGTGTTACACGTTTTGCGGACTCTAGTAGAGCAGCTTCGAGGTCGATTTCCATCTTTTTTTCCTCAATAAATTCTTCTTCATCGACTTCCGCTTCAACAACTTCATCAATTTCAAGGTCATCCTCAATATCGGGTTTTTCATCCTTCGACTTACGGCGGAAGGGTGAGACCATGTATAGCGCAAGCACGCATACGACTTCAAATTGTGCCCAGTTCGTTATGAAATCTTGAAGAATAACCGACTTTAGGAGGGTATATGGACGAGCAAGAAGAATTCATGATGCGAGTTAATGATTTATACCGATTTGAGGCTATTCAGGGCCACCTAGGCTGGGACCAAGAAACGATTATGCCGACTAAAGGTGCAAAAGCACGCGGTGAAATTCTTGCTTGGCTAGCCGGTCAACGACACAGCCGTCTTATCGACCCAGATTTAGGCGAACTCATAGCGGTACTCGAAACAAAAGAGTTAGATGATTTCCTTGCAGCCAATGTGAAAGAGATGAGAAGGAAATATGATGAAGCAGTAAAACTACCCACGGAATTTGTATCCTCTTTCACCAAAGCACGAAGTGAAGCCTTAATCTCCTGGCAAAAAGCTCGTAGTGATAGTGATTTCAGTCAATTTGCTCCACACTTGGAGAATATGGTCAAATTAACTCGTCAGAAAGTTGAGTATCTTGGTAATGAGTCAACGCCATATGATGTTCTTCTAGATGAATACGAAGTTGGGATGACTGTCGCCGACTATGACCCACTATTCGCCGGTCTTAAAGAAAGGCTAGTACCTTTATTGACACGAATTATGAAATCGGGTACTGAGGTGCCTAGATTACCAGATGAAATGACATTCCCAATCGACTCTCAGGAGAAATTCTGCAAGCAGGTTAGCAAATCTATGGGCTTTGACTTTGATGCAGGCCGTATGGATAGATCGACTCATCCCTTCTGTGCGGGACTATGGCCAGACGATACTAGATTTACCACCAGGTTTGATGAAAAAGACCCATTCTCTTGCCTCTATGCTGTTATGCATGAGTCAGGACATGGATTGTATGAACAGGGTTTGCCTAGACAACACAGTTATTCTCCAGTAGGTATGGCGGTTTCTTTAGGTGTTCACGAATCACAAAGTAGGTTTTGGGAGAACCAAATTGGTCGGACTGCAGCGTTTTGGAATGTAGCAATGCCTTGGTTTAGAGAACAATTCCCAGATTGTCCAGACTGGAGTAATGAAACTCTAGATTTAGTCGCAAATGAAGTGAAACCTGATTTCATCCGTGTTGAAGCGGATGAAGTGACTTATAATTTACATATCATGATTCGATATGAGATTGAAAAGATGATTTTCAATGAGGGGTTGGCGGTTGAAGATATTCCACAAACATGGAACAAGATGATGAAAGATTGGTTTGGAATCGAAGTACCAGATGATTCGTTTGGCTGCTTACAAGATATCCATTGGTCTATGGGTGCGTTCGGCTACTTCCCTACCTATACTCTAGGTAATTTGTATGCGGCTCAGTTGCTTGAATCAATGGAAGATGAGTTGGGGAATATAGATGAAATAATCTCATCAGGAGATTGGTCCAGTATGCTATCTTGGCTACGCTTACAAATCCACGACAAGGGGTCTGTTATGACCCCTTCAGAACTGATTGAATCTGCAACAGGCAAAGCCCCTAGTCCAGATGCGTTTCTCAACTATGTTGAGAGTAAATATTCCAAGTTATACAACTTGTAATTATTCTTCTGCGTCGTCATTGCCACCGGAAATCTTTGCTTGTAGGTCGTTAAGCATTCCAGTTAAATCGCTGATTGCGTCTTGCAAATCATTAGTTCTGTCTTCTTCATTGTCTGTACCGAATGATACACCTAACAAGGTTATCATTGCACCAGATAACATAATCACTGCTGATACGAAAAGATCCTTCAAATCAGTATCTTCTCCGTTAGCTAACATGATTCCCCAAAGGGCACCGGATGCAAATATTAGCAGTCCAAGTATAATCTGTTGATGTCCAGGTCCAAGTTTTTCTTCTAGTCCACTCATTGTGTTTCCCCGCTTGGAAGATATATCCCTCAGTTAAAATATCATCGGATATTTTTTCTATTTTAGTTCGAAAATTAATTCCAAGGCAGCATAACCAGAGGTTTTCCTACTTGTCCAGGCTCTACAAGGCATTTTCCTTTTGGACCAGTATCATCATTTCTTTCAAACACTGGAGTTCCTGCAACTACGGTAACAACCGGCCATCCGACCAGTGCATGTCCTGCGAATGGATTCCATCCGACATTGGACCATGTATTCTTATCTTCAACAAGTTGTTCTTTCTTCATGTCGACTAGTACGATATCTCCGTCATAGCCTTCTTCAAGTCTGCCTTTGCCGACCATTTGGTAGCATTCTGCAACATTGCTAGACATCCATTGAACGACTTGTTCGATTGTACACTCTCCTTTTGCAGCATGTGTTAGCATAACTGGAAGTGATGTTTCTACACCAGGCATTCCACTTGGAGCGCTAGGGAATCCCTTTGCTTTATCTTCAAGTGTGTGAGGAGCGTGATCAGTTGCAATACAATTGATAGTTCCGTCTTGCAATCTCTTCCACAATGTATCCTTATCCTTTTGATATCGAATCGGTGGATTCATCTTCAATCGAGTTCCGTGCACTTCAACATCTCTTTCGTCAAGTGTCAGGTGTTGAGGCAGTGTTTCTGTTGTAATGTGTGCTTTACCTTCGATTCCATGTAATGAGGTAACTTCGTTTAACCAATCTGCTTCAATTCCTGAAGTTAGGTGGAGTATGTGCAGGCGGTGACAACTATCTCGAGCATAATTCACCGCTCTCTTTGTTGCAATTAATGCAGTTTCATCGTCTCGCCATTCTGCATGAGCTGCCATATCAGTTCGCCCCTCGATACCCTTCTTTCTTTCATTCATTCGGTCTTCATCTTCAGCATGAACAGCAATTAGTCCAGCAGTATTATCGAAAATAGTTTTCAGGGCACTTGATTCGTTGACTAATAAATCTCCAGTAGATGAACCCATGAATATCTTTATTCCACAAATTCCTGGAATCGAAATAGGTGCATCTGGAGTTCCTACTGTCTTTTTCAATTCTTCAACGTTAGTTTCAGTAGCTCCGATAAAGAATCCATAATTGGTTACACATCTATTATCTGCAACTTTCAATTTATCATACATTGATTGTAATGTGGTTTGGCTAGGAACATTGTTCGGCATATCGAGGAAAGATGTGACTCCACCACTAGCGGCTGCACGGGAACCTGTGTACAAGTCTTCTTTTTCAGGTTGGCCTGGGTCTCTGAAGTGAACTTGAGGGTCTATCATTCCCGGAAGTAAATACAGTCCTGTGGCATCTAGTAGTAATTCATCATCACGTGATTCAAGATTAGCATCTGTCGATATTTCTGAGATAACTCCATCAGTAATTCGCAAATCTCCAGTTACAGTTCCATTAGGCAGAACCATTGTTGCTCCAGTAATCAAAATATCTCCAGTCACATTTTCACCTTCTTTTAGCACTTTTTGGCCTGAAAGCATTGCATATATTATCGTTCATGTCGATATATGGCCCACTCAGTAAATCGATACAGTAGGGAACTGCCTTCCAAACTTCATCAATGGTTTCTCGTATTGCCTTTGGGCGCCCAGGTAAATTGAAAATTAGACTATTACCTCGAACTCCTCCGAGTTGTCTAGAAAGTATTGCCGTAGGTACAAATTCCAAAGAAACAGCTCTCATTTGTTCCCCAAAGCCAGGAAGAATTCTCTCACATACCAGTTCAGTTGCTTCTGGAGTGACGTCTCTTTGTGCAGGCCCGGTCCCTCCGGTTGTAACGACTACATTACATCCTAACTCGTCAACCATTTCGATTAGGGCTTTAGAGATCAAATCTAATTCATCAGGAACTATTCGATAGTAGTGAGTCCATTGTGAGGCAATAGCTTCTTCGAAAAAGCCTAGGATTGCAGGGCCTCCCTCGTCTTCGTATTCTCCTGAATGCGCTCTGTCAGAGACGGTAAGTATCCCAAATACAGCGGGGTCTCCAACCATCCTTACACCTCACTCATTGCCGTACTTGTCGCGTATATCGGCATGGAATGAATCTAGAAGTGTATCTTCGAACAACTCTGCTTGTCTCCTCGTCTTAGTAGATCGCATGTGAAGGAATGCCATTCCAATGAATGCGATAATAGCTATTGGTATTGCAGCTTCAAGTTTGTACTTGTGCATCACAGTAACGATACCTTCAGCAGTATACGCCCATGTTAGAGAAGCAACGGCTCCTCCTACAAACGTAGCCCACAGAACACGCATGAATTTCATTCGTGACAACAATCCTAGCATTGCTCCAACCAAAACTCCCGAGGCCATGAATGGGATCCACACGAACACAATCAATCCCCAGAATCCCCATTTGTTAATCATCTCACGCTTTTCATTCGCAGTATACTCTACCGTCGAAAGAATATCTCCAAACAATTTGGTTTGAAGAACACGCCCACCTAAACCGTCTTGTTTAGCAACAGCAGCAACTCTGGAATCCTTGTCACCCTTTGAGGAGAGTGTCTCTACACGTCCTGCGCCTGAGCGGTCAGCAAGAGTTGAAACAAGATTACGGCCCTTGACGATTAATTCCTGTGCTCCTACCAATTCAGGGTTCTCTCTCGAGATGTACTTTCGCAAATGTTTCTCAATTTCAGAGTTAGAGTCCTTGAACCTGAAGAAAGCAAATCTCTGATTCGGCTTGTAAGCAACTCTCACGAAGATGATTGAGTCCTCACTGGTTACAGTTGCCATTTGCAATATCAAGTCATTTTTAGAGCGGAAGTATCCCTTTACCGATTCTCTAACTTCATCCTCAACCTTTGATAGCATGTGTAGGTCACGGAAGAAAGAAGTGTAATCTTGGTCTTCCATGTCCTCTTCTTCTACCATTCCACTTCCAACACCAACTCCTGTTTCGAAGTCGATAGCCTGATTGTCACCAATCGAGCGTACGGTTAGTTGAACTGGTTTGAAAACTCGGAATAGTGCGAATTCTTCTAGCACTTCTTTCAAAACATCAGATCTAACATCTGCAACATCGGAAAATGTTCCATCTGTGTTAGAATACGGGACCATGATGTCGATAGACAAATCGCGCACTTCTATTTTGTAAAGGTCCCAATCTATCTTGATATGAAGTCGCCGCTCAGTATTTCGTAATACATCAGCAACCACTTTTCGAATGTGAGTCCTAGATAGCATGTCGTCAGTTTCTTGATGGTACAATTTGTACATTACAGGGTAAGCCAAAAACAGGGAAATAACCGACAAAGAAAGAGAGATGAAAGCCATCCACCATGCAGGTATGCCAGCTGCTCCTCCTGTCAACATTGCAGTTTCACGACCACCGCCAAGTTCAGCCCCCATCAGAACGAATCCCCAGTTTCCTAGGTCGGTTACAGACCAGCAAGAACGTGGACCATCTTCGACGATATGCCCTTCTCTCTTAACTTCAGAATCGACGAATGGCAGGAATGACAAAGCATTTTCAGAAGTACTAATCTCGAATTCAAATTCCTTGGAGATTCTCTCAGTATCGTTCTTTCTCAACTCATCTCTATTCTCATCCGTGATATTTTCATAGACAACATCCTTCGGATACATGTCGATGAAAATCACGACTTGATACATTCCAGTTTCCCATTCAGAATAGTCAATTTTCACATTACGTTTCTCGACTTCATCTCCACTGGGCTCGGGTGTAGATGAATCTTCATCCGCTAATACTGTCCAATTCAGGATTGCCATACCTTCTCCAAGGTTTCTGCCTGAGATTTTCAAAACTTCAGCATCATTGTCAGGATAAGCGTGAATCCAGGGGGTGTCAAGAACCTCCTCACATTGTTCTCCACTATCTAGAAAAGTGCCACTAGCCCAATGATCTAGGCTTGTAGTCTCGCCAAATACTCCCCCTGACATTCCAAATAACAAGAGTGCATAAAGTGCGCCATACCCCAATCCCATCAGTAAAGTCCAGTCTTCAATGGCTGAGGGAAAGCGCCTTTTTGAATCCGTATTACGGCGTTTTCTAATTCCGGCGAGTTCCTTAGAAATCTTGTCGATAGGTTTGGCTTCCTCAGCCTCTCCCGGCAAAGCGTCCATACCAGAATCGATATTGTTGGACGCCATGTGTGCCCCTACGGGGCATCGGCACATGAAGGCTATGCTATATCATGAGTGAAAATTGCTCAAATGACCAAGTATCCTCAGAATGCAAATACGATGCAAACTAATTCAGATTATGGTGGGTTAGGCCGGACTTGAACCAGCGACCTCGGCATCTTCAGTGCCGCGCTCTCCCAACTAAGCTACTAACCCGTTGGATACCCCTCGCCACAAGGCATCTGCATTTCAAGCCTTACGGCTCAATCACTCAAGATGTCTTCTAGCATCACTAATCTGCATTTCAGCTAAATGTGCTAGTCCACCATCGTGCATGTCCGAGTAGTGCATGAACTCATCATCAGAGAATGTCGCTTCTTCTCCAGTTCCTTGAATTTCGACAAATTTACCATCAGCAGTTCCGACGACATTCATGTCAACATCCGCATTAGAATCTAGCAAATAATCTAGGTCTAGGCAAACTTCATGGCAATCAATCCAACAGAGATTGCAGCTAAGTCGTGTGGGATAACCGCGTTTTCATGGTTGGTTGCTTCAGCTTCAGATAATTTAGGGGCAACCCAATTCCTTCTTCTTGTTGTTCACGAGTTGGCCGAAGATCTTTGGAAGACAAATCCCTTGCAATAAGCCTTCGAACTGCTAATCTCAATGCGAGGTTTCCCGCAGTTATCGATGCACAACGTGTTCCTCCATCTGCATTTAGAATATCACAATCAACATTGAGTGCGATTGGACCGAGTGCCTCGAGATCAATTGCACCACGTAATGAGCGAGCAACAAGCGCTCAATTTCTTGAGTTCTTCCCTTTGCACCTCTTCTTTCACGGCGGAAGCGAGAATCAGTTGAACCCGGTAGAAGTGAATATTCAGCATGAACCCAGCCCTTTGAAGCATCTCTTGGGAACCAGCCAGGTAACCTTGCTTCTTTGGTTACACACACATAGAATCACAGTATCTCCTTGCCTGTATAGGATTGACTGCAAGTGCATTTGGGGTGAAATCGATTTCAACTTCGACATGTCTCATTTCGTCTTTTGCTCGGTCGGTTCAATGCCGGTCTTGAACTTGGCCATGCTTCGGCGAGTAACCACTACATCAAGAAACTTCCCTCAACGCACAGGTTGAAGAATGATACCCGGTTGGGCCGTTCATGCCTAGAGTGGCTATCTGCGGTGTTGCCCGAACTCCAATTGGTAAATTCCGGGGAGTCTCTCTAATTTGAGTGCAGTTGAGTTAGGTATTCGTGCAGTTAAAGAATTGTTGAATCGATGTGATTATCGACAGCATCTAGCGGATAGTTGACGAGGTGCTCTTCGGTCAAGTCTTGCAGGCAGGTGCGGGCCAAGCGCCTGCTCGACAGGTCGCATTAGGGGCAGGACTTGCCTAATTCTACCGCCGCTACTACCATCAACAAGGTATGTGGCTCTTCTCTCAAAGCGGCAATGATGGCTGCAAATAGCATTCAAGGCTGGAGAATACAAGGCAATTATTGCAGGTGGAATGGAGAGCATGACCAATGCTCCTAAGTTCGAGAAGCGAAATGGTGAGGACAAGGAAATGGTATCCACTATGATTCATGACGGACTGTGGGATGTTTACAACGATGTGCACATGGGCAATACCGGAGAGATCGTTGCCAATGAATGTAATATTTCACGAGAAAAGATGGATGCTTTCGCAGCACGCTCGCAAAACAAAGCAGCACAAGCTGAAGCAAACGGCTGGTTTGCTTGGGAGAGATTCGACATGCCTGAACTTTCAACAGATGAAGGAGTGCGTGCAGGAACTACCGCAGAGAAACTAGCAGGTCTAAAGCCAGTCTTCCAAGATGATGGAATGGTTACAGCAGGCAACGCATCCACTCTAAACGACGGTGCTTCTGCAATCTTGGTTGCTGACGAAGATTTCGCTAAGGAAAATGGTTGGGACATAATTGCAACAATCGAAGACTACTGCACTGCAGGGGTTGAGCCTAGCCGTGTCATGTATGCTCCAGTTCCAGCGATCAAGATGCTACTAGAAAGGGCAAACATGGATGTAATGGATGTTGATGTTTACGAGCATAATGAAGCCTTTGCAAGCGCATCATGCGCAGTTGCCCAAGACGTAGGAATCCCAGATGATAGATTCAACCTTCATGGTGGAGCTGTTGCACTTGGCCATCCGCTCGGAAGCAGTGGAACTCGCTGTCTAATCACAATGATTGGAGTAATGCGCCGACTTGAGGCTAAGAGTGGAATTGTATCTCTTTGCCTTGGTGGCGGCAATGCAGTTGCAATGAGGATTTCACTCGCATAAATCAGTTTTATTCAATCTAATAGTTCAATAGAAAAAACCTTTCTATTTTCGGCATTTGGTAATTCTATTTCTACAGATAAATCCTCGTTAGAGAATGGAATATAGCAAATCTTGGCACCCGTATTTTTAGTAGTTGAATCTGTAATTATCTCGTAATAATTATGATTACTTTCTCTGATTGCAGTTGTTCCAACATACATGCCATGGTCAATCACAGCTAACCCCCGAGTCCAACCTAAGGTAGATTGATAATCTGACAATTTCCATGTTTGTTCAGAGTTCGAGATTTCACCTCCAACAGTGGTATACCAAATCCTTCCATCGATGAACTCCACATCATGTAAAGGGCTTGACTCCTTTGCACTAAGCCATTTCCATTTACTTAGGTTGAGAGTTCTTTGTTGTCTAACCAATCCGACAATGAGTTCATCTTCATCATTAATTGTCACACAGGATATATGATGTATATGCGGTTTAGTATCTTGGTCTTGAGAGTAGTTCGGGCGAATATTGCGTAAATGCCCTCCTAGAAAATCAAACCGCTCTAACTTTTTATTTTGTAAATTGATAATATCTATTGATTCATTACCTGTATTAGCAACATAGAGATGATTATCATGGATTGTGATACTGTGTAAATCATTGAAACAAACATCTGTAATAGTATCGACAATTGAAAATTCGTCTAAGTTTATTTTCACAATCACATTAGAAAAACACGCCCAAACATGACTTCCATCAACTGCAATTCCAGTAATTCCTTTACCTATAATAGCAATTTCAGGATATGGGTGCTCAATAATATGTTCTGATTCAATTGTCATACTGTGAGATGAACAATTGATAACTGATAATATTCCATATGATTTATCGAATAATGCACCAGAAACTATTATTTTATTCATGAATGCTCCTCCATAGAATAAATGCTCGCACAGTCTTTGAGTCCATCTCTCAATGTTCTAGTCGACTCCCAACCCATGCTCCTGAGCAAGGAATTATCTATTACACTACGAAAGATCTGACCTTCTCTTTCAGACTGATAAATAATCTCAACATCATTACCAGATACCTCTTTAGCAATATCTGCTAATCGATTAATACTAATCTCTCTATTACCTGAAATATTCACTATACCCTTAAACTCAAGGTTCTCCATTACACAAATGATTCCCGTGCTAATGTCGTAAACATGAGTGAAACAACGAGTTTGCTCCCCATTACCATGGATTTTGATGGGCTTTCCCTCGATAGCGGCTCGTAGGAAAATTGCAGTTGCTAGACTCTCCCTCATTCCAATACCATAGAATGTAGCAATTCTCATAATAGTATGCCCATTTTTTGAATTTAGAACATGATTCTCTCCTTCTAACTTTGTTTTAGCATAATGCTCAGTGGGAGATATAGGTGACAATTCGTTTGAAATCTCAACATCATTATTCCCATATACACAACAAGTTGAGGCATATAACAATCGTATATCCATTTCATCACACATTTCGACGATCAACTTTGTTCCATCGACATTAATACTCTGGGCTCTTGTAGGGAATTGTTCAGCGATATATAGGTCAGCAACCGCTGCCAAATGTATGCAAACATCACACCCCTGCAATATTTTACGTAATTGCTTATTATCTAGA
>CASIBX010000021.1 GCA_949373075.1 Candidatus Poseidoniaceae archaeon | reverse complement strand
TCCTGAAATTGAAGAAAGGAAACCTGAAGCAGAAGGGTATGACCCCTGCTGAAGTTAAGGACAAACTTGAGCGTGCTCTTCGACTTTATGTTGAAGCCGACAAGGAAAAGAACCCATCGACTTTGACACTGATACCTGGTATCCAGACCGAAGATGACATGAAGACTCTGGAAGAAAATCCACCGTCTTACACAGAACTTCTACAATTGGAAGATAAGATCCGTGACATGCGTCTAAAGGGTGTTCCAAACATTGAGCGTGCAAACGTACAACTTGACGACAAGACAGGTGAGTACTATCTTTCAACAATTGGAAGCAATCTTTCAAGAATCTCCGATATGGAAGGAATCGACCGTTCGAGAACCTATACCAATAACATCATTGAAATCTATCAATATCTTGGAATTGAAGCTGCTCGTCAAGCGATCATAAATGAATTGCAAGCAACACTAGACGGAGCTCGTCTTGAAGTAGATGTACGCCACTTGTTGATGGTTTCTGATGTAATGACTAGCGAAGGTGAAGTTCGTGCTATTGGACGCCACGGTGTCTCTGGTACAAAGCACTCTATCCTCGCTCGTGCTGCTTTCGAAGTTACTGTTAACCACTTGCTCAAAGCAGGTATTATCGGTGAGCGTGACAACTTAACTGGTGTCGCAGAGAACATTATCGTTGGACAGCCAATCAGTCTAGGTACAGGTTCTGTGGAATTATACTACATCCCAGAGTGAAATTCAACATTGAGAAGCAAATTTGTGGAGGAATGAATATATGGATATAAGTAGACAACTAAAGCTTGCAAATACGACTGGTAAACTATTGTTTGGACAACGCCAAGCAGTAGATGCATGTGCAAAGGGTGATGCTAAGTGTATCATCGTTGCAGCAAACTGCCCCCAGAATTACTTGGATAACCTTGCTGCAAAGCACCCAGAAGTCACATTGCACCGAACAAGTTTGGTCAATCGCGACTTAGGTGTAGCATCAGGAAAGCCCTTCAGCATCTCGACTATTACAGTCATAGATGCAGGTGAGTCTGACCTGCTAACACTTAGTAGCAATCTAGAGTGAAACTAAAGACGTCTTTACTCTGGACGAGCCATGGGCCTTGACTTGGTCGCAGTACTTAGGAGACTAGGCGTAAGCCTTGACACTAATTCAGCACCCATTACTCCCCCGGGGATGGTAACTTGGCTAGGTCGTCTGTTTGATGTTTCACCAGAGCATTCCAAACTTGGAATGATAGAGGGAATGGAATTATGGTCTTCAGGACAAGGTTTTGCTCCCTTAGATTTAGCTGGTGTCGAAACATGGTTATTTGATGCTCCTAGAGGTAACCATCTGATAATAGCAGAAAGGAAGATCACTTTCAACAAGTCAGATGCTCCTATCCGCGACGGGAGATACCTAACTATTTGGAACCAAAATGACCTTGCTGCATTCATTGGTCATGCAGTGATCGATGGAAGATTGATAATTATCGATGAAGAAGAATCGATTGCGGAAGAGGCAGAAGCAGAATTGTTCTCTGGTAAAGGTCCGTTCACTTTGAAGCCCGTCAACGATTTCACATTATTAGAACAAGAAGGATTGGATGTATCAGTGGCTAAACCAGTTTTAATTCCAGGTAAAGTCCACATTGTGAAAGGAACTCTCAGAGGGCCTGGTGAAGATGAAGTAACTCGTTTGGTTCTGAATTGTGGGGGTTTGTACGTGATTCAAGAATTAGAATTGCTAGAACGTTCACCTTTACTAAATCAAGAAAAACTTCCACTAGACGAAAATCCTGAATTCTCGGATTTACTATCTGAAAGGCGCACTCATTCGGACGGAATGGGGGACTTGCTACGCTGGTGGACTTTTGATGAAGACAGTGCAATAATTTCCACGCATAGCGTGTTAGTGCCTGCCCACAAGGGAGTTTCTGCAACAGGCTCTAAATGGATTTTAAATGGAGTATCGGGTGTTCTTCATCAAAACTTCTGAACAAAGGCTTCATCTGCCTTGACCATAACCGTAGGCCATGCGCAATCGTGCAGTGTTGAGCCTAGCAATAATTCTCATCCTTTTGGGAAGCATCATTCCAGTCTCAGGAGATATCGAACTTGATGATGTCAGGGTCAAATCTTTTGCTGATTCTGAACCACAATTATTGGTTCAAGCAGGCACATCCACAGGGCACGTAAATTCATCATTCATTGAGGAAGCGGTAGACGGCTGGGTAATCTCAGGTGATACTCGTAATAATCTACAATTTGGTTCATTTAATTTGCAAGCCACATCAGGTCAAAACACCAACAATGATGCAGATATGTATGTCGCTAAAATTGGCGATGATGGTGTATGGCAATGGGCTACCATGCCAGATGCTACAAGTGGACTAGTGTTTTTGGACGCAATGACTTCAGATATGGTTGGTAATATTTACGTCGCAGGACTTGTATGGGGTACTGTGTCATTCGGAGGCAATACCGTTGCTACTGCAAACGGTGGTGGCGACGGTTTCGTTGCAAAGTTAGACCCTCAAGGAAATTGGATGTGGGCGAATGTTTTTGCTACCGACCCCAATTCCAATGGGAGTAGTTACATTCGTGGATTAGATATTGATGATGGCACTGGCAATGTGATTGTCAGCGGTTCACAAAATGGAGCTACAATGTTCGATAACATACAGTTGAATAATACCGACTCAGAATACGTTTTAGCAAATCTTGACGGATTTAATGGAGCTGTAAATTGGGCTGAATCAGCAGGGGGAATCGGCACAGACATTGCATATGATGTTGGAATTGACATGAATGGTAATATTTGGCAGGTTGGTGTTACAGCCGGAACATTCTCTGCGGCAGGAAAGTCACATCAGGCTGTTAGTCAACAAGACACTGTTCTCGTCAAGTGGTCTACCAGTGCTACCGGTGCCCAAGTAACAAATGTCAAAGGATTGGCTAGTAATTCAGGGGCGCTAAGTATTCCTGATGACCTTGCAGTTACTGATAGCGGAGAAGCTGTTGTGGTTGGGGCATTCATCGGCACAATAAATGCTGGAAATCAAAAAACAGTTACCGCACAAGGTACCAACGGTGATGGCTTTGTAGCAAAGATCGGTGCAAATTCAAACACAGAATGGATTACTTCCGTTGGTTCTTCTGCCAATTTAGATTGGGCCACATCAGTACGAGAAAATAATAATGGCGACTGGATTATCGGTGGATTCCACAGTGGAACATCATCATTTGGTAACAATTACATCACTTCTGCGGGAGGACAAGATGGATTTGTAGCGCAAATTAGTGATGCAGGTTCATGGGATTGGGTCGAAACAATAGGTGGTCAATATGATGACTTATTTGGTGATGTTGCAGTTAACATGACAAATAATTACTCTGCTACAGGTTCATTCCAGGATGTCCTTACCAAAGGTACTCAATCAGTCACATCTTCTGGCGGGTGGGACATCTATGTCTGGGTGTTAGATCCGATGAATAACGCTGACAAGGACAATGATGGAGTTAATGACTTAACCGATAATTGCCCTAATGATAACAATCCTCTACAATATGATAGTGACCTTGATGGTGACGGCGATGAATGTGACTATGATGACGACAATGATGGAATCACAGATAATTCTGGTGATGACTGTCCTCGTGGCGGCGCTTGGAATTGGACCAGTGATTCAAATACTGATTTTGATAATGATGGTTGTAAAGATTCAAGCGAAGACATAGACGACGATAACGACGGAGTTGAGGATAGTGACGATGGTTGTCTGACCTCCTATTCACCACCGCGTGGTTGGTGGATTTCTGATTCCTCCAACGACATTGATGGCGATGGATGCAGAGATGCTGACGAAGACTTGGATGATGATGGAGATGGCTATGATGATGCTGCAGATGATTGTAACAAGATTGCAGGAACTTCCACTCTAGGCGCTTACGAAGGATGCATAGACTCCGATGGCGATGGTTGGGCAGATATCGAAGATGACTGTCCAAACTCAGTAGGTAACTCTACCATCGGTGGCACAATTGGTTGCCCCGATACTGATGGTGATGGTTGGGCAAATTCTGATGATGATTTACCCGACGACCCGACCCAATGGAAGGATGCAGATGGGGATGGATATGGCGACAATACAGAGGGAACAACTCCTGATGCTTGTGGCAGTACACCTGGAACATCAGTTCTAGATCGCTATGGTTGTCCAGACCCAGACAATGACGGATACTCTTCAGAAGATGGTTCGTGGACTGTAGAAGATGGGGCAGACGTATTCCCTACTGATGAAACACAATGGTCAGATTGGGATGAAGATGGATTTGGAGACAATTATGGTAACGATTCTTGGACAGATCGAAATGAAAATTGGCCGGGAGAATACTATCAATATGCAAGAGACCAAGATTCATGTCCTACACTTTCTGGTAATTCATGGCAAGATGACATACTTGGTTGCCCTGATGGCGACGGGGACGGATGGGCTAACTTCATGGATGCTTTCCCTGCCGACCCAGATGAATATCTTGATTCAGATGGTGATGGTGTTGCAGATGGAAATGATGATTGTCCAAATGTAGAAGGATACTCTACAAACGACGTACTTGGTTGTCCTGACTTTGACATGGATGGTTGGGGCGACCCTAGCATTGGAACAGATTTGTATCCGATGGAAGTTACTCAATGGGCCAATTTGGATGGTGACCAGTACGGTGACAACCCGGTTGGATTAGATGCCGATGATTGTGTCGAAGAGGCAGGATATTCGTTTGAAGGGGGCATCCTTGGATGCCTCGATACCGATAATGACGGGTGGGCAGACATAATCGATAAATTCCCAGGCGAGTCATCACAATGGAACGATACTGATGGAGATGGATTTGGCGACAACCCAACTGGTAAGGATGCTGATTTGTGTCCTGAACTAAAGGGTGTGGCCAAAGAGAATGGCTGCGAAGCAGTTGTTGAGGAAACTGCTGGAGGTAGTTTCTTAGCTTACGGCGGCATTACAGTTGGTGTCTTACTTGTGGTTATTGTTGCTGTATTATTGATAATGCGAAAACTCGATACTGAAGACGAGGGTAAAGATTGGAACTCTGGAGTCTCAATGCCTGACATGAACTCTCAACCGGCCATGCCTAACATGACTGCTATGCCGGTTAACACTGGCCTCTATGCTCAGCAAGTACAGCCAGTACAACCTCAACATACCGTTCCTGCACTTTCCAGTCTTCCAGGCAACATGGACATTGCACCTCAACAAGTGGTTTCGCCTGAGCCAACAGTTGTTCAGCAGTGGACTGATGCTAATGGGAACACTTGGAGGTCAATGAGTGATGGAAGCACACTATGGTGGAATGGTGCCGATTGGCAGCGAACATGAAACCGTTAATTTGGAAATTGAGGGAGTTTGATGGTATCTGTAACCTTACTGGGCAGCGCTCAGGACGGTGGAGTTCCACAAGTTGGCTGTGATTGTTGTATTGACCTTGTAGGCACGATATCCAGTTTCAATAGGATTGGTAGATTCAGAAGGTGGCAATCATTTATTCGAGGCGACTCGAAACCTCGGAGAGCAGTTGCGAATCTGGGGCACTAACAAAGTAGATTCTCTATTCTTGACACATGCCCATTTTGGCCATGTCGATGGTTTAGGGCTATTTGGAAAAGAGACTATGAATGCTAAAGGAATCTCACTGCATTGCTCGAAGATTATGCTTGACTTGATTGAGCGAACACCTAATTGGTCGATCTTGCTTATCCCAAGGAGTATTTTCATCCAAGAACTACGCCATTTGTACAGTTACCTGGTGTTAGTGTCGAAGCGATTGAAGTACCTCATCGCGCAGAATTGTCAGATATGCACGCTTACTTGATTAAGGCTGAAAAGACACTTCTGTTTTTGCCAGACCATGATACTTGGCAAGAAACTCTTCGCGAGCATGACCTACGAGCATGGCTAAATCATTTGGAAGTTGACATTGCTTTGATAGATGGCACATTTTTCAGTTCAAATGAATTGAAACATCGCAAGCAAGAAGAGGTGCCACACCCCACTGTTGAGCAAACATTGCAGATGCTTGGCGAACGAAGAGAAGGTGATGGCGAAGTAGTCTTCATTCACTCTAAACCACACAAATCCGTTGTGCAGAGATGAAACACCAGTTACTGAATTAGGTTGGAAAGTAGGCAAAGAAGGAATGTCATTCAATCTGAGTTAGATTGTGTGATATGTATCTAATGTAACCGTAAGAAATCGAAATTTCTTCTCCACTGTCTCCATTTAATGGAGTCGCCTCTATCGACATCGATTTTGACATTGAATTGCTAAACCTGCTATCCTGTTCTTCCACTTGCAATCTCTCGATAAGTTGTGATTGTGATTTTCATATGTGTCTTTCTCTGGATTATTTTCAACATGTTTCTAGATAGCCTAAACCATTACTTCCGCATAACTTTCCTGACAAATCACTAATTCCTAGAGCCATTGTTAAATTCCGGTGATAATTCTGAAAGATCATGGCTTGTTTCTATGTCATCGCATACTGCTAAATACACCGCCCTCATTGCTCTCTGAATAATTTAGGATGAACGTTATTATAACTGCATCAGAGGGTACGTCAAAATAGAAGGTTTCTGTTGCTCCGTCACGATATTCAACATCGTGTTCTTCAGTCCAGATTTCTTCAACTTCAAAAGCTAAGATCCACATCGAGTCAGGAGCGGGTTCTGAGGACACCATGGAATCAGGAGCTGTTGCTAGATAGGTTGCTTCAAGTCCGGCCAGTGGAATAATGATTATTGCAGCGAAATGTTCCAATCTTTTTCCTATCTGGCCAGTTGTATCTTCCCAGTGATGACACATCAGGTGTCCTCATTGCGCTCATAATGAAGTGGGCTGCGAAAGCTGCACCCATTCCAGGTACTGAGGGGAATATTCCGTCTGCATCTGGATACGGATTTCCAACCCATAACAGCCGGCAGCATTGACCAAGCTATAACGGCAATAAAGGCTGATGACATCATAACAATCGAATGGGTCGAATCTGGTTTGTATCCCATCCATCGAATAATCAGTAAAGGGACAAATATGCTTCCTAGTCCGTACACTGCTAGGACTACTAACTTGAACACAGAATCTCCGCCTGGAACGTAAAGTCCACCTATTGAAATTGCAGTTGCGAAAGCAGCGACAAATAATGTGACCTTCTTTGTTGTCTTGTGGTCTTCCCTCCATTCTGGTTTGATATCATCTGTAATCGCAGCAGTACAGGCTAGTACCTGACTGTCAGCTGTTGACATTGTCGCTGCGAAAATTGATGCAAGAATCATACCAATACCGATTGCTGGCATTGTTTCCATGGCCAGCATAGGAAGTCCTAGTTCTGGGTCAAAACTATCTGCCTTTGGAAATAATACGCGACTTGCTAATCCAACAAACGTCATCAGGATG
>CASIBX010000020.1 GCA_949373075.1 Candidatus Poseidoniaceae archaeon | reverse complement strand
ATCAGATTGGCACAGGTATGGGATTCTTTGCAACTATTGGTCGCGGATGGAAAATGAGCAAGTTGAGTATGTCTGTTGTTAAGAAAGACCCTGAGTTGATTGTCTACATGTTAATATGTGGATTTTTGAGTTTGGTGGCGATGATTGGGGTCAGTATGCCGCAGTATCTTGAACAATCATGGGCAATAGATTCTGCAGGGCAAATGACGCCAGCATACATGGGATTCGTGTTTGCAGGATATATGACAATCTCTATTGTCGTAACCTTTTGGAATAGCGCCATAGTTGCTAATTCTCACATTAGACTAACTGGTGGAGATCCTAAATTCATGGACGGAGTCTCTGCTGCAATGGGTAAAATTCACATCATCATAATTTGGGGGATTATTGCTGGAACAGTCGGACTTTTGTTGAAGATTCTTAACCAAGCAGCCCGAGAACAAAAAGGCGGTGCAGCCATATTTGCAATGATTCTAAACGCTATCGGTGCAGCCATTTGGTGGATGATGACTTTCTTCATGATTCCACATATGATCATCGAAGGCAAAGGTCTTGGAGACAGTTTGAAATCAAGCAAGCAGATGTTCTTCAAATCCTGGGGTGAAAACATCATATCGGGTATGGGGTATTGGATTAGTTACTGGATTCTTCGTAGTTATAGTTGCATTACTCTCATTTGTAATTACTGTTGCACTAGGCCCACTATGGATTGTAGGAGTCGCAATTGGAGCGTTCGGAATTTCACTGGTATTAGCTTGGGGTAATGCGGCTGAGCAAGTTGCAGTCACTGCACTATACCTATATTCGAAGAACGGGCAAATGCCACAAATCTACCAAGAACTAGGAATGACACAATTCCATATGGGTCCAGTAAACGCTTGAAATCAGTACTAGGATATGAGTGGCATATTGTAAGTCACTCTACATCTTCTAGACGTAATTTCTCGACATTACCTTCTGCTTCAGTCAACTCATTCTTACATTCTTTGAGTAGCTTCGAGCCCTCTTCGAATAACTTGAGAGTTTCATCTAGTTCGGTTCCGCCCGCTTCCAAAGCAGCGACAATTTCTTCTAATCTCTTCATAGATTCTGCATAACTCATTCCTTCACCTCAGTTTGTACTTCTTCCATCCTTCAATACCACAGTTAGAGAGTCTCCTGACTTCAATCCCACGATACTTGTAACTGGGATTCCTTTCTCATTTATGGCCATAGAATAGCCGCGGTCTAGAACTCTGGTTGGATTGGTAGATGTTAGAATTGAATCAAATGCGGTCAGGCGGTTCTTTTGCAGCATGAACATTTTATCGATTGCAGAATTAATTCTGTTTCCAATCTGTGCCTGTTTCAGCCTAGCATTAGAGATGCCACGCATGGGGGCAGCACTCAGCCTGATTACAAGATTCGACATACGTTCATTTTGTCTTGCAAATATTCGGTCGATGGCGAAATCAACTCTATCCCCTGCTTGTGAAATCAGTGCTAGTAATTCTTGTTTTATCGGAATGACTCTCTCGATTGCATTTGATGGAGTCGACGCTCTAATGTCAGCGATCATATCACTTACTAGGTAATCAGACTCATGACCTACTGCGCTTACTATTGGTACGGGGCTAATCGATAATCGCTTTACAAACCGATTCTAGATTAAATGACCAAAGGTCTTCGGGTGAGCCCCCCACCTCTTCCTAAAATAATCAAATCTGCAGTCTTTCCTGCGGCTTTTAGTGCACGAACAATTTGTCCAGGGGCTTGACTTCCCTGAACTAGAACTGGAATGACTGTGTATGAAAAATTAGGCCACCTATCTGCAATCAAACGTTCCATGTCAGCAAGAGCGGCACTCCCGTCTCCAGTAATTATGTGCAAACGTTTGGGGATGAGGGGGGCTTCGAGACGAACTCTATCCATCGTTCCATCTTCTCTCCATTTCACGATAAGTTCCTGCCTGATTCTTTCCATTTCACCAATGCTTTTGACCGGCTGAATACGACTTGCTTTGAACTGCATCCTACCAGTTTTCACATAGACATCAATGCCGCCAAGGGCTACTAATTTCGAGCCTTCTTTAATTTCTTGAGAGATGAACGAATTATTTCCTCCAAAAAACACGCAATCAATCGACCCATTGCTGTCTGTAAGTGTGAAATATGCATGCCCAGAGCGAGCCAAAGTTAGTTTGGTAAGTTCACCGATTATGGCTGCATTAGCGAGATATGGGTCATTGACAAGTGCTTTGCGAGCAAGGGTAACATACTGCCCAACCTCAACAGGTTCACCCGCCATAAGGATGAATCTGCGTCGGTGGTTCTTGAATAATCGCATTTGCAAGGAAGAGGTTTTGAGGGGGTGGCCGGTCCCCGAAGCGTTCCAGTTCGGGGTTGGCCCCATCTTGGAATGGTGATATTATGTCAGATAAGGATGCTTCAAAGGATAACCCTGAGGGAGACGAGGATTGGATGTCATATGCCAATGCTGGCTTTGGGTCTACCGATTATTCTCTTTGGGATGAAGGCGGAAATGAACCTGAATCATCTGTTGAACCAAGTTGGGAAGATGAACAATCTCAACTCGATACAGGGGAGGAAGAGATACCTGCCGCTCCTAGACCGGCGGGATTGAAGCATTTGGTTCGAATTGGAACTTGTAATCATTGCCTTGGCCGTGTTGGTGGAAAGAAAAGATTCGGCCAATCCAGCCTCGAATCCGGAGTTGAAATCCGTGATTCGGTTATCGAAGGGGACTCTACTATGGCTCAGGCTAGAGAGGTTGAACCTCTCTGCCCATTCTGTGAGAACTTATTCGATGAGGCTCCACTATTAGCGCAATTAATCAAAGAAGCAGTAGGAGAAAGAGAATGCTTCCGTTTGCAATTGGGTGCTAGGATTCCTAAAGACCAAACTGAAGCAGAAGACCATCTGCGTAAGCGATTTGGCGCAGGAGGATCCGCACCTCTGAAATCATGTCTAGTGGAAGAGGTTGCTCGCCAATTAAAAGAGATTGATTTTGGAGTCAAATTGGTTATCGATAAACCAGAGATTCTTACTCTAATCGATGTTCTAACCTTGACGGTTGAACTTGATATTCGCTCTCATTACGTCTATGGTAGATATCGGAAACTAGCTCGTGGAATCCCGCAGACCAAGTGGCCATGCCGTTCATGCAAGGGCAGAGGTTGTCAGAAATGTGACCAAACAGGTCTGCAATACCTATCCTCGGTCCAGGGCTTAATAGGAGACCCATTATTGGAAATATTTGGCAGTAAAGAGCATGCATTCCATGGCATGGGTAGGGAAGACATCGATGTCAGATGTTTAGGCAGAGGCCGACCATTCGTAATTGAACTGAAGCGTCCAATGAAGAGAGAAATCGATAGCGAGATGATTATGAAACTAATCAACGAAACATCCGCTGGTCAACTCGAGGTCAGTGATATGCGTCCTTCTAATCGCAGTGAAGTAGTTCGTGTTAAGGACACTCCTGCTGAGAAATCCTATACTATTCTTTACAGAATTGAGCCATTGACTCAGACCGATTTGGATGCGCTGACTCAGGTTCTGGAGGTGCCAAAGAATAACCAAGACAGGAATCGTCGAAGACGAGACCACCATCGAGGTAAGAAGAGAGAGGTCAAGCCAGAAGCAGAACCTGAAATCGACTATTCTACATTAAAGAAAGTGGAATTAACAGCTCTGTGTGAAGAGAGAGGTCTAGCAAAAAGTGGCACCAAGGATGTTCTAGTGGAACGCTTAGTCAACAATCAAGAGGAAAAATTACCTCTGCCTGACCAAGATTATGTTCTCGAAATAATGGAAAAGTTGCAAGGATGTACGCTTGCGCAGCGAACTCCGGAGCGTGTTGCTCACCGCCGTGCGGACAAAATCCGCAAGAGAAAGGTCATAGAAACTTCGGACCCATCGGTTAGCATAGATTCAGACGGAATTATGCATGCTGAATTTAGCTTAAGATGTGAATCAGGGACATATGTCAAGGAGACAGTTCATGGTGATGGCGGGCGAACTCAGCCCTCAATAGCATCTCTGATCAAGGCGAAATGCACAGTCGAATGGCTCGATGTAGCCGATATTCATGCAGATTAAGCGCGTCGCGGTGCTTATATGGGTCAGGTAGGTCGGCAAGTTGCTCCTAATGGTCTTATGACACGTGAAGCGGGAATGTGATTAACATGCAGAAATCCAAAGGCCAGCGCCAAGGCACCCGTAGTATTCTACGTAAAGGACGTCACCAAAAGGGACGTGTAAACATCGCACGCATCATGCACGAGTACGCTGAAGGCGACCGTGTTGCTATCATTTTAGATGGCGGTCAGCAAATGGGAATGCCTCACCGCAGATTCCAAGGAAGGACCGGATTCATTCAGGCTCGCCAAGGTAAAGCATGGGTTGTTGCTGTTAAGGACGGTAACATGCAGAAGACAGTAGTTGCTCGCCCAGAGCACCTCAAACCACTGGAGTGATATCAATGGCTGACGAAGGCACATTTACAGATTTTTCTTCCGTTCGCGACATGCTTCATGACGCTCAAGAACGCCGTGGTTTTCTGACCTATGAGCAGAAAGCGGCCCTACAGCACGCAGAATGGGCTGCTAGCGATAACAGGAATGGATACGCTACTGATCCAAAGGTATTCACAGACATGTTTGCTGCTATCATGGAGATTGAAATATTCCAGAAGTACCCAGAATTGGCTGCCAAATTAGCAGAGATTATGCCAATGCACTCAGATGATGTACGCGCAGTTATTGCTAGCCGCCGTATTTCTATCGAAGGCGATGATGTTGAGAAGGTTCTCGATATTGTTCGTCAACATGTCAAATGAAACGCTACGGTCGGTGAGCAAACATGCGTAACGATAGTAGAGGCGGACAGCGTAGAAATAATCCACGCAACGATAAGCCGGATCCTTTGTTGAAGGTAGAATGGTGTCGAGTAATCGAACATCAAGAAGCTGGTGGAGCCATAGTAGTGGTGACAGAGCCAGCACTTCACGTAATCCGACTTCGTCCTAAAGCGAATTCTGGCATACAAGCTGTAGGCTCTCGTATTTTCATGGGTATAGACCATTCCAAGAGGGAGGTAGTCCAAGACATTCTTGGGTTTGCGCGTATTCGTGATATCTCAAACGCAGCATCAGTGGAATTGCCTATCGTAATTCAACAGATGATTGAAGATTCACCAGAGGTATTCGTCCAGCAATTTTTCAATCGTGCAGGTAATTTGTCTTTGAAGATGCATGCATTCGAACTATTATCGGGTGTAGGCAGCAAAAAAGCATTGGAAATGGTTGCAAGCCGTGGCAGAGTAGGTTGGGAAAGTTTTGCTCAACTGAACGAAGACTGTGGTATCAACGCTCCTGAACTTCTTGCTAAGCGCTTCGTTTCAGAAATCGAAGACAGAAGCCTTGAGCCTCGTCTAATCGATTTGCTTCTTCGTCAGGAGGAGTGATTACTATGGGCCATGGTGCCCGTGTTCTGATTGACCGCCTGCGTATGCGTCAGGATAATATCAAATCTCTAGGTCAACACTTTCTGAATAATGAAGATGTGTTAGATGAGACAATGAAGTTAGCGGATGTAAGTCCTGAAGACAATGTCATCGAAGTTGGCCCAGGGCCTGGCGTACTCACCGAAAGGCTGCTAGAGACCGGCTGCACTCTGACCACTATCGAGCTCGACGAAGGAGCATGTGAGTTCTTGCGTGATAATTTTCCTAAACTGACTCTCATTGAAGGCGATGCACTGCAGGTGGAATGGCCAGAGGCAAACAAAGTAGTTGCGAACATCCCCTACCAGATTTCGTCACCGCTAATCGATGTGATAACCAGAACTCCCTCTATCCAAAAGGTTGTAATTTTGGTCCAAGAGGAATTTGCTGAACGACTTGTAGTGGAATGGGAAAGCGACCGTGGAAGTCTTGGAATGTGTACAATGCTTGACTGGGATTGCACCTTTGAAATGCGCGTGGGTCCACATTGTTTCACCCCTTCTCCACAGATTCATTCACGCTTGGTGACAATGACTAGAATCGAGTCTCCTGAGAATTCTAAACTCACAAAAATGTTGATTCGGCAAGCATTTTCGCAAAGACGCAAAAAAATTAGAAATACTCTCTCAAAAGCTCCAAAAAGGATCGCTAGAGTTAATGGGTGGCATGCGAAATTGTATCGCGATGCAATCCAGTCTATCGATTGCGAATTTATTGATGAACGCCCCGAGGATTTAGATATTGAAGATTGGCTCGAATTAGCAGGACTTCTCGAAGATGCTCGAACGGCGATGGGTTGACATCTAACCGCCCACTCGGCCTGTCTCGTCGGAGGGGTTCACATGGCAAAGAAGGACACATATCTAGCCTTATTACGTCGAGGAATTGACGAGACCACCGCCATGCAATTGGCCGATGCAGGAATCAAGATTGGAGATCTCAAAAAGATCGATAAATCTCAATTGGTTGAAAATTATGGATTGAAGCCAGATATTGCAGATGGTGTCTTGGATATTATCACTGCTGGACCTCAATCTCACGGTAAAGAGCGTTTCCTTTCTAAGGTTCTAGCACCTGAACGTAAGCCTGAGAATAAGATTGAAGAACTCAAATTCAAGCGTAAGCAAAAGGATGTACTAACTGAACTTGCTGAGCAAAAAGAACGTCTTAAACTCGCTAAGGTCGAAGCATTCCGTGCAAAGAAACTCGTTATGAACCGTCTTGGTAAGACAGTTGAACTAATTGTTAAGTTAGAAAACAACCTTCACGATGAAGGTAAGGATGACCAGAAAGTCAAGATCCGTGACCAACTAGAAACCCGTGGCTTAGAAGCGGCTCGTGACCATGAGATGCTCGAACTCGAAGGAACTCCTCAAGACATAGTAGACTTCCGCAGACTGATTGTTCCAAAACTGATTCTTCACGCATGCCCCCAATGTAATGAAGAAATGGACCCTAGAACTAGCCGTAATCCTGATGATTCAGAAAACTGGTCATTCATTTGCTGGGAATGTGAAACACCATTCGCTCCTGGACTCTCTACCACAGTAGATTCTATCATGGAAAATGGCGGTAGAATCGAGATAGACCCAGATGCAAGGCCTAGAAACCCTGTTCCACCAAAGCCTGCTTCACAGGACTTTGCTACCATCAATGAATTGGCGAAGGCAGAACTTGTGCAAACAGGTGCTGACGCAGATAACATGACACAAGCCGCTGAAGAATCCGCATTGACTAGCGGATTGATGAGCATCAATGACTGGATAGACCAGACTCTTGCTGCTAAGGGATATATCCAAGCTCAAGAAGACCGTGAAGACTTCATTCTGCGCACAGGCGCAGGTGCGACTAAGTTCAACAAGTGGATGAAGAAGGCAGGACTTTACTTCAACAAACAAACTGGACGCTGGTCTCGCTGGGAAGACAGGTGAGGTGTGTCCTATGGGGCTTATCCGTTTCCTTCGCGGCTCCAAACTATTAGGCCAGACCAAAGAGATTGAAGGCAAATCACTTGTTGAGCATGCGTATGCTGCTAATGTAGAAATCCCAACCAATTGCACTAGTGGTAATTGCGGTTCTTGTATGGTTACTCTTATTTCAGGCGAAGTCTCAATTCCTGAACCTCTTACACCCGGCCTAGACGAGGAGATTGTCGAGGAAGGTGCGAGACTTGGATGTATAGGAATTCCATCCGGAGATGTTGAAATCGACATCTTACCGCCACTTTGAGGTGAAAAAATGGCGATACCGATTTGGGTTTGGGCTCTGAATATTATTGGAGTTGTTGTAGCAGTGCGGTTTTTATCATGGCGATTAAAGTCTAAACTTGCTGAAGTTGAAGACAGACATGTGATGAGCGGTATTCGCCATCGAAACCGTTTGGATGAGTCCGAGTAGTTACCAAAACCGCATATGGGTGACAGGTAAAGGGCAGTATCATGGCCGAATTCCGATTACAGACTACTGGCTGCGGGCGTAATCGCCTCTTCGGAGTTCACTCTTGACGGCCTCGACGAAGTGGGTGGAGGGCAAAGGTAGTCAGCCTGGCTCGACATCCTGAAGCCCGATGATGAGGTCAAGCAATGGCTTGGAGAATATCGGGATTGACGAGTTGGCAGTCGAGGATATTTTCGGCCACGCACGCGATACGGTTCAGAGATTTCCAGAGTCACCGGTTCATCGTTGTGCGTGCTCGTGATGCTGATAACCGGCTTAGACACTGAACCGGGTTTGCTATTATTCTTCAGTGGCGATTTGATGATCACAGTTAGGGGAACTCGGATTCCTGCCCTGGACGTTTTCCGCCGGCGTCTGAAGACGGCGGATGACGATGAAGTTGCAATTGGTGTTGATTTCTTACTGTACGAATTATTGGATTCAATTGCTGATGATTGGACACCTATTCTGTCAGAGTATTCGAATAAACTTGATGATTTAGAGTACAGAGTTTTTGACCCGTCTACATCTTATGAAGGGTTACTGGAAGGGCTTCACGATTTGAAGAGGCTATTGCGTGAAGCATCAAAATCGATAGAATCTCTTCAATCTGCATGTCTGCGATTGTTGAAACCAGGTGAGCGATTGATTAACGAATCATCACTTGCTTTCTTTACCGATTTGCAACAACTTGCAAATGCTCTGGTTAAGCGATGTTCTGCATATTCAGCAGGTGCTACCAGCACCAGAGATACCTACCTTTCACACGTGAGTATGGATTTAGCACGTTCCAATGCTAAACTTACTGAAGTAATGACTACTCTAACAATAATTGGTGCAATAATGCTACCTCTAACTTTGATAGCAGGGATATTTGGGATGAATACACAACTTCCAGCCGAACTCGATGAGTTAGGTGGTTTCTGGACTATAATGGCTGGAATGTCTCTCTTCAGCATTACAATGCTGAGTTGGTTCCGTAAGAAAAGTTGGATTTAATCACTCTTCTTGAGTAGACTTGGGTTTGGGCTCAATCATCCCAAGAGCTGCGGTTGTAATGACCATTGAAGCGATTAGTGATAGCATGATCATCATGGCGGAGAATAGACCGAATGTATTGAACAGACCCATCGAAGAAGTTGCAATAATTGAGAATCCAGCGACATCTGAAACCGCAGAACCGACCAATGCTAGAGCGCATGCTCCACCGACACCTTGCAATGCTTGGCGATGATTTTCTCCTTTTTCCCTGCCTTCGCGATACCGTTCGGTAACGTGTATGCAATAATCAATACCAACTCCCAGAGATATTGTAGCAATAGTGACAGTGACGATATTTAGAGAATACCCAAGGGCAAATATCAGGCCATATAGCCAAACGACGACCAGTAGAATTGGAGCAAGTGAGATCATTGCCTGCTTAACAGAGCGGAATCCGATTGACAGGGTAATCAAAACAAATAACGAACCTAGGAACAACGATGATTGCATTTCAGATTGCATCTTGTCACTGGCGACAAATCTTGTAATCGGCTTCCCGGTTAGCATTACCCAAGTGAGGGGCTTGTCTTCTTCACTATCTCCTGATACTTCCCACGTTCCAGATGAAAGATTTAGCAGAGGTCCAAGGTCTCTCTTCATCTCTTCTAATCCAGGTCCCATCGAAGGGAAATCTTCGGGTGAAGTTATTCCAAATCTGATAATCATCAAATCATATGTTATTGGTTCGCCATCCATCGACAACCAGACTCTTTCAGGGTCAGGTCTTTCACTAGGTGCAATATACAAATCCATCAAAGATGAAGGCACTTCAGTGCCTGGTATTCCATCAAGAGTTAGAACTCCGTAGAAGAAAACAATACAATCTCTATCGCTTAGATTTGCAGCACCTAATACTCCTTTAGTCGAACATCCTGATTCATTGAATCCATGGTCCCAGAATACCTGAGGTTCTGAAATCATGGATGCTACAGCCGCTTTAACGAACTCATCGATCGCCAGAATACCTACCTTTCCATCAGGTTGTCTAGTCATTTTGTCTTTGACCCCTTCTGTCTTTTCATCAGCGTTCATTCTGAACTCATCTAGTGCCGCAAAAACATCAGGGTCTGCGACATCTCCTTCGAGTAGTAACATTGCAGGCTCTCCTTCATCAGAGAATCTTTCGTTGACTATACCTACTCCAATGGCGAAATCAGAATCCTCATCCAAGAAATCATCCACCGCGAAGTCTCCCTCAAGTTGCATCATTCCCCAAGCTGCTGGTAAGGTTAGAAGTATACACAGTGCAGCGATTACAATCGGACGCTTCCCAGTTCCAGAACTAACAGCCACCCGTTGTAGTAACTGTTTTCTTGCAAGATTTTCATTAGCGGGTGGAACCGTATCCTTGCCTCTTTTAGCCATCCACTCATCGAATGAAACACGAACTAGAGGTGCCCACAATCCGGTGAGAAGGAAGGCGGCTAATACTCCTAGGGCTGCTTCAATTCCGAATGACCTCAAAGCGGCAACATCGCTGAATAGATTTGCTGCAAATGCTGCCATAGTAGTAAGACTGGTTAGCATGATTGCTCTACCCACTCTTCTGACAGTAATCTCTCCTGAAGTAATCGATGAGCGACCTAAAGTTCTCTCTTCTTTGTAACGGTGAAGAGCGTGTAAAGAATCATCAATCCCTAATGCTAGAACTAGTATAGGGAGGAGATTTGAGAATTGCGAGCGGGAAATGATATCTAAACCAAGCCAACCAAACATCGTGGAGGCGTGACCGATGAATCCTTGCATCCACAACAGCGCTCCGCCCAGTGCCATCGATACAATTGCAACATCAGACCATCTTCTAAGGGAGGCGTACAGGAGAATTAGGATTACGAAGCCCATGCCGAAAACTAAGCCGCCAGAGTTCTGTAATTCTCGATTTACTTCTACATTTACCGCTTGTCCGACCAGCAATGTCAAGGAATTGTTGTCATGACTTCGAACTTGACCTTCAAGGTGCATGACAGACCATTCAATGGAACATGGAGACTCTAGGGTTAAACAGTATTCTGAGGTATAGTTTGGAGGACTTAGAATTAGTTCAGTACCACTTAGGCGATATCCTCCGATTTTGAAACCTTCATCATCGTAAGAGATTTTCTTTTCTGAATGTGCATCTTTCCAAACATTGGTCCAACCTGCTTCTATCAGTGCTGCTCTATCGAGTTGAACCAATAGCCATGAAGCGGAAGCAGACCAACGGCCAGGTCCTGGCCGTGCATCTTTCCATGAACCGTCCTCTTGTAATACCCCACCAATTGGGCCACCAACAATTCCTGCGTTTTCGTTTGCTGCGACAAACCCTCTGTCAAGAGAAAGCCACCTTAGGAAGGCTGAACCATTGGCTGAAGCCATTCTTACCGCAGCGAGATCTATGTGGGCCTGTGAAACATTTTCATCATCAAACTCCAGACAATCTAGTAATCCGCAATCATACCAATTTGTTTGAGCAGGCTCGCTTCCTGATAGCGTTAACTTTGGTTTTGTAAGGACTGATTCATTCGCCATGAATCCTCGAAAAATATCTGCTAGACTCATTACACCTGCAGTTTGAAGTCCAGTTACATCGTTGATGAAGGGCTTCATGTAATTGCCTAATTCATGATTGTAAATGATGTCGTGCTTAGCATCGATTTCACGTAAAATTGTGAGATTTAGAATGCCACCTGAGGTCGCAGTTATCCCTACCCATTCTTCCCCTGCATCAATAGCCTCAGCTGCTTTTGCGAAGCCTGACCAGTCGGGCGTACCATCTTCTAAAGTTGGCACTGGGACTGGATTAGAACCTACCATGGCAGGGTCTCTTACATTCACAACGAACCCTAGAATTATCTCAGTAGTAGTGAATTCTTCATTTATCATACGCTCTGCTGTTAATTCAGGAGATTCCATGTCGTATGATTCCATGTCGATTGGCTCAAGTGCTTTCAAAGCACCCGGGATCATGAAAATCGTCAAAATAAATACGGCTATGTGTACCTTTCTACGGTTTGAGACCAAGACCTTTGAGAACGCGTCAAAGTCAGCCATTGTTTACGGGCTAATCTTCTTGTTATTGAACAGTTGTATTCATGTGGGAGATATGCGACGCAGGTTTGGGCGGGGGTCGCCCAGCTTGGTCAACGGCGGTGGGTTTAGGTCCCATTTCTTATTGATTCGCAGGTTCGAATCCTGCCCCCCGCATCTATCTTAAACGAATTACTACGCCTGATTTTATCTAAATAGGCGCAAGGTCTAGCGTGCCTGACCAGATATCTAATCCTCTTAATCTGCATTCAAATCTTTGGCCTAATTCAAGCACTGTACTACCGTCTTCTCTTTCGACTTTGAGTCCAAATAAGTCCACCATTAGGCGTTCTTTACCGCCTAATTGACTTAGGTGCATTCGGCCTTCAAATGAACCATCATCCTCGAGGTCGAGGTAAATCCACGGACTTCTAAGTCCGACCACTCTTGCCTTCCAAGTCGACGAATCTTCAGAATTTGCTAGATGCATATTACAGACGCTTGCAACTAACTCCCACTCTAATTTCTTAGCCTGGGTTGAGCGCATAGAACAATGAGTAGATATTTCTTCGACCTCTTCAGGATTATGCCTCCAATCTTGATTTCTTAAGTGAGACTTCAGTTGGCGGTGAACTACCAAATCTGGATATCTTCGAATAGGTGAAGTAAAGTGAACATAGGCATCTAGATCTAATCCAAAATGCCCGAGGTTTTCTTCACTGTATATTGCTCGCTGCATCAACTGAAACAAACCTTGGTCTACCACTCGTCGCTTAACTTCCGATAGATTAGAAGCAGACGACTGTGCGTCTCTTAAGGCTTGTAGCATCTCTCCTCTAGCATCAGAATCTACGACGCTTGAAAGGTAATTCTCATCATCTTCTTCCTCTTCAATTTCATTATCAAAGGATAAACCTGCATCAGCCCAAGCCGAAAGTAGATTCATTGTTTCATCACTGGCTGACTCTCCTGTTTTCCTATGAGATGGCATTGGTAATTCAATCTCTATTCCTAAGGACTCTAATTTTGCATTTAGAGACTCTACTTCAGGGCTATCTGGTGGTGAATGGCATCTCCAAGGAAGTGCAGCATCCAGTGAGCCGAGCAGGTGGCCCACCGCTTCATTGGTTGCAACCATGAAAGCCTCAATCATTTCCGTAGCATCATTTGGCCATTTGACTTCTAGGCTTATTTCCTTCCCATTTATTCTGGGGCGTCTTTCAGCACCTGCGATATCTAAACCGATTCTTCTAGCTCGCATTTTTTTAGACAAACTCATCATTTCAGGGAATAGGCTACCTTCTATTACGTCATTATAGGACAGGTTTTCTTTAACTCGAATTAGGGCTTGATGGGCTTTCGAGGATACTACTTTGTCTTCCTCAATTTTCATTTCCATCACCATGGCAAATCTGTCCGCATCATCTCTTAGCGAGCAAAGGTCATCTGCCAATTTAGGAGGCAACATCGGTAAAACACAATGTGGAAGGTACACGCTTGTAGCCCTTTCTCTAGCATACCTGTCAAGCGCAGTGTCAGGTTTAACGTAGTGTGCAACATCTGCAATCGCTACCCATAACGTGTTGTCGATTAGACATACAGCATCGTCAAAATCTCTAGCATCTGGGGGGTCTATGGTCACGAAAGGAATATGCCGTAAATCGACCCTGTCGTCACTAAGTTCAGGATTAGGTAATTTCTCTGCAAATTGAATCAGATCTTCCCTATATTCTCTAGGGAATGGATTGATTCCCATTTTTCTTCGATATGCTAATCTCGCATCTAGCAGCTCTTCAGGAGTGAAATGTTCTCGCATTAACCAGGCCATAGAAACCAAAGGGTCAGGGAATCGTAACTCAGATTCTTTTTTGGCGGTCTTTTCCAGTTGCTTTACCATCTCAAAGCCGAGGTAAGTACGCAGAACTTCACCCTCAAGTAATGTGAACTCATCCGGTAAATTTTCACCTCGCAGAATCGCAAGCATCGCCTTTTCGTCGACTTGATGTTGTGCTTTGCGCACCGCTTCTTCGATAAGCACACGCTCTTCCTTGGAACGTAAATCAAATTGGTTTGAATCTCCAATAAACAATTCGCCTTTTCGGCAGGCATGAACGATTGTCTCTTGGATTTGTGACTTTAGTTGCTTTTCATTCATCTTTAGATTGGATTCTTTTGCTCGAATTGTTTCCAATACTAATTCTAGTGATAGGTTTTTTTCTAGGCCATGCGATAGAAGTCTTCTGTAAAGACGTTCTTCAGGTGGGCTTTCTCTTCCCTTTCTCTTCTTCAAAGACCCACGTCCTTCAATGCTCCAAGAGCATCTTTTTGAGAATCATCCAGACTTTCTATTTCCATTAGAATAAATTCAATATCCAAGTCTTTGACCCTTTGACGGTCCCCTACTTGGGATAGTGGAGGGATTGTGATTTTCCCCTTTACTCCTGAAGGTAGAGTTACAGTGACCTTTCCTCCAAGAACTAATGTTGAGTATTCGACTTCCACTTCTTTCACAATTCTATTTCCGTCCCATCTGCAACCTTCTCCAGGGTCGATTCGGATATTTACAATTAAGTCTCCGTTGGTTCCTTGTGGGTGTCCATGGCCCTGATTCTTGACACGGATTTCCTTTCCATGGTTAGTTCCTGCTGTAACTTTGACACTCAATGTACGACGATTTTTATCGATACTACCGTGAGTGCCCGGTATCAGTTGGGTGTATGTGAGATTGAAAGAACCCCCTTTTGCGGCTTCTTCGCGGGTGAGGTCTAGCCAAGAGTTAGCATTCTGTCCCCTTTCTTGAGGGGGGCGAGGTCCAGGCTGTCTTCTTTGTCCGCCGGCCATACTTTTGCCGAACATCTGTGACATGACATCTTCCATACCTCCCATGCCGCCCATGCCGCCTCTTCCGCCGAATGGATTTCTTCCTCCGGCTCCGAACATTTGCTCTTGCTCATTCTTGCGGCGGGCCTCGGCTGTACCGATGGAATCGTATGCGGCTTGAACTTCTTTGAAACGGGACTCTGCGGCGGGTGCGCCATCATTTCGGTCCGGGTGATATTGGCGAGCAAGTTTGCGAAAAGCCTTCTTGATTTCAGCATCACTGGCTCCTCGTGATACACCGAGAACCTGATATGGGTCTCGCTCCGCCATGGTACCATCGAGACAAGGGTCTGCTTTGAATCAGTCGATAAACGGGGCCTGTTCGCGCCGTTGGGGTTAAATGAGGGCCATAAGTCGCCATGACACTACTGAGGTGAAACCATGTCAGATGATAATGACCAGACCCGCTCTTTTGAGGATAAGGTACAGGACAAGCAAGACGCTATTGAAGCGCAATTCCGCAAAATATCTCGCGGTAGTTGGGCTCGTATTATTCGTATGGCTCGCAAACCTACGCCACAGGAATTCAAACAAACTTCAATTATTTGTGGAATCGGACTATTCGTTCTTGGTTTCATCGGGTTTGTAATGCTGGTACTAATGGACAACTTCATTCCGTGGATCATTCACGATGTATTCGGAATTTGATATTGGAGGAATTAATATGACTGACGCATTTATCGCATTTGTTCGCCATGAAGAGGAATTACTACTACTCCGCCGCTCTAAGTCTGATTCTGACTCTCCTGGCCTTTGGGACGGAGTTTATGGAATTGGGGATAGTGAAGAAGATGTTCTCAACCGAGTTGCAGAATGTACGGGTATTCCTTTGGAAGACTTAGAATATGTCCGTGCAGGACCTGCTCTGGGAATTGATATTGGTGGCCGTTTACAGGACATCGCACCTTGTTTGGTTGTTTCCACAAGTAAGGAAGTAACCCCTTCAGGCCGTTACACAGAATCAACTTGGGTTGACCCAGGAAATATTGGATGGGAAGACAGAGAAGCAAACAAGCCTCGCTGGTGTGTATTCTCCGATATAGATATGGAAAACAGTGAGAAGTTATTCCGTGACATGTACGGATCTGTAGGAGCATACCTATTCATCGTAAAGACCGCTATCGGTTCAGAGAAGAGAGTCGCTGATGAGATGCAAGCTCGCTTAATGGGTTCAGGTTCTTTGTCAGCAATTTTAGATGAGGTCTATGGCATTCTTCACCCGACAGGGATGAGAGGATACGTTATGGTTGAATCAAGCGCTCTACACCATGTAGAGAAGTTGATTGGCCGCTCTGGTGGCCGTGACCCTAAGGCTCGCCGTGGTCTAAACCAAACACCACTAAAGAACGCTAAAACCGTTCTTCCGGGTGAAGCACCTCTTGCAGATATCCTTCCATACCTAGAACCAAAGGCAGTGACCAGCGGTATCGAAGTCGGATGTATCGTAGAGATTGTTACTGGCGCATTCAAGGGAGAAAAGGCACGTGTTACTAGTGTCGCAGAAACCAAGGAAGAAGTCAGCATGGAGTTGTACGAACAGCCTATTCCAATGACACTCAAGATGCGCGGAGATCACGTTCGTGTCGTCGAAAGAGTCGAATGATTGCGCACGGCGCGGTTAAATAGGGGAGTCAAGTCGGCAACTTGCTCACGTCCGTGTGAGTAACAGAGGTGTACAAACATGCCAAAGCCTTGGACAAGCCATCTTATCATCAAAGCATTAGGTGTAAAGAAGTGCAATGGAAGTTTGGAAGCAGCTGTTGAGGACTTGAGCCTCGAAAAAGCGATGGACGTCGCTCGCCAAAAGCAAAACGACGGCCACCTTACTGGAGCAGATCTGAAAGCGCAGACCCGCGAGGTCATCGGCACATGTGTGTCAATGCGTGTAAAGATCGATGGTCTCTGGGCTAAGGACGCTCTGACCACAATTGCAAATGGAGAATGGGACGAACGTTTTGCTTAAACTGAACACGGACCGCGGTAGAAGGGGTAACTCCCTTCGCAGACCGAAGTGGTGAACAGAAATGGAAGAAAAATTATCAGAAGCAATCAAGAACGCCATCGAAGGCGCTCCCGAACGTAAATTTGTAGAAGCGGTAGATATATCGTTTACAATCAAGGACGTCGACTTGAAGAATCCTAACAACCGTATCCAGGAAGAGATTCGTCTCCCTGCTGGTCGTGGAAAAGCAATCAAGGTTGCAATGTTTGCAGCCTCTGATGCTGCAAAGAAAGCAAGAGAAGCTGGAATAGTAGTAATCGACCCATCCGAAATTGAAGAATTAGGAAAGAACAAGGGTAAGGCTAAGAAACTAGCAAACTCATACGATTTCTTCCTTTCTGAAGTCCCACACATGGGATTGGTTGGTCGCTACCTCGGTGTAGTCCTCGGTCCTCGTGGCAAAATGCCTCGCCCAGTACCTCCAGTAGTCGACCCTGCAGTTATCGCAGCAGGTCTTCAATCTACTACAGTAATCAAATCCCGTGACAAGGTAACCTTCCAAGCATCATTTGGTACCCTTGCTCAATCTCATGAAGAACTTCTGAAGAATGCTCTAGAAGTTTACACCCGTGTAACATCCAGGTTAGAACGTGGAATTGGTAACATTCGTTCACTTTACGTCAAGACCTCAATGGGTCCTGCAAACAAGATCGAGGTGATTAATTGATTCCTAAGGTCTCTCCATGGAAGAAAAACACAGTCGCTACAATGACTGATATGCTCAATAATGGTGGAACATTTGCTATTATTGACATTCATGGTGTTCCAGCAGGAGCAATGCTAGGAATGCGTGCTGGCCTTCGTGGTAAGATGGCGGTTCAAGTTGCTAAGAAGCGTTTGATGAAGATCGCTTGGGAAGCAGCAGGTAACGATTTTGCAGACCTTGAAGAAATATATTCATCTGCCATCCAACCTGCTCTTATTCAATCTGACATGAATTCTTTTGAGGTATTTACCGAATTAAAGAAGACAGAAGCAGGAAGAGCAGCAAAGCCAGGAGATATTGCACCTCACGATATAATCGTTGAGAAGATGGATACTGGAATGCCTCCTGGTCCAATCGTCGGAGACTTGAACTCCGTAGGAATTCCTGCTAAGATTGTCAAGGGGTCCGTTCAAATCCAAAAGCAAGTTACCATCTTGAAAGAAGGTGAAGTGTTTGAGGGAGAACTTGGAATGATGCTTTCTAAGATTGGTATAGAACCAATCGTTACAGGATTGAGACTTTGTGGTACTATCGAAGATGGAACCAGTTTCAAGCCAGAAACACTTGATATCGATTATGAGAAGTTCGAGTCTGACCTCATCAGCTTTGGTGCTGGTGCATTCAACTTGGCTTGTAATATCCGCTGGTTTACCAGCGAGACAACCCCAACACTCCTGTCCAAGGCGAGCGGAGAAGCGCTCGCAGTGGCACTGGAGGCGGCAATCGTCACAGCAGACACTTTGCCGCATCTAATCGGACGAGCAAACCGTGGCGCCATGGGCGTTGCAGGTTCTCTGTCCGCTGACGCACTCGACGAAGAACTGAGCCAACTTCTTGGCGCAGCCGCTTCTGCTGCAGAAACTGCAGCAGCAGCACCGAGCTCCGAAGACGCCCCTACCGAGGCGGAAGAGGAAGATGAAGAAGAAGAGGAAGAGGGCGGTTTCGACGGCCTTGGGTCCTTATTCGGTTGATAAATTTGAGGTGAAAAATTATGGAGTACGTATACGCTGCAATGCTTCTGCATTCTGCTGAAACTGAGATCGACGAAAAAGCTGTCACTGCTGTCCTAAAGGCTGCTGGTGTAAGTGCTGACTCTGCCCGTGTGAAGGCACTAGTTGCTTCACTGAGCGGTGTTGACATTGCTGAAGCTATGGCAACCGCTGTTGCCGCCCCTGCTGCTGCTGCACCTGTTGCTGCGGCTGCTGGTTCTTCCGACGCTGCACCTGCTGCAGAAGAAGAGGAAGAGGACGAAGACGACGGCGGAGGCTTCGAAGGTCTTGGCTCGTTGTTTGGCTGAAGTCAGACGGAATCGAAACTGATCTAATAGAACACATGAGGCTCTTAAGAGTCTTAGTGTAAACAAGGTCCAGTTACGGTTACCCAAGCGGTCCACAGTCCGTGGTCAACCTCGCCCGTTTTTGGGCTGAGGATTGCGGGACAGACCGTGAATGGACCATCCACATCTCCTCCTTCCATTCGGAGGGAGGAGAAATGTGGCTTTTACAGCATTCGATTGAGGAATGCACCCCCTATCTTCTTCATATCCTACCATTTGGGTTTAGTTAATGCTCAAACGAAAAGAGATGGCTCTCGAGGTTTCGACCTCGCCTATTGAGAACATCAAGGCCTTTCGTAAAATTGCAGAATCAAATGAATGGACTATTACAAGTCACGAAGGAAGCCGATTAGTAGATCGGTTTGCAATCATTATGCCAATGGCACAAAGCGCCAGAACACTAGGGCTGGAACTTCTTGACGGCCCTCTGCAAGGATTAGAGATGCATTCTTGGGCTGAAACCAAGGGTAGTGCCGGAGCAATCAATATGGCTGCTTGGACAATACCTGGTGGTAAAGGAAATGAACAGGCTAGAGAGATAATTAGGGAATGGGCAACATCCTTACCTAGGTGTCCATGGAAGTGGTCTTTTGGAGAGCGTAGTAAAATCGGCTATCTGTTACCGGTTTTCCGTCGCTCTCGCAAGACGTTTGCTAAGCTTGGGCTAACAAAATGGGAAAAACAGTGAACCAAAACACTTGGAAACCAAAACAGATTACACTACAATACCGGAGGGCGAAATATGTCATTGATTGAAGATATCAAAACCGACCAAAGAACACAGATGCTTGTAGCAGGCATGGTAGTCTTTGCACTCGCTTTCCCAGCATATTTCTACTATGCAGCAGGCCAAGCAGATTCAGACTTCAGTGTAAGTGGCCCAGTAGGAACTTACGAACTAAACGGAACTTACTCTTACCATGAAATCGGCTCCGGAACAGCTCAAGACATGGCCGACCAATCTTCAGTAGAACTTGCTGCAAATTCAGATGCAGGCGATGTTGATGACTTGAATATTGTAGGTTTCAGAGTTACAACAACACATACTGATGATGAAGGAGGAGGTGGTCCTTCATGCACAGGAGTTGCAAACGAAGATGATGAAATTACTGTGGCAGGTGGCATTGGAGAAAACTCCACTCTAGTTTCAGGAACCGAATCACCAATGGAGACCACTCTTTTCTTCATACCTACTGAATTGCTAGGCACAACATTCGATGAAACAACTCCCGGAGAAATCGAGCAACTATTGGATGGCGGGACAATTGGTTTCGGAGAGTATTCATTTGAAATCAGCGTATCTGTGAACAAGGGCGAAAGGCTGGGATGCAACAAGCAGGACGACGGAGAAACAGTTGATTGGAAAATTGAATTAATATCATTAGATGATTATACAATCGAGATGGTTGAAGAAGAGGAAGAAGAATCCGAAGAATAATCACAGCAATTTGCTGATGTCAATTATTGGAGATACTCTCTCATCTATCATTGCAAGAATCTCATCTAGAGTTTCTTGATCGTTTGCTTCAACTCTCATTACAAGAATCGCTTCAGTGTTTGATTTGCGAGCCAAGTACCAACCTGACTGTTGACCATCCTTTTCGAAGCGTACTCTTACTCCGTCAATAGTCGAAGATTCATGGTCATCAAAAGCACTGGTAATGGCTGCAACTGTTGCTAACTTATCCTCTTCAGCACACGGCACTTTCACTTCACCAGTAGTTGGTAAGTTAGGTGCTAAGCGATTTAGTTCAGCACTGAATAATGCATCTCTTCTGGACCAGAGTTCCAGAATTCTAGCAGCGTTGTAAAGTGAACAATCAAAACCATACCATCCACGGTCTGACATGAATATGTGACCACTCATTTCGCCAGCCATCAGGGAATTAGGATGCTCGGCTAGAACTCTCTTCATGAAAGAATGACCAGTTTTGGCCATCATCGGCTTTCCACCTGCTTCAATAATTGCCTTCTCAACATTCATTGAACACTTCACGTCATAAATCAGTAAATCCTTGCCTTCTTCAGTTCCAACAACATCGTCCGCCATCAAAGCAATCAAGCGGTCAGGATAAACGAAATCACCGTTCTCATCAACAGCTCCAATTCTGTCTCCATCGCCATCAGCACCCAGTCCTAGTTCACAACCATTGTCAACAACAGCCTTGGCCAAGTCTACCATGTTGTATTCACGAGTTGGGTCTGCTCCGTGATTTGGCTCAGTATTGTCCCAATCGCAGTATAGGTCGATATGGTCTGCTCCAATCATGTCCAATAATCTAGTCATAGCAGGTCCGGGAACTGCGTTACCACAGTCGACTGCAACCTTGACTGGTCTAGCAAGTTTACCGGTTGAAGCAACGATTGCTTCGAGATAATCATCTTCGTGAGGGTGGTCAATATGTTCTCCAGTCCCATCCTGGAATTCTCCTGTCAGGAATACTTCCTTCAATTCTTGAATCTCTTCACCTGCGAGCGGTAAAGTTCCTCTGCACATCTTGAATCCATTGTGCGTAGGCATTGGAAGGTGTGATGCGGTTACCATAACTCCTCCATCAACTGGCAATGTCCAGCATGCGTGGTACAAGCAACCGGTCGAAACGATTCCCAAATCTAGGACTTTAACACCAGAATCAACCATTCCCTGAATTAGGTTTGAAGCATAACCAGGGCTAGATTCACGAATATCCCTTCCAACTGCGAAGGATGAACAGTCGAGGTATGTTGCCATAGCACGCCCTAAGCGATAAGCGAACTCATCAGACAATTCTTCGCCTGACAATCCTCGGATGTCATAGGCTTTGAAACAGTGAGTTGGCCATTCTCCCATATTGTAGGCGTACAAGTCTTCTCGTATGTATTTCATCGCCTCATGAGAAAGGAAATAGTCAATCCAATAGTGAGGAATATGGCCCACTCAAGAATAACGTCATTCCACCATGCTACAAGACTTAAGGCTGAAATTGAAGGAACTCCAATCATCAATATTTTGGGCCATGTAACAAGGCCACTAGGGGGCTCCTCAAGGTAAGGGGAACCAGGCATTTGAATCACTCATTGTTGGAATCAATCGCTTGAACTACAATCTCGACTTTTGCTCCTGCTGGAAGAGCGCCTGCTTCAAAAGCAGCTCGAGCAGGTTTGATTGTCATGTCTTCGACCCATGCTCCATACACTTCATTCATTGCAGCGAAGTCATTTATGTCATCTAGCAAAACTTGTGCGAAGCAAATCGCTTCACGATTTACACCCGCGGCTTTTAGCAATGCATCAATTTTTGCAAGAGCGCCAGCAGTCTGTCTTTTGATGTCATCACCGTTGTCCACGTCTATTTGGCCAGATAGCCAAATCACCCCACCCGCCTTTACTCCGGGAGTATAGGGGCCGTACAATTTATCGCCATCCACACTAATCGCTTTCTTCTGCATATTGAGGGGCACCACATGGTGGCACATCAAAATAGCCCGTCATTCTCGACTAAACATGGCGACTGGCTGGGTAATCGATCATCCCGCTCATGCACGCCTGTTAGCACCCATTATGCGTGAGTTATCTTCCCCCGAAGATGTCATCATTGCTTGTGATAGATTTGAAGTCAGAGCGATGATAGACAATTGTGATGGATTCATGCCTAGAAGAAGAACGGTGTGGGTTCCTCGTCCAGTTGGTAAAGGCCGATGGCGAAAAGCTTGGAAGCGTACAAGAATCTCTGGTAAAGCCCTCAAAGGAGTTTCCAAAGTCATCAGTATAGGTGCGCCGATTGAGTTGAGAGCGGCTCCTCGTAAAGCGAAAAGAATCTACATTACTGACACAGAAGTCAATCGCATAGCGCACAGTTTAGCAAGACCTACTGACGTCATTATTCCAACACATTTTATTGAATCATTATCGGGCTCACTAATGAAAAAGAAAGCAAACTTCCATCGTATAGACGGCTTACACGGGCACATACACCTTCAGCCTCGTCTTAGACCTCAAGATGTATCCAACCCACCTAAAGTTCTGGTTAGGCGGTTAATCGGTAACGGAGTTCATGATGAAAATGAAATTCTTCCAATCCCAGATAGTTGGCTAGACGGCTTGTCTATTTATTCAGCAGATGAAAACTCAGTTGAAGGAAACCCCTGGGACTTGGACAAAACGATTGCAGGTATGGATGGAGTGATTACTCAATCGGTAACACTAGCCAGTGAAGCGGTGTTATTGGGAGTTCCAACCCTTCTGGTAACCAAGGCATTACGAGGATTTGTTGAGAGATTAGCCGAAGACGGATATCCAATATTTGTTGCTCGTGATTATGATGAAACAATACTAGCCTCATGGCTAGCAGGGATACATTTGACGGACGCCCTAGATATTCCTGATTGGCCAAATACCAAATCAGAAATGCTTGATCTTCTCAAGGATTGACATATGGTCGCCTGCCATTTCCTCGACTTCAGAAATGCGATGCCAAGCAGCACTTGCTGCATCATCTCCTGCAGTAGGCTCATCAAAAGCAGCCACTAGATATGCAATCGAGACAACATGTCCTCTTGGGTCCCTGTTAGGGTCTCCTTTGACACAGAGTAATCTAACGACCTTTCCATCAATCCCACATTCCTCTTTCAATTCACGAATAACAGCCACTTCTGGGTCCTCACCTGAGTCGACAAACCCACCAGGTAGGGCAAGCATACCTTTCCAAGGCTCTTTCCCTCGCCTAATCAATAGGATTTCATTGCCTCTAATGGCTACTGCGTCTACCGCTAATGACGGCTTTTCCCATTCGCCACATTCATCGCATGCAGGCAATTCATTCACCAAACCTACGCTTTCGTGCTTGGTATGTTTGAATAGCTTTGAGCAACTCTTTCTTAGAGAATGATGGCCAAAATACATCGGTGAAATATAATTCTGAATAAGCCATTTGCCATAGTAGGAAGTTAGAGATTCTTTCTTCTCCAGATGTGCGGATTACCAAATCAGGGTCTGGCATCTCGGCAGTGTAAAGCCTGCGACTAACTTCACCTTCATCGATTGCATCGATTGCGAGTTCACCTGAACTGTGGTCTTCAGCAATGCTTTTTATCGCATCAAGCATTTCTTCTCGACTCCCATATGCCAGACAAACTGTGAATGTAAATTCATCATAATGTGCAGTTTTTTCTTCTGCATATCTAATTGCTTCATTGACAGAATCAGGAAGTAATTCTCTTCTTCCAATAATCTGTACTTTCACTTTATTCTCATGAATTCTAGGGTCGTCAGCAATATCCTTTAGCCCTTCAATGTAGAGATTGAAGAGCCCGTCCAATTCTCCTGCTGGACGGTTTAGATTTTCAGTAGATAATGCGTAGACTGTAAAATAGTGAATTTCCAATTCCAATACCCAGTCAAGAACCTGTTCCAGTTTCATCTTGCCCATTTTGTGCCCAATATCAGTTTCTAGGGCTTTGGACCAAGCGAACCTCCTGTTGCCATCCATGATGATAGCAAGATGGTTTATTTTGTCAGGGTGCTTCTTTACTTGACGTAGCAGTTTTGCTTCGACAGCATTACCAAGAACATCACCAAGGCGGTTACTGATACCCATAACATCGCCCCCTCTGCCCCACCCATTCGCTTCAACCGTTTGAGTTAATCCCCACCGACCCTTCGGCCTCTTCATGGAGGAGAGACCGTGGTGGCCAAAAGGCATCGCCCAAAGTCACGATGAGTCCTCGATTTCGACATCTTGGGGAACCCGGCCTCTTCACGTTCCTGAAATTACTCTTGACTGGTGGAATGGTCTAGAGAACACATGGGGGGATTGGCCGGAGGTTGAAGTATTCGAACAGATGGATGAAGACCGTAGTGGCATTTGGTACGATATTGGTGAATACAAAGCATTGGTTATTCCAATTCCAACGGGAAAGCATGCATCAAGACTTAGTAGAAACCCTCAGTTGAAATCTGCCTTGAAAGAGCACCTCCAATTACCGATTGCGGGCTGTGATAAAGATGGAGACCATGTTCTAATATATCCCAAAGAAAGCCCAGAAAAGATTACTGCAAAATCACTATCTGGATTACATTTAGCATTAATCGATGGAGGGTGGAGTACGCCTAATGATGAATATGGTTGGAATGACCGATTGAAGAAGGTTGAAGACACTCTCAAAACTAGTACTTTATGGAGAGCGCCACACAGTCACAATACTGTTGGAATTCCTCGTATCGAATTGAATGAAATGCGACCAGTACCTCTGCCCTTATGTGATGCACTTCTTTGGAAGGATGACACCAACCTTGCAATGTTAAGGCAGGCGATTAAACACGATGTCATGTTGAAATGGAGAGAATTCGTTCCATCAAAATATTGGGGCGATGATGTTATGCGAATCGCTACTGGTGGCGTTGCGCATTTCAGATACGATCTGAATATCCTTTCCAAAGCTGAAGCCGTAGCCTTTGGATTAGTCAATCCTGAAATTGATGAATACCTCAATACGGTGGACCGTATTCAGGCTAAATTGGGTATAATGCGATTAATGCAAATGGGTATACCGCTCGCCATATTCGGACTCATTGGTACTTTTTGGCTAGACCGAGCAGGCGAATTTGATGAACCTTCAATTGGTTACTTCACCTTCGTACTAATCTGGATAATTTCATCGTTATTGTATTCTTACAATGAACCAGATTGGCGTCAAGCACTGTGACGCCTTCTGTTATCGTGGAAATTCAAGTTGTGAGTTTTTGCTATTTCCATGACCGAGATTAGGAACCCATCTCTAGCCTCTCTCTCTACCTTTCCACTTGCAATGTCCCAGTAAATATTGCATCCTACATCGATAGCATCTGGTCCTAGAGTAGAAACTCTTGCGAATGAACTGTCTTCTTTCATTGTCTTTTCATGGTTAGCAATTAGGTTAGCAACACCGTCGCAGAATTCAGAAACCTTAGTAGGGTCTGAATTGATATCTAATTTGAAAATAGGTTGCCAGCGACGGAACCTTCGCTTACCCCAGTTCTCTATGGGTGTATTTGACAGGTTTGCATTCGGCATTGTTACCACGGTATCTAGGCTAGTACGAATCAGTGTAGTTCGTAGCCCGATTTGTATAACTTCTCCTTCGACAGAACCGATGATAACCCAGTCTCCAACTTGAAATGGACGGTCCAGTAGTACAGTGGTTGCTCCAAAGATGTTGGAAATTGTGTCTTGGGCTGCAAGCGCTAATGCAAGCCCAGTAATTCCTAATCCTGCCACCATAGTTGTAAGGTCGAAACCTAATGCATCTGCGATGAAGACCATGCCAAAAATAACGATTAAAAATCTCATGATACTTTCTGCTGCTGAAACTACAGTTTTCTGCGAACCATCCAATTCTCCATCATCATCTGTCCATAATACAAATGCATGAATTATGCCTACAAACCTAAATGCAGTCACAACTATTGCAACCACCATTATTAGAGTCATTAACGAGACTAGCCAATCCATATCTTCAATCAAATACAAACTAGCCCAACAGCCTGCTGCGACTCCAAGTGCTTTACCAGAGCTAGTTAAAGCGTCACTTGCAACTTCACTGACCTTTCTAAGGTTGCCAAAAGCGCGCGGGATAATATAACCGCTAATTTCCTTGGTAATTAGAAGTAAAATCGCCAACAAAGTTACTGTAAGAATACTCTCTATGCTTAATCCATAAATCTCTTTGTCGTGACCGGGGATTGCTTCTATTATCATCTGCATGGTAATCGGCAAACCTCTACAGATGATGTTGTTTTCCCTTGTGTTTTTCTAGACAGCCCCCTATGGGGGGCTAATTCATAGACACGACGCTTTGAAGAGGGGGTAGGCTTTGGCCAAGTTGATAGCCATGCTTTTCCAATCCAGAAAGACATCTCTTACGATTCTTCTTCTACCCTTTTTGCTATCGCTACTTTCTCCAGTTGTGATTTCATCTGCAGCCCAAGATATAGGACCAAGCGCAGCAGATATTTGGGAGGACTGGGAAGATGCCGACTATGTTTCCTGTGAAGTCACTGGCGAAGGAGACTCTGAGTGCGAATACGTATTCCCTTGGGGTGGTGACGAAATGATGCAATTCAAAGAGTACCACAGCTATGAGACCATGAAGTCTAGAATGATGGTCCTCGCTCAAGAGAATCCAGATATCTTTGAGTTCCATGAAGGACTTAATGGTGGTTTGAACGCTAGAGGTGAAGAAACCACTGCGGATACATACGAAGGCTGGTATTACGGATATTCATCACCATGGTTGAAAATAACTGGTGATGTACAGGGCGGAGAATACAATGCTTTTAACGGCGATAATGGAAACTACCCTGACCGACCAGATGTTATGATTGTTGGAAACCATCACGCTCGAGAGTGGATGAGTTATGAAACTCCAATCCTATTCATGGAAACCGTCGCTCACTACTATGGTGGTGGCCCGGTAGATAATGATGGAGACGGCCTAATCGATGAAGACCCATGGGGCGATGCAGATGGCGACGGCCAAGTTGATGACGATGGTGATTGCTTAGCACTTGACCCTGCTATCCAAGACAGTAACGGAGATGGCAAGGCTTGCAACCCTGGTGACTTTGGCGTTGACGAAGATTTCAGTGAAGTCGAGTTAACCAACTTGATTAACAATCGTGAAATCTATCTTATTCCAATGTTGAATGTTGATGGTAACAAATACGACAGAGAAGAGTTCTGTCCTGCACCAGCATGGGAATCATGCCCTAGCGGTGGATGGAGAAAGAATCTACGTAACAATGGAATTGAGCCACTACCTGACCCTAACGAACAGGTTGACGAAGATTGTGACGGAGTTGACTTGAATCGTAATTATCAATACGAATGGGGATGGCCTTTAGGAGCAACAATTCCACTTATTCCAGGAACCTGCACTCCTGCTGAAGATGAACAAGCAGGGGTTGCCAATAATGACGTTTACACCGGACCTTTTGATACAACAGATAACGATGGAGACGGCCTAATCAATGAAGACAATGTTGACGGTGAAGACGATGATAACGATGGTCAAACCGATGAAGATTGGGCTGGAGGAAACTCGGAACCAGAGACAAAGTTCATTCAAGATATGACTGAAATGAATGATGATAACAACGATGGAGCTTCAGAGTTCAAGGCTACCTTAACTTACCATTCCTACTCCGAATTAGTGCTGTACCCGTGGGGTCACTGCACAGGTTGTGAGACAACAGACCACGACCAATTGGTCTATCACGGTGACCAAATGGCAACTATGACAGATTACACAAACATGCAATCCTCGGATTTGTATCCTACAACTGGAGATTTCTGTGATTGGCATTATGGCGTTCACGGCTCTTATTGCTACACAATGGAAATTGGAACTGCATTCCACCAGCATGAAGATGATGTGGACCACATCGCTGTAAGAAATAATGGAGTCGCATTCTACATGATCAAGATTGCAGATAACCCAAGAGAAAGAGCGGATTTGGAAATGAGTAATATCGTTCGAAATCAAGTTATCATTGAACCTGTAGTCCCTGAGTCAGGCGACATACCGGTAGAGATGTGCCTAGACAATGCTTTTGCAATCGATTTGAATAAACAAAATTCTCACATGATGTATCGCATGGTAAAACCAAGTCGTCAGCAATCTGATTATGGTCCTAAGGAGTGGTTCACAGAGCCGTGGTCAATGACTGGTTTCTCTGTGCTTAAAGGAGAAACTTGTGATTTACTCAACGATTCAGGTCAAGGCTACAAGGTAGTTGCAAATCTACCAGTAGGTGATGATGAAAATGGAGTCTTGCATGTCAAAGCTATGATCTCTACACTCGGTGGAACTCAGAAAATTGAATATCCTACGAATTCACAATACTATGAGCTGAATTTAGAATATAGAGCACCATTTGGCTCATTGTCTTGGGCTCAGTTAATGTTATTCATGACTGTTGCAGTCTTTGTTTGGGGTGGACTTGGTGTCTGTCTTCGAATGATGATGAGTGATACAATCAAGGAAGGCATACTTGATGCACAGTTTGTGGAGGAGGGCTCAGCATGAGCCAATCAGATCAATTCAGCGGCAGGATGGGACTCATCTTCGCAGCAATCGGTGCAGCAATAGGAACTGGTAACATTTGGCGCTTCCCGCGAATGGTCGGTGCAAATGAAGGAGGAACTTTCCTTATTCCGTGGCTAATCTTCTTGTTCGCTTGGTCGATACCTCTGGTAATTGCAGAATTCGCACTAGGTAAGCGAAGCCGTACAGGAACAATCGGAACATTCCGAATTTTCGCCGGTAAACATTTCGCGTGGATGGGACTTTGGACCGCTTGGATTTCTACAGCGATTGGATTCTACTATGCTGTTGTTGCAGGATGGTGCCTGAAGTACTTCGAGTTAGGTATTACCAATGGTTTGGTTGGAGAAAATGTCGACACACAACTTGTGTGGAATGAATTCTTGCAATCATCAGGAAATGTGATTTTCTATCAATTCATTGTTATTGCAATTACATTGTTAGCGATTTGGAAGGGAGCAAAGGCGATTGAGAAAGTCAATGTAATTCTGATGATTTCGCTATTCGTTCTTACTGTTCATGTCCTTAGGGCTATCACTTTGGATGGACATGGCGGATGGTAGCCTTAGACGGATTCCTATTCATGTTCACCGTGAAGTGGAGTTCTCTCAGCGACCCATGCAATCTGGATTAACGGACTGATCGCAATCAGCATGGTCGTGTTCTGCCGGAATGGGAATGGCAATTACTTACTCTGTTTACATGCGCAAGGATGAGGATACAACTCTAAACGCATTCACAATGGGATTAGCAAACAATTCGATTTCTATCATCGCTGGATTAACTGTACTTTCTGCAATCTTCGCAGTTTCAGACAACCCACTTGATACCGTTACCAATGGTTCTTCGGCAATCACATTCCTTGCATTGCCAGAAGTATTCGCACAAGCTCCAGGAGGGCCGATTGGAGCATGGGTGATGATGAGTGGTTTCTTCCTTGCGTTATCTTTCGCAGCGCTGACATCGATGATTTCTACAGTTGAATTGTGTGTTCGTAACTTCGTCGACCACGGCTATGAGCGTGAGAAATCAGTTCTTTTGACTTCGATTGCAATCCTAATCTTTGGATTGCCCTCTGCGATGTTGTGGATCACAATCGCTCCTGATGGTACTGCATTCCCACAATTCCTTGAGGTCCAAGACCACATTTGGGGATACGGTTTGATGTTTAGCGGTCTATTCATCGCTTTCACAATTTGGAAATATGGGTACCAAAAGTGGCGTACACAAGTCGAATCTGGTGAATCAGCACCTGGACTATCTGGGTACCTAGGGGTAGGTGTTTCTGCATTCCGTGACGATTTCATCAACACTGGCGACAACGATATCTGGATTGGCAGATGGTGGGATATTCTGATGTATCTTGCATTCCCATTCTTGTTCACCATTCTTATCGTATCCTACTTTGGAGATATGATCGCAAACACTCCTGATGTTTGGAACCCATCTAACCCTAACGGGATTACAATCATTCTACTCTTCTGGGGAGTGGTTGCTGGTGGATTCATGCTGCTAAACAAGAAATTGATTCAGCGTCCTCTATTCAGAAATGTACCTGAAGGTGCTGACGTAGATATTTCGATGCTACCGGGTGGAGCCGACGAATTAGTCGTTGAAGTAGGAGAGTACCCTCCTGGCTGGGAACACCTAGCCGATGCAACTGATGCTTGAGGTGGATTAATTGTCACTTAGCCTGTTCCAATGGATAGGCCTAGGTTTAGCAATAGCCCTAATTCTAATTCCAATCGTTCGATGGTTTTGGTTATTATTCGATAAACCAAGCAAACGTGCTTTAGAGATTTTGAAACAGCAAGAAGATGATGTTGAAGAAGCAAGAGTTTGGGCAGGAATCGAGGCCCAAGTCGAAATAGAAACAACTCTCAAACGAGAGATGGAAATGAAAAGAAAGGAAAAGCAAGAGCGCTCTGGCAAGTCGTTAGATGAAGAAACGTCTGCAGACTTATGGACCAAATTAGGTGTAGATGTACCGATTAAACCAGTTGAAAGAGAAGAAGCTCCGCCCATTAAATTAGAAAACAAATCTGCAATAGTTACAGATTCTCCAAGTGAGCCTGATTGGGAGTTAGTCGAAAAAATGTCGAAACTTGATGCACCGTTAGAAGGGGTTCCTGAAGCTCCAGACTTAGACCAATTATCAGGCGGTATTTCTGAATACGAATGAGTGTGCGAATCATTTATTCAGCCTCTAATACCGCCACATTAGCCCTAAGGTTAGCCGTTCATCTGAAATGCTCGATGTGCTCCCCACAGAGTGATGGTACAGAGACCACGCGGAACCCGGGACTTCACCCCGGAAGTTATGAGCAGGCGATTAGCCTTCGAGAATCTACTCGAATCTAAGGCGCTATCTCATGGTTTCAAGCGTGTCCAGACTCCTATTTTTGAAACTCTGGATTTGTTTACTGCCAAGTCAGGACCTGGTGTTGTCAAACAATTGTATGCATTTCAGGATAAATCTGACAGAGCCTTGACTTTGCGTCCTGAACTAACCGCTCCCGTAATGAGAATGGTTAGTGAAGAAATGAGAGGTTCTCCCAAACCACTTCGCTTGTCTTACTTTGGGCAATGTTTCCGATATGAGGAGTCTAAGAAAGGAAGATATCGTGAGTTTTTCCAGTACGGTGCCGAACTTATCGGTGCCAATGGTCCATTCGCTGAAGCCGAAGTAGTTGCTCTAGCAATCAACATGCTCGATGGTTGCGGTTTAGAAGACTATGAGGTAAGAATCGGTCATGTTGGAGTCTTACGTGATATTTTGACTGGACTGGGTCTTTCACAAGAAGGTGAGCCAGAAGCACCAGTAGCCAGTGCTATGCGTCTTCTTGACAAAGGGGATTGGGATGGCCTTTCTGAATTATTTGTTAAGAATGGTATAGATTCATCTGCAACACAAAGCCTTCGAAGCCTTTCGGAGTTAGATGGCGGAATAGAGACACTTGAATCGGCTCGAGAAATATTGACAACAATGGGTGTACCACTTGAATCTCTAGATGAATTGAAACAATTGCTTACTGCTCTTGAATCATTAGCTCCAACTCCACCATCTCTCAAAGTAAATCTCTGTGTAGCAAGAGGGTTGGATTACTACACCGGTATGGTTTTCGAAGTCAATGTAGCCGAACTTGGTGGAGAAGGACAAGTTCTAGGGGGCGGTTCATATCGCCTTCTACACCTATTTGGACTGGAAGATTTAGACCCGTCATGTGGCTTCGGGCTAGGTTTTGATAGAGTTCTATTAGCACTCGAAGCACAAGCCGAAAGGGCAGGTCGAAGCGAAGTAGTACCAGGTGAGACTCCAGCAACTACAACTCTAATGCTACCATTTAGAATCGATACTAATGCAGTTCTTTCTATAGTGAAAGAATTGCGAGATGCTGGTAATAATGTCGAGTTAGATCTGCGAGGCAAGAACATCGGCAAGTCTCTTGATTGGGCTTCGAAGAACGGATTTAGCAACGTAGTAATCGTTGGACCACAAGACCTTGAAAACGGTCAATGTAGCGTCAAGAACTTGGTCTCTGGAGAACAGAGCGTTGTAGGCCTAGATTCAAGTTCTATCTCGAATGTCCTCTGAGTCTTTCCTGCTAGGCAGGTAGACTGCAGCGAGCGTCATTGTTGCAAGTGCTGATGTGAATAAGAATCCAGGTAGTATTCCTCCATCATCCGCAGGTAGCATATCATCATCTCCTCCTGCTTGGAATGCTTCATCCCATGAAGCAGGGTCTATTGGCATCTCGACTTTAGAGCCGCCATCTCCAGATAATCCCAATGTGAATTCAGCAGGTTCCCCACTTGCAAAAATGACGTTTGATTCTTGGTAATTACCTTTCAACTTCATTTGAATTTGAAGAGACGGATTTGCAGTAGATGAATCCCACAGAGTCTGCTCCTCAGTTATACGGTATGAGAAGATTACTGTGTTCTCTCCCTGTGATAATTGAGGTACGTGTTGCTTAAAGATTTGAGTTGCACCGGCCCACAGAGTTACATTAAGTTCCTCACAATCATTCTGTCCACAAGCGGAATCAGCATCATTATCATTTGTCCAATCCCCTGTGACAGTCAGGTTCAGGGTAACTCTAATTTCCCCGTCAAGTGTCATGTTTAGACGCTTATTAAGAGAAGGATTCATTGAAATCCTTTGGTCGATATTTATCGCACCATTGTCCTTTTGTTGAGAATAATTGTTATCTGCTGCATTATCGGTTTCATTTGCATTGAAGTGAGACCAGAATGTAGATTGTCCGTTTGACCAAAGGTAGAGAGAAGTCTGATTGACACAAGGCTGTTCAGGGTCTTCCATACAAGGGTCCATGACTTCTTCATCTTGCATGGTGGTGGTATTGTTAGTGCCTCCTACAACCGGCACACTGAGTAAAACCGCCAACAAAATTGCCAACGCGCTACGTCCTCGCATAGTGTATCGTTAACACCGCGAGGATTTGGACCTTGCTATCTCTTGACAATCAATCAAAACGCTGGAATCCTACAGAACCACCAGTCTTTGTCTTTGCACGAGTTAGTTTGAGCATGTCTCCAAGTTGGTCAGGCTCCATACGTGCTTGGTTCATCTCAATTCCACCGACTCCGGTAATGATTGCCATGACCTTAATCGTATCACCAAACCCAGGGTCTTGTCTTGCACCCCAGATGACATTCGCCTCATCACTAACATTAGCAGTCATCAAATCAACAACCTGTGAAGCATTTTCTAAAGTCATAAATTTACCACCAGTTACGTGGATTAGCACTCCAGTCGCTCCTGAAACATCTACATCGAGTAGTGGATGGTTTAGAGCTTCATGAACTACCTCTTCAGGGCCACGGTCACTCTCTCCATACAGCATCATAGTTACTCCACCATTTGCCATGATGGCTCTTACATCTGCGAAATCAAGATTGATTAGTGAAGGCAAGGTAATTGTCTCAACAATTCCTTTGACAATTTCAGCGACCAATTGGTCCATGATTGAGAATGCTTCATCCAAAGGCAAGTTAGGTACGAAGTGAAGGAGCCTGTTATTGTCGAGAACAAGAACTGCATCTGCAACTTGCCTTAGACTCTCAAGTCCCTCTAGAGCACGCTTCATCCTCTGTCTTCTCTCAACGTGGAATGGTGTTGTAACAATTCCTACAACCAATGCACCAGCAGCCTTTGCTTCCTCTGCTACGATTGGACAGATTCCAGTACCGGAACCTCCACCTAATCCGCTAGCGATGAATACTAAATCAGCACCTGTAACGATTCTGCGAATCATCTCGCGCCCTGCTTCTGCACAGCGCCTTCCAGTGCTAGGGTCGCCCCCTGCTCCAAGACCACGGGTAATATGGCGGCCTACCAATAACTTCTGAAGAGCTCGAGTGTGATCTAGATGCTGCTTATCGGTATTGATTGCAACAGTAATTGCACCTTCAACACCAAGATGAGTAATTCGGTTCAGAGTGTTATTTCCTGAACCACCACAGCCAACGATTAGGATACGCGGATTTGGTACTCCGAATGAGCCCATCTCATCATCCAATAGCGTAGTAGAGCCTTTTCCCATTGCCTCTTGGGCAAGTGATGCCACCATGTCGTTCAAAGATTGGTCTGCTGGCCTAGTTGTGCGTGCTGCATTGGGTCCCATCCCTTACGCCTCCAAGAATAACAAGGCTGTCCATTTCACTATTAATGGTGATGCTCGCAACTCATACTCGCGAGCCTATTTCGCTACCCTAATTTCAAGGCCAGTTTTGCCTGAATAGTTGATATACGCGAGGTTTGTCGCACAGACTACCTCGCTTAGCTCAGTTGGTAGAGCACCTGGCTGTAGTTGGAAAATTCCAAACGTCTCAGCAGACACCAGGGTGTCCCCAGTTCAAGTCTGGGAGCGGGGACCATTACGTTGCGTTAGTCATGCTTGGTTTCACCTCGTGTATATCAACTCGCCAGCAGCAGTTGGATTTCCTTCGACATGAGTTACAGTTTTATCTGCTGTATCTTCGTTAATATTCTCCCAAAGTTCTGAATAGGCTCCAAATCAGACTTCGTCATAATTTTGACTTATGTCTATATCTCTTAATTATTCACCCAGTAATCAGCAATTCTTTGAGAAACAGATTAGTTAATTCCAATCTCGTAAGCCTTCCATGCTAGCCAACCTAAAGGCACTCCTGCTATGACATCAACAACATAGTGTTGCTTTGTCCACAGAGCGCTTAATGCTATGATTACCGGGAATGCAAATGGATAATATCCGACTACATCTCCAACATTAGACCACATATGTAGGGCAACTAATGTCGCAACAGAAACGTGCATGCTAGGGAAACAATTTGTATTGTCATCATAAGATTGAACGAACTTCATGAAGCGAACACTCAGAGTATTAGATTCTCCAAAGTCTCTCCATTCAGGAGGAGTTTCTACAGGGTAATATCTGAAGAAAACCATCTGCATGAATAATAGTAAGAAGAAAGACATAGCGGTGTAATTGTAATGTTTCATATCGTCTAAAGTTAGTACGATCAGAACAATCATTGGGTAATATAATCCTGAATAAAGCCATACCCACCATCCTGTAAATTTGAATAAACGGTCGATTTTCATATCGATTTGCTTTGGCTTCTTAATCATATGATTTTGAGTAAAGAAGTAGAATTGATACACTCCCACTATCAAAAAAACAGTCATTATGATTGCTACGACTAAATCACGAATGGGCATCATAATTCTCGGCTGGATTTAATCCGCCTTCAATTTTACTCCGGCAATAGCCTACTAGTTTGGATATCGTGAAGTTTGTCTTACAATCGACTTCGAAGTAGTACCGAAGCCATCAAGAACATATTGACACCCAAAACTAGGTGAGGTAGATATTCCAAATTCTGTGTTAAAGCCAAACCAAAGATTAGCAGTGATTGCATGCCAAACCCTAGTGTTGAAGATACGGTTAACTCAAACACCAAAGTCTTCGAACCCTTTCCAGATAAAGCGGATATTATACGGTCTTGCCAATTGAAAAAGCAGAGATATATGAAATGTAAAATATTGACGTTTCGTTGTTTCTCCCAGGGATGCGCAATTGGGCGCACACGCTCATCAATTCGGCTCGTAGCATCACCTGAGCCCAATGCTCTCATCAGTATAGAATAATGATTGAACAATGAATACTGAAACAAGATTGCGAAAATCATGCCAAATGTGAATGCGATTCCCCAATCGTAAAGGCTTCCAAATGCACACATGACGGCAATCAAACTAATCGTATCGACTACGGTGTCCCAATACCGGCCTACATGGGAGGGCCTCTCACGAGTACGAGCTAATTCGCCATCTACTGCATCAATAACTCCCTTAACAATCAACAAGAAACAAGCCAATATTGTGCTCCCTTCATAAATCAACCAAGCGCTGTATAGGGAGAGCAACAAATGAAAATTGGTTACTTGAATTACAGATACTGGTTTATCTTTGAGGAATCGTGTTATTACACGAGCAAGCGGCCTGCCCCATTCAGACAAATCGACGACTTTTTTGTCTCCGTATTTTCCGATTCCCACTGGCACGCCCAACCCTTCCTAAATCCTCTTACTCATAGTATGGAGTATCAAAGCAACCTCGTTTCTCGGTGTTACTATTGGATAATTAGTTAGACAGCCTCGATGATAATTCAGAGAGAGTCTCGTCTGTTTGTGAAAGAGATCTGATGTATCTTGGTATGGTGTGTTCTGAATTAGTCAAGTCATCGATTGATCCAACCCATTCTAGTGCTTCTTTCGGACGTTCTAAATTTGCAGAGTCCGTTGAATGGACTGACCAAATTGAACAACCATCGCCATCCTCTGATGCGGTTTGCAAACACCATTTTTGGGGTAAAATCGAGTCCGAACACATCAGGTCATATCTGTCACAGTATCGCACTAAGCAATCATCAAACACATAGTCGACTCCCATGTCTTCCAATGCTGAGATTGCATCATCATCTTCCGCACCTAGTTGGAACCAAATTAGAGGAAAATTGTCTTTATCAAGCCTTATAATCAAATTTCTGACCACCGCTCTGGCTCTTTCAGGAGCCAAGAACAAAACTACAATTTCAGGAATTATCCCTTCATCGAGGCCAGGTCTAATTGGAAATCCATCAATCGTAGCTCCTCCATCCTTAGGGTGAATTGGAGCGATTGCCCATCCTCTATCTGACAATTCCTTGACTGCAGTGTGTGCTGGGCGCTCTTTGTTGAGGCCCGCCCCATAGATGTGAACGGTCAAACTAGAGACTATTCTAGATGTCAAAACCTCTCCATCACTTAGTCGCACATGATTCTCTCTGTGATTTCTTTTATGAAAACTTGTAATCAATCATAGATACTAATATAACACACCCGACCTACAATGGTTCATGGATAAGAAAATCTCTCTATTTTTGGCTATGTTGATGCTGACTCAAGTCGCATCTTTCGCTCTTGAAGAAGTTCCTGTTGAAATCGAGAAAGGTGAGATTTTCATGGATGATGACTCTTGGGAAACTTCTGGTAGAAATAATACTGGAAATAACTCAGGAGGCAATAATTCAGGGGGTAACAATTCCGGCGGAAATAACACTGGTGGAAACAACACTGGCGGAAATAACACTGGTGGAAACAACACTGGTGGAAACAACACTGGTGGTAACAACACTGGTGGAAATAACACTGGTGGCAACAACACAGGTGGAAACAACACTGGTGGCAACAATACAGGTGGCAACAACACTGGTGGTAACAATACAGGTGGCAACAACACTGGTGGAAATAACACTGGAGGCAACAACACTGGAGGCAACAACACCGGAGGTAACAACACTGGTGGCAACAACACAGGTGGCAACAACACTGGTGGAAACAATAACACTGGGAATAATGATTCTCATTGCCTAACAGTCGGCAATTTTTCCATTAATATGACGACTTATAATGTCACAATTGATTTGATCAATACCTGTAGTTTTGCTATAAATTACCCAGGCATAAATGCTAGTGCTGACCATTCGGGAGTCTCTGGATTCTATAACCAAACAAGTTGGTGGTACATGATTGGAGCAAATGGCACTTACAATCTGAGTGCGCAATTACAATTCGACTCATCAGTTCTCGATGGCACTAATATTACACTTGATTTTGAGGCTACGATTCTAAATTGTGGAACCAATGGAACATGGCATGATTGCCCAGATTCTAATGATTCTACTCTGTTATACCAATTCACATTTATGAACAATACTGGAGGGAATAATACTGGTGGAAATAACACTGGAGGAAACAACACTGGTTGTGGATATGATGCAAATTATTCAGGGGTTTATACTAATTTATGGAGTTCTCAATACTACGTAAATCAATCAATCAGTTCAACTCTGTGGGTTTCTTGCGAGGTACTAAACGCCTCCATGTTCCTAAATTATTGGATTTATGATTCTAGTAACTACACTGTTGCTGCAAATAACCATACATGGGTTGGTTCGAATAATTTCAACACAACTTGGTATACAGCTGGGCTATCTGCTGGAAATTATACCTTGCATGCAGATCTCTACGTTAACGGTGCATGGGTTGACAGTAATGAAAGTTCATTCGGTGTAATTAGTAACAACACTGGAGGGAATAATACTGGTGGAAATAACACTGGAGGAAACAACACAGGTGGGAATAATACCGGTGGAAATAACACTGGAGGAAACAACACTGGTGGAAACAACACTGGAGGAAACAACACAGGTGGGAATAATACCGGTGGTAACAACACTGGTGGCAATAATACCGGTGGTAACAACACTGGAGGGAATAACACAGGTGGAAACAATACCGGTGGAAATAACACTGGAGGAAACAACACTGGTGGAAACAACAACGGTACTATGGAATCGGTATGGGGGGAATCATTTTCAACTCAAAATGGCTCATACTCACAAATATCTTGGGAAGCATACAACCTAGTAAATAATACAAATTACATAGTCACATTCGACCTCTGGGAATACGATAATGCCTCAAATAATCTCACAACGGCTCTTATGAATTATACCGAATTTAACTCATCATCATTATCCAACTCTTATTTTGCTTATGATACTTATAATTCAACAGCTGGAGGTTGGTGGGCGAGTTCATGGGTTCCAATTGGTTGTTATTACGTGTCAATCGATTTATTCGACAACGATATGGTGCATTTCGCCAATTATGGATTTGATTATGCCATGGGCATGGATTGTAGTAACAATACTGGTGGCAACAATACAGGTGGAAACAACACAGGTGGAAATAACACAGGCGGTAACAATACTGGAAACGATGTCGACATGGACGGAATTGACGATTTAGTAGACAATTGTCCAAATATGTTCAACAGTGATCAAGCGGACCTTGACAATGATGGTTCCGGAGATTTATGTGACTCAGATATAGATGGAGACGGTGCCGGAAACAATGATGACACATTCCCAGAAAATCCAAATGAACAAGTGGATACTGATGGAGATGGTGTTGGTAATAATCAGGATGCCGATGATGATGGAGACGGTATTATGGATATGACCGACAATTGTCCATTGACTCCTAATTCAGATCAACAATACTTTGATGTTAACGGAATGGCGACTGATTGTGATAATATAGAATACTCAGGTGACAACAACACAGGGTCTACCGATTGTGTACCTTGGAATAATGCAGATTGCAATGAAGAGTTTGCATGCCCAGACGACAAAGAGAAGGTTGCAATCCCTGCAATTGACGAAACCACGGGTGAAATTATGCTTGACGCAGATGGAAACGAGATTGAGGTTTGGGATTGTCAAGTAGTTTCGGAAGAAGACTCGACAGATGGCCTGCCTTCGATTGGTGTGATTGGAACCCTTGCTGCAATTGGCCTGAGTTTCGTAGCAGTTATTCGTCGTGAACAAGAAGAGTGAACTCACTCTGATTGACGCAATCTTTCGATTGCGAGGGCGCTTACAGCGACCTGTAGATTGTATGAAGGCACGAAGCCAGGCATAGGTAATCTAACGATTTCATCAGCCGCATCTAAGACTTCTTTTGAAACTCCAGCATTTTCTGCTCCGACTACTAGGAGAACGTCTCCAGTTAGGTCAGCATTCCAAGGCGCTTTCTCTCCCACATCCTCTGCCACGACTATCCTTCTATTGCATGCGGCTAGGATTTCTTCAGTAGTAGCATAAACTACCGGAATGAATCTAGTTGCTCTCATTGCTGCTCTACGAATCGTTCTTCTTTCTTCGTGTGTTTTTTTGACATTTATGATAACAGCAGTAGCTCCACTAACCTCTGCAGTTCTTACTCCAAAACCAAGATTTGGGGCGTACTCTACTCCATCAAATAACCAAATTACACCTTCTCTTTCGAACACCTCTTCAAGGGTTCCTTTAGGCTCTCTTCCAATCAGTGCAAGGGCTTTCTGTTGCCCGTCTGCACTCATTCTCCAAAGGTCAGTAGAAGACCCTTCAACAACAGGAATATTTTTCTTTTCACAGAGGTGAATAATCTCTTTACAATCTTCTTCCCTATCTACTAAGACTAGTTTTATTTCGCCTCCATTTTCCAGTGCTTTTAGAACCTCATTAGCTCCGGTAATTTGAAGGGACATATACCTGCGATACTCAACTTGCACATGAGTCAATCCCTCTCGGACCCAGCAAATACGCGTCGCGGTCTTCAAATAGGGGAGGCAAGTCGGCAAAATGCTCGTAACGAGTAGGTGATGTCAATGGTAAAGGGTCTATACCAGCACGTACGTGCAACATGGAACAATCCAAAAGCAACTCAGTCTCATCAACAGCGTCAAGACCGAATGGTCC
>CASIBX010000019.1 GCA_949373075.1 Candidatus Poseidoniaceae archaeon | reverse complement strand
GGCAGAGAATGCAGCACCCATGCTTTCTTCAGGTAATCCGACCCAACCAAAAATATCACCAGATGCTGGTGCAGAAGCGGTCGCTGAACCCCATCCTGCTCCTCCAGCCATGAAGTCGTTGTAAGGGTCATAAGCACCTACGGCCCATCCGTACAGAGATGCACCTAAGATACCGTAAATGATTGCGCCTTTGATTCCTCTTGCCATCATTACGGTAATGGCAATGAGGGCTACCATAGCTATTACTGCCCCATGTTGGTAAAGAGCGTATTCACCAGCGCCCCAACTCTCGGTTGCTGCGAGGTTGACTAGTGTTGCTCCATCATCTTGAATCCAGCCCATTTCTCTTAGACCAATTATCGCAAGGAACATTCCAATACCTGCTCCTGTTGCAATCTTAAGGTCCTGAGGAATAGCATTAATCATCTTGGTTCTCCATCCAATTTGCGGTATGGAGATGATCAGGAAGATTATTCCTTCAAGTAGTACAGCTGCTAGTGCAACTTGCCAGGAAATACCCATTCCAATAACTACTGCGAATACGAAATACGCATTCAATCCCATGCCCGGTGCTAGTGCGTAAGGCTTGTTTGCCCACAACCCCATTACGGTACATCCTACAAATGCAGCAATTGCAGTTGCAAACAATGCATCATCAAACGGAATCCCACTAACTGCAAGCATTGCAGGGTTCACTAGAAGGATGTAAGCCATAGTCAGGAATGTTGTAACTCCTGCTCGGATTTCACCTTTCATGTTCGTATCATTTTCTTCAAATTTGAAGAAATCTGCCATTTTCTGTTCTAAACTCATATTTTCTTTTACCCTCCTTGGGTTACATGAAGGACAATACAGCGAGGTTATGATGCTTTTTGTCGCGATAATATCACAAGTGGTGTTTTTGGCAACACCGTCGCAGAGCCGTTATTATTCGTAATTTACTATACTTTTGAGATTAAATGAAATGTTTTTTCTACCATTTAAGAAGTCTAATTCGATGATGACTGCACACCCTACAACATCTCCTCCAACTTGGTTACAAAGATTGGCACAAGCAGCTAAAGTGCCTCCTGTTGCTAGTAAGTCATCCAGAATTACGACCTTCTGGCCTGTACCTATTGCATCCGATTGAATTTCAACAATATCTGTGCCATATTCGAGTTGGTATTCGTGAGAAATTACTTCACCAGGAAGTTTACCCTTCTTTCGAATCATAGTCATCGGTAATTTCATTCTGTCTGCCAATGCTGATGCAAGTAAGAATCCACGGCTTTCTATGCCTGCAAGAATATCTGGATTCCATTTCTTTACTATCTCTTCAAGTAAATCCAGAGTGTGACTCCAAGCACCCGGATTAGAAAGTAAAGTTGAGATGTCATAGAACAAAATACCAGGTATTGGGAAATCAGGTATTCCTCTGATATGTTCTTTCAGATCCATTTTAATCCCTAATGAAGCGCTCTTTCATAGTATTTCTAAAAGTAAGTAATTGCAATACTGGTCCTGACAAATCTACCGTGATGGTTGCACCTCTGTTGAATTGGTACTCATCCCATCCATCTGGAACTACATATCCCCTGTGCATGTCACTGGTAATCACGGTTGCTTCACTTGTCCAAGACAAGTAGGTTTCATCATCAATCTCACAATCAAGGTCTCTGGCTATTACTAGGTAGTGAGTTTCAGAGTTTTCTGCATTTCCTAATTTTGCCTTTCTTGCAATTTGGTTAAACCAAGCGCCTTGACCCAACCACGTAGAGAATAGAAGGCCACTCGAATGTTGCTCAATATCAATTTCACCTCTGTGCAAATGATATTTTGATGGTGCATATTGATGTGTATTAGCAACTAGTAAATCATTCATTGCAGGGTCACTTCGAATCTTATTTCCACTAGTTGTTTCGATAGTTGCTTGCAAACGTGGTAATCGATTGACAATCGCTTTGCCTGCAAGGGCGGAGGCTAAATCCTCGGCGAATGTATCTATGTCACAATCCATGTAGAATCCAAATGAGCCATCTGGGTCATCGCTTCTAGGGTGTGAGTTAACTCCCATTACCGGAGTGTTAGAATCTATGTTGTGGGAAATTGATGTTAGTGTTCCGTCACCACCCAGAACAATAACCAAATCGCGACCAATGAAGTCTGCTCTGCGAACTTGCTCTCTTGCTCTGATATCTACTCGCAAGGTGTCTGAGAGGTCATTTAGTACCCCCTTTACCACTTGGAGGGATTCATCATGGATTCCCTCAAAGTTCTTCTTGTATACAAGAAGGACATCTGCCATGAACATGCGACAGGGCTCCTCTTCTTGAGGCTGGTCATCTTTCGCAAGGTCTAATGACTAGGGGTTCCTAGAGCATTTATGCAACCAGATGATAATGAGCCAATGATTTCGGGTCAACCTCAGAGTATAATGATAGACCCAATGACCGGACTTCCTCAAAATGTAATCATTATGCAGCAACCATCATCAGCACCTCAGGTTGTAGGAATACTGGTAATAATCTATGGTGCTATATCGGTTTTAGGTTCAGCTCTTGGAGTCTTTGGAAGTTCACTTCTGGCATCTGAGGTTGATGATTCAGTACTGAATGAGTACGCTACACAACTCATTGTCTTCTCATTGGCGTCAGTATTTGTCTCAATTGCAATTATAATATCTGGTGTTTGGATAAATAATCGTCAAACCAAAGGAGTTCATTTGGCATTTGCCGCAATCGGAGCAGGTTTGCTTCTCTCAATCTTACAACAAATGATTATACCTGCTGAATTATCGGATCCATCTGGATTTGGTCAGGCAATCGGAATTGGCATGAGTGTAGTTTGCAATGGAATTTGTGGATTAATTGTTGCGATTCCATTAATGGTTTCAGGTAGCGGAATGGATGATTCAAAACTATTCTGATTGGTGTTAGTGATGGGTGAATTAATCACTGGTCAAGCCGCTACCTATGTCGAAGAGATGTGGGTTGAAACCGAAGAGAGATATCAGATCATTTGTATCACTCGAGACGTACAAAGTATTGTTGCGGAAAGTGGAATAAGAGATGGGCTAGTACTGGTAAATCCCATGCATATCACAGCTTCTTGTTATGTGAATGACCTTGAACATGGACTTCATCATGATATAATGAAGTGGCTAGAAAAGATTGCACCTTTCCATGGCGCTGATGGCCAAGATGGTGAAGAATATCATCACCATCGAACAGGTGAAGATAATGGCGATGCTCACCTAAAGCGTCAATTGTTAGGTCAGCAGGTTACTATGCCTGTCAGGGATGGTCGGCTCCATTTGGGGAATTGGGAACAAATCCACTATGCAGAGTTTGATGGTAAACGGCGAAAAAGAATTTTGGTCAAAGTTGTAGGTGTTATTTGATGGTAGAAATGTCAGAGCCAGGCCATCTTACAGATATGGCTGTAGAGATCGGAATCGAAAGAGGAGATTGGGGTCATGGTAAAGCCTCAGTATTCCTAATTATAGATTCTAAACATTGTAATAAAGGCGGGGTTGCGCATGGTGGATTATACACTATGATGCTAGATATGTCACTTGGTGGAGCCTTGGTTTCACTACTTCCAAAAAATGAATGGTGCGCTACCACACAACTCAATGTTTCATTCATTTCTGCAGCAAGACCTGGCGAGAAAATTACCGCTAAAGGGAATGTAGTAAAGAGAGGAAGAAATGTTGCTCATCTCGAAGGTAGAATCGTAACAGAAAGTGATAGAGTAATCGCAACTGCAACAGGTACATGGGCCATTTGGGACCACAAGCCTGCAAGCATGTCTTAGAGAAAGTTCATGTTTCGCCAATACTTCGAAGACTCATGAACATCGAAGATTTGGACCTTAATGGAGGTACCTTCAAGGTAAATCTGCCATACAATTGGGTAGGTTGGATTATTTGGGTAATTGGATTACTATTGACATTAGTCGGTTTTGCATTAGCAGCAATCGGTGAACCTTCTTCACTTGTACTTTCGATTCTTGGATTAATCTTGTTAGCTTTCTCATCCCCTGGTTCTCTTGAGTCTAGTCTGCATAAGGTAAGACAAAATGCAATCGACCCTGCTGAACTAGAAGCAAAGGCAGAAGCGAGTGGTTTGTCAATCGATAATTGGTGGATGCAACAGACATCATACGTTCCAACCACTGACCCTAGTGATTGGATTCTACCCGCTCCTGGTCCTTCAACTTGGGATAATTCAGACCGCTATGGTCCAGCAGGTGATGGCTCTCCATTAGCGGAACATCCAGTGAAGATTGGCACTCCTACTCCAGCGACAATGACTCTGTTTAGCGTATACATCATTTTGATGATTTCTTGTCTGTTAATTGTGTCAGCATCATCAATGATGGATGATGAAGCAGATGTGGGGATTATTCCAGCGATAGTTATCGCTGTCATTGGGCTAATCGGGGCATTAATTGGCTACTTCAAAGCCAAGATGCTTAGGCAGATGATCGATACTCCAACATCTCTTGTTCGCTCAGCACCAGCAGGTAATCCAGAACTAGTCGGTCAAGTAAGGCCAGTCGATGAAGGATGTTTGACGGTAGTAGTTGATGGGAATCAAAATATGGTTGTAGGAAACATGGTTGGTTACAAGTGGGAATATGAGCAGTATCAATGTCGTACTACAACGGATAGTGAAGGAAATTCCAAAGAGGAATGTCATTGGGTGACGATTCGTTCTGATGCAGGTGGTTGTCCTTTCATTCTACATGATGGAACAGGTGGAATTAGAGTAAACGCTCATTCATTTAAACGTGCAGATTACGGACAATATCTCAAGCGATGGGATGGTAAGTTTGCACAAACTCTTGGCAAGCAAATGATGTCACAAGCAATTGCAGGATTGTTAGGCGGTGCTAGGGTCAAGAAGCATCGCTGGACACTGTACGGATTGCGACTAGGAAATCCAGTTTACGTTCTCGGTGAAACGAAGCCTAGAACCAGTGATGCATTGGCAGCAGAAGGCCTTGATGGGACATTAGGAAATAGCCTAATCGAAGTGTGGGGCCATGAAGATGCTCCTGGAGTGAAGTGTACACTGCAAAGGGGAACTGAACTTGCTAACCTTGGTCGATCACGCTCTGGATTTGAATTAGTAATACTTCCAATCGTGATGATGATTAGTGGAATTGCTCTAATTGGCCTAGCGTGAATATGATTAGGCGGCTGCTATTGGCCGTGTCATGGCAGAAGATGTCGTAATCGTAGGCGGAGCAAGAACTCCATTTTGTGAATGGCAAGGTGGTAAGCGCGGAGATGGTAAACCTGGTGGACTTCTGAAAGATGTAAGTGCACTAAAGTTGGGTGAGATAGCCATCAAAGGAGCTCTCGACAAAACAGGAACTTCTCCAGAGAATGTTGACCATGTCGTAATGGGATATGCATTACAAACCTGCGACCAGGCAATCTTTGGCGCTCGTCATGCAGGACTTGGAGCGGGAATTCCTCAAGAAGTTCCAATGCTAACTCTTTCTCGTATCTGTGGCAGTGGTGTACAAGCGATTGTATCCGGTGCTCAGATGATTATGCTAGATGAAGCACAAACGGTTGTTGCTGGTGGAATGGAGAACCTTTCCCAAGCACCACACGTACTTCGTGGAATGCGTGACACCTATCGCTTAGCCAGCCCTCCTCGTGCAGGCACAGAGTTGGAGAAAGATATGGAAGACTACCTTTTCACTAATCTTCTAGATGGTATGTGTGGCTCATTCATGGCTCAAACCAGTGATGAAATCTGCAAGCGCAAAGGAGTAACTCGTGAAGAAACCGATGAGTTCGCAGCAATGTCTCATTCTCGCACAGCAACTTCGATTGCTGAAGGCGTATGGGAGCAAGAGATTGTTCCAGTGAATGATGTTACGTTCAAGGATGAAGATCACGTTGTTACAGGAAGCACTCCTGAATCATTGGCAGAACTAAGAACAGCATTCGGTCCTGAAAGTCTAGTCACTGCAGGTAATGCAAGTGGCGTAGTTGATGGAGCTGCGGCTGTAGTAATCAAGTCTGCATCTAAGGCAGAAGCAGATGGTGATTCACCACTTGCTCGAATCGTATCTTGGGGAATTGTAGGACTTGAACCTGCAATCATGGCATACGGGCCAGTTCCTAGC
>CASIBX010000018.1 GCA_949373075.1 Candidatus Poseidoniaceae archaeon | reverse complement strand
TAATGAATCCCGCGTTTCATCGCAATAGCCTCTGTTTCCTTTTCAACAACTATAGAGTGTTTATGTCCAAGAACGATATAATTGCCGATTGGAATCATTCCAACAAGTAAAGAAGCACCACATATGAATGAAGCTTTCCCGGTAGTTGGAATCCCACCACTCATACCAATACTACCCAATGCCATAGAGAGTCCCACGATTATTATCAAAATTCCAATCCACAATGGTGCTGAACTCGGTTTTTCGGGTTTTTGAATTCCGGCCACGGCATAATGATCAATAGTAGCACGATAAAAGTTGAGCCGGTTCCATTTCACAGGGGGTCCCTATGTAACACTGGCATTGTATAGGGTAGCGTTTGCACCGACCCACTGCAAGCCCTTTGATTTGTCAATACCTGAGCAATGGGTATTCGGATACACCCTCTGAACCTATCCGAAAGCGATTATGCTGGGGAATGGTTTAATTTCACGCAGGTTAAGGGCTGACCATGCGAAATGACCAAATTTTTGTATTGCTGCTTGTTGTTTTATTGCCCCTGTCTGGATGTTTTGATGCCGGTGGTGTTGGAGAAGCAGAAGGTGCTGAAGATTCTAGTACTACTGTTGTGAATAATTATTACAATAACACAACATACATCGATAATCAGCAAGATATGAAAATTACATCAGGAATGTTTGGTTCTTGCAGTTCATGGACCAACTCGACCACAGATGGCGTCACCACCTCAAACTGCAATCAGTGGGATCGCCCTGCGACGGGGACATATGAATTCGTGGACTTGCCTGAAAATTCAACCATTGAAATCAAGGGTCTATCATCAGCATCAGGCCCATTGAATTATTTTATGATAATCTGTGATTCTGGCTTTACCTCTGGAAATTTATACTTGGGAGGGCAATATACCATGGGGGTAATAGCCACAGATGGAGGTAATTGTTCCTTAGTAAATTCAGGTTCAACTTTCCTCGGTTATTGGTCAATTGCTTACAACATAATACCCATTTCAATAGTCTAGAGCAAAGGGCCCCCCTTTGCACAGACGGGTAAGCAAAGGGTACCGTTCGCATTCCGTTCGAGCAATGGGTCCCCCTTCGTATGGATGGCCTAACTAAATTATACTCCCACGACCAGCGAAGTTCATGTGGGGGAGAAAGAGGAGTCTAACTTTTTTCTTGATGGCACTATTCATAATCGGTTCTTTGCCGATAACAAATACTGTTTCTGCAGATGATGAAATCGATAATTGGTCTGAAAATGATGCTTGGTTGCACATTGAACTAATCTCATGGTCAGCCAATGAGACAGTTGAATGGGATAGTAATGAAGGCCTTCCAGATCCTATTTTCAAAATATGCATCGACGCTGATGGTGGCAATTTAGATTGCATAAATACACCAACTTGGGAAAACCAACTGACACTCAATAATTCTTGGAATTACTCCATTGATATTCCAGACCACACCAATATCCTCAACATTACAATCGAATGTGAAGACAATGACGCCCTCAACGATGATGAGTGCGATATGAATTCTGAATTAGATGAGTGGAAATTGTATGCAGAATACAACTGGTCTGCGAATCCTACATTCACATTATCTGGTAACGGTGATGGCGACGGAAATGAAACATGGAAGAATGCAGCCTCAACCTGGAAATTTACAATTGGTGGATTTGGTGATGAAGATGGCGACGGTATTTCAGACGCCGATGATGAATGCCCGAATACTCCAGAGGGTGAAGAAATAGATCAGGATTGGTGGCATTGGGGCTGTTCTTCAAGCCAAATCGATAGAGACGAAGATGGAGTTACTGATGATATGGATTTGTGCCCATCAACTTATTCTTGGTGGACTGTTGATAATGATGGATGTGCTGATGAGCAGTTGGATGATGATAATGATGGGGTAAGCAACGCTGATGATGATTGCCCATATACTCCTGAAGATTTTAATTCGTTGAATGTGAGAGGGTGTTCATCTGAAGATTTACAAGATTCAGATGGTGATGGAACACCTGATTTTGAGGATGAATGCTCAAACACACCTCTCGGGGCAGCGGTCGATTACTTGGGTTGTCCGAGCGATTCGGATGCTGACGGCGTATTCAACGGAATTGATGAATGTTCAAACACACCCCAAGGCTCTACTGTGAACTCTTTAGGGTGCTCAGACGTTGATAGTGATGGAATCTATGATGCTCAAGATGAATGTGAAAATACTCCTTCAGGAGCAACTGCAGACTCCAAAGGATGCCCAATGGATTCAGATTCTGATGGGGTGTATGATGGAATTGATGAATGTCCTTCATCAGATAACCCAACTCCTTCAGATATGGATAAGAGCAGTGAAGTCGATTCGACAGGTTGTTTCATTGATGCAGCAGAGAGTGAGAGCGATTCTGAATTAGCAGTCGGAGTCTTAGGTGTGATGTTATTATTGGCGTAGTTATCTTCGGAGTGCGAAAAGTTCGAAGTCCTAAACAAGAACAAGTGTTCTATGCACAAACCCAACCTGTGAGTTCTCCAGTTCACCGACAATCTGTTCCAATTCCTCAGATTTCATCGCGTGAAAAGGAATTAGAACATCAGAGTAGACAAGCGCAAATCGAAGCACAAAGATTGCGCCAACTGTTGGCTAATCAAGCACAATTAACACAACAACTGCAAAGTGAAGCTGCTCAAAAACAAATGTCTGATGCGGCCCTTGCTGAAAAGCAACATGAGTTGGCAGTCGCTCAGCAGGAAAAAGAAGAGTTGGAAGCCAAACTAGCAGAAGCTGAGAAAGAATACTTCTATCGTTCAAAACATCACTTACAATATTCAAGACAGTGCGATTTCTGGAGATATTACAAATAAAATTAATTGAAATGCCTACCCTATGCAATGAAATTAACTTCACCGCTTACGTAAAGCCGCACCCAAAAGTGCAACGATTGCGAATACAGAATCCATACCAACCATGCCCAATTCGCTTGAATCATCGGATTCTACGATTGAGGGAGATTCCTGAATTGTGAATTTATCTCCAATTGTTCCATCGGTTCGGTGATGAGTCAGTGTGAGTTCTCTTACATCACCGTCATACACTAATCGCGTCCAACCGTAACTGTTGTTCTCTCGGTAAGCGCTCCATTCAGGCTGGGGTTCATCCAATTCTTCGTAAGCAGAACGTCCTCCAATTCCAATGACCAGATGGATGGGTCCTTGGCCACGAGAAAATCTCTCGTCGTTGCCAGTATCCATGACAGTTTCAGCAGAAACCGGCCATGTTCTTTCATAGAAATGATCGTGTCCTGCAATCACTAAATCAACACCTTGTGCCACATACATCGCTTCCAAAGAATCACGTAACTCTACTTCTGAGCCGTGATAGCTGTTACTGGAATACATCGGCTTGTGGCCATAAACAATCACAAACGGAGTCACGTCTCTATTGACTGAACTTAGATCTTGTTCAAGCCAAGAAAACTGGGTACTGCCGGGGGCGAAATCGTGTTCTGTCGACATGAAAACCATGTGCACACCTGGAACATTTCGACTGTACCAGAATGTTTCAGATTCGATTTGTTGGTCTGAATCAAAGCGATGTTCGTAAGGAGCAAACTCGTAGCCTGGTTCATTCTCATGATTTCCAACCGCTGTTACCCAAGGAATGCTGGTCATGCTTTCTTGTTGGAAGTTGAACCAATTGTCCCAGGCATTTTGTTCGCCGTCAGCATAGGAAATATCTCCTGAAATAGTAACCATCTGAGCGGTAGTGTCTGCGATTATCGCTTCACTGACATCCATTCCTTCGCTAGAATCGCCATGGTCAGCAATGGAAATCCATTCAAAATGAGTTGCTGAAGGGTCGATTGTGGTGAAATTGTACCATTCAGTCATGTCAGAATCTTGAGTACCAACTCGGTATTCAATTTCTTCACCGATTGGAAGACCCGTCATCGTGGCCATGTGAAATGCCACGTTATGATTACCGTAACAATAGGATTCTGCATCAGCAACCTTCACTCCCATACTACCATTATATTCCACAATGGCGTTCATATTTCGAGTGCTTGTCGCCCAGAGGACAGTCATCTCGGATGAATCGTCAGTCATTTGGAGGTGAATTTGTTCTTCAGATGCGGATTGATTTTGAATCAGTAACCCTGGACAATCCTGAAATGACTCATCTACACTTTGTGCATTAGCCAATGGTGCGAGAAGCAAAATTACCAGTAATGGAAATATATGCCTCATACTCCACTCTAATTCCGCATACGACTTAGCATTAATGCAGATGACAAAAAGTTCTGTAAAGCGACCTTGTGTTCAGTTGGATGCTAGGAAATTGCTTGTGGCTGCTGCAAACTCTTCTTTGCTTTGCTTTCCATGCATGATGCTACGAATTTTTTTAGCACTAGGCAGACCTTTGGTGAAGGAAACAGCATGGCCTCTCATTGATTTTAATTCGAGTCCTGTTGTTTGTTGGGCTAACTCGATGTAACGGTTCCAACACCATCGGCGAGTTGCAAATTGCTGAGCTGTTTCTGTAAGATTTTCCCAGTTTCCTTCATGGGCTTTTATCCATGGAAGGTCTTCTTTTTCCATCCACCCTAAACCAACTTTAATTTCTCCAAAAATGGAAGGTCGACCAATCGCACCCCTGCCTACCATCAATCCCGCAGCATTGGTTTGGCTAAGACAAGCTCTAGCAGAACTTGAATCAAATACATCACCATTGGCTATCACTGGCAATTCTACTGATTCTACTACGCTGGTGATGTAATCCCAATCTGCAACGCCTGAATACCGCTGTTTGAGAGTTCTGCCATGAACACATAGACGCTGGATTCCAACATGCTCTAATTCTTGACAAATCTCTTTGGCGTTAAAATTGCCTTGTCCAGTTCCTAAACGCATCTTTGCAGTTACGGGAATGTCGACTCTATTGACAATCTCCTCGCACATGGATACGAGATTCTCAGGTTGGCCCATCAATGCTGCTCCTGCACATATTTTGGTAATCTTAGGAGCAGGACATCCAAAATTTAGATCGATGATATCAGCACTATCTGAAAGCAGTTCTGATGCTAGGGCCATATCTTCGGAAACTCCACCGAAAATTTGTGGAATAAACGGGGTCTCCGCTTCACAAGTCTCCATTTTTCTCCATGATGTTGCAGCATCACGAGTCAATGCGGTAGAATTAGTAAATTCTGTAATTGTAAAATCCGCACCACACTCCTTAGCAAGTAGCCGATAGGGTAAATCAGTCACTCCAGACATCGGTGCTAAAAATAGAGGACGAATGTCTCCGTCCCATTCACCTGGCTTAGGTAAGATGAAAGCAGTCATCTTTCATCACCCTAGGGGGTTGGACTTACTTAGAAAGTAGATTCCCAGTCTTCTAGGTCTTGAGCTTCTGCCCATGCCTCATCGGTTGTCTCTCCACGTGCTTTCAAAACTTCACGTGCTAGAATCCAGTAAAGAAGAGAAAGGGACTTGCGGCCCTTGTTGTTAGCAGGTAGTGCTAGGTCGACATTTCGAAGATTGTTGTTAGCATCACATATTCCAACGATTGGAAGTCCTGTGTTTACAGCCTCACGTAGTGCTTGCTGGTCTGCAGCAGGGTCAGTTACAAACAACATATCAGGTTCTACGTAGGATCGTAGAGCAGGATTGGTAAGACTTCCTGGAATGAAACGACCTACGCTTGCTCTTGCACCTATTGCCTCTGCGAACTTGCGTGCTGGGCGCTGGCCATATTGGCGGGCACTGACAACCATGATGTTAGCAGGGTTGTAACGGCCTAAGAATTGAGAGATCGCACGTATTCTGCTATCTGTGATTTCAATATCAATCAAGTACAATCCATCAGAGCGAACCTCTTGAATAAATTGTGCCATATCTGCGCTCTTTTGTTGAGTACCAATGTGAACAGCATGTGTCTCATAGGTTTCACGGTCGATAAGAAGTTCAGTCATAGTATTGACTCCAGCATTCGGGCCACTGTCCACCCCTAAATAACCGCTTCGTCGAGGAGAATGTTGGTTTCAATGCGCAGTGTAGCGAAGTTGGATTTCACAGGACCGGGGCAACCTTGATGTCAATCGACCCTCACGGTGTACAATAGGGGGGCTTTAATGACCGTAGATGGAGTCAATGAATCAGCAATCGCAGTTGAAAGCGATGATGGTTTTTGGCGTAGTGATGAAGGTGAAGCACTCCATGTTTCCGCTAGTGATTTAGAAAGGCACGCGTATTGCCCACTTTCTTGGTCATTGGCCCGGGATGGTAAAACCGGACGCGGAGAAGCCATCTTAGCAGGCCGAGAAAAACATGCAGAGATTCATGAAAAAGTCTCAGGATTCAAACTAAAGCAAAATGAATTGAAAAAGGCGTTAATAATTTGGTCATGGTGGTTTGCCATAATCATCATTTTCATTTCAGATGCATTGATTTTCATGACAATTTCCAAAACAAGAGATCCAGAAGATGTTGCAAGATACCTTACACTTCTAGCAATCGTTTGGCTATTAGTGGGACTGGTGGCCGTCTATCTACCGTGGAGAAAATGGCTAGACATTCCAATTCAGAGAACTGATGATTTTAATGAAATAAAAAGTCTAGATGACACCATAATACCTCACACATTCCAGCCTTATGGATTCATTGGTGGATGGGGCCAAGGAGGCAAGGTAGAAGCCGGTTTGCTAATGGGTGCTACTATTTTTGGTCTGCACGCAATAGGTCTGACTTGGGCTGGGAATAAGGAGCAAGCAGGATTTATTTTGGTGGCGATGGCTATGCTATGGACGCTACTAGCATCTTGGCAATTGCAAAGAGCACTACTAGCCGACAATGCATTGGAAGTTGCTAGAATGGAAGCGGGTATCGAAAGCGAAGTTGAAGTAACTTATTCAGATGATGATTCGAAGGCTGGGCTCTTAGTGGATGAGTTTAGTGGCCTACGTGGTAGGCCTGATCAAATCGTGATTGTTGATGGTGAATTTATCCCAGTCGAACAAAAGACTGGAAAGATACCAAAAAGCCCGCACAAATCTCACAAAATCCAGTTGTTAGCATACCTTCATTTGGTAGAATCTACAACTGGTTTGAAGCCGCCTTATGGCGTTCTGAGGTATGGAAATGAAAATCTACATTCGATAGATTGGAACGATTCAAGCAAACATTTACTATTTTCAGCAGTCAAAGAAGTTCAAAGATTGATGACACAAGGTGGAGCGGAAAGAAATCATAACCGCAAAGGAAAGTGCGAAAATTGTTCTAGAAGATATGCTTGTGACTCAAGCCTAGTCTAATTATCGTAAGTACAACCATCTTCACCGTGAAATTCCAAACACTCTCTATCGACTTTGATTAATACTTGGAAAGAATCTTTGTATAGATTACCAAATTCTTCTCCATATCCCCTGGCATCAACATATAATGTCCAAGTTCCTTCTGCAAGCGGCTGTTGGAATGTTGCTACAGCTGGCCTTTTGGTTTCGGTTAACTCCTCATACCAAATTTGATTTCCATCAGCATCAGTCAAGATCGCCTTAACATACCTTACTTCGGTTGGTACTGGAATGATAAGGTCAAGAGCCATTGCCGCTGTGATATAAGCACTAATTTCCGAGACGTCTGAATCTACAATGAAATCAAAGGATTGAGTATAGTTTGTACTTCCTGTGAGGTCGGTAATATCTGTAACAAAGACGTGGTCGACATTTATTCGCTCTATCTCCTCAATTAACTCAGGAGGGTCTCGTAAGTCCTCCATGAATTCACGAGCAGGAACTAGTCCGATGCACCCCATGCTGGATGCCATTAAAATGGCCAGCATGGCGAAAGCAGACATTGCTTTTCGAGGTCTCATCATCCCACTCCACTATCCTATAATGTATCAACAAAACCCCTCGATGGTTTGAAGGGTGTGCAATGTTTCGACATGTTTGCCTGAATGAAGTCAAGAGGGTCAGCCGAGCTTACGCGATGACGAACCCTATGAGTACTGACAGGCATCATTACTCGAACTTAGCACCGCATGTGGAACATTCATTTGCTTCGGCAGGAATATCTGCACCACAAGCACCACATTCTGCAGTCTTGACTTGTTTGGACCTACGCCTTACACCACGTCGTCGCTTTGATTCTGCGGTTGCTGCTGCGACAGGGTTTACTTCGTCGGCTTCTTCGTCAACTTCTTCTTCATCGAATGAGAAATCCATCGCGTCTTCAGGAAGAACATTTCCTGCTAGTGAACGGTCTTGGATTCCCATACCAATATTGACTTCATCCCCAGGCATTACTCCGTCTTCTCCAGTGATTTCGAATAGCCTACCACGAATTTCTGCATCGCTAGCACTCAATTCGCCTCCATCATCTAAGTGGGCCTTGATGTCCCTCTCATCGAGAATCGCATCGATATTGTGCCCCTCGAATGTATCCTCAATTGACTTCAAAGTTGTAGTAACAGTAGCCATTGCTTCTTCGTCATCCATATCGTATTCTTCTTCAGAAGCGACTCTGCGATCATATGCTGCTTCGACTTCAGCCTCTGCCTTTGCAATTCCCTCATCCCAGTGGCCTTCTAGGTCATCTGAACCATAGCCGAATTCCTTGACCGCTTCGTCAAATCCTTCATATCCAGCAGCATGAATTGTCTCTGGGTCTATTTCTTCATCATCAATCAGAGCAATGGTTTTCTTCTTGACAACCCTCTGTTCACGCTTCTCGAAGTACTTGGAAATATCTTGTTGCGAGCCACAATATGGACAATTAGAAAGTAAGTCTGGTATAGATTCACTACATGTTTCACAATCGTGGAATTGCTTTCTTGCCTTCTTCAAATTGAACGAACATGATGGGCACCTGTCTACTGCATCGTCTAGCTCTCCATCACAGGCAGGACAGTAGTCAAAGATATCTCTCTCGACTTCTTCCTCGGATTCTCTAGTTAGAATTACTGCTGCGACTAATACTGCAATGAGGACGAGACAGATTAATGCGATCATTCCAGCAGTTTGGAAAGTCATATTCCCTGCTTCTTCTGCAACATTATTGCTGGTCTCCTTAGTATCCCAATTCCAAGATTGGACATCGCTAACATCCAAATTACTTGGCCTTAGGTCTATGTTTGTAAATGGAGCATCTGCTGTAAATGTACATTCAATAGTGAAGATTTGGCCACCCTCTGTGACATCGATTGTAATTACTCCGAAATTAATTCCTAATTCATTTTCGCAAGAATAGTTCACTGTACCTGTTTCTTGTGAGGCTACTTTGATTGAAACTGTATACTCATCACCAGCCATCAGTGGTGCTGATGCTGGTTCTCCCGTTGAATCAACAAGTGACATCGAGGTTTTCGACCAAGTCAATTTTAGTTGAGCTGTGACTTCTATGCTACCGTTGGCATAAGAATTCAGAGGGTTTGCATCATAAGAACTAGACAAAGGAACCCACTGTGCATCAAACTCTGCAGTATGGGCTCCGCTATCTGTGGGTAATGTGCGTTGCCAAATGTGAGTTTGTGCAGCTTGAATTGTTATAATCGAATCAGAAGATTCGCCGGAAGTTTGCCCTTCCCAAGTGTATATCAGATATCCTTTGACTTCTATTTGTCCAGAGTTCGCGATTGTTACTGTCCAGTCAACATTATTTCCACTTGTCACCGAAGGCTTAGACGGTGAAGCGTACGGGTCTACTGAAACATCAGGGACATCATACTTGTCAAAATATCCACTTATTCTATCATTAGCTGTTGATTCTTGAGTGAAGTTTGCTGACGTAAATGGGTCGATTATTGCAGTGACCTGGTGATTACCAGGAGCCAATACAGAGACGTAGTCGTAGATTAGGTCATATGTCCATGCTTGTTGAACCGATTCGCCGCCAGTGAGATTCAGATAAAATATCGGTAAAGGAAGACTCTGACTGTTTTGGTCGAGAATCTCTAATTTCATTGGCACTTGAGTAACTCCATTTCCTCCGACTCTTTTCAAGACGCCAGAGATAACCCAGGGCCCTTCTATGCTTCCAGATTCGATATCTATCGACAGTTCTCCTACATGTGACAAATCCATTCTGGCATTAACAGAAAGTAACTCAGAAGCCTGATTGTCTTCATCGGCCTCAATTACTGCATCATCTAAATCCACAGTAACTTCAACATTGTAATCTCCTGCGGAAGGAGCGATTAGTGTATGATTTACCCACACGTCTTCTCCCGCTAATATCGAAGGGACATTTAGAATCTCAGTTTGGCTATCCAAATCTAATTGCAGACGGCTAGCAACGGCATCTTCAGAGCCCGTATTGCTAACCAAAGTGGAGACTAGAACTGAATCACCGGAATACACAGTTTCAGGACTTGTCGATATTGATGTCACTTCAAGGTCAGCTAAGCCAGATACCATAAGTTCAGTGAAGAACATTTGTTCATCGTCACCGGTTGAGTCGAAAGTAACCCAAACCTTGTGTTCACCAACTGTAAGGCCAGACTTTACGACTTCGACATCGATTGTTGATTTTGCAGGTATGTCAACTGTATCTGCTGTAATCAACTTATTCGGGGCTACACCATCCCAGTAAAACTTGTACAGTACATCATCTACTGCGAAATTATTGTCATTATACATCGTGAGACGAATTGTGATTGAACTACCTTCGACTGGATCAGAAGGTGAGATAGAAACTGTAGAAGATGAAGCCTGAACTCCGGCACTATCTTCAGCACTTATCGACAATGGCATGACTGCGAGAATCATCATTGTGAGGATTAGAGTGGTCACAGTTGGCCTTGCCATGTATCTAAGAGGCAGAGGGTAGCACTTGAAACAACCGATTAAGATAACCTCGCCGGCTGGATATTAACAATAGACAACACACCCCGTAGGGGGGTGTTGCAATGCGAGCATTCAAGGGCGAGGGGTGATGTCAGGTGTTTGATGAGGCGGTTCATCTCTGTACTTCTGGTCGTAGTCATAATGACTATTGGGCAAAGCGGAGATATTCTTCTTGCTGATTCTAAGCAAATTAAATTTGCAGAAAGCGACATTGAATTGGTATTCTCTAACGGTCCATCCCAAGGCGATGATGTAAAGGGATTATTCACTTTGAGTTTCGCTTCAACGGGTAGCGGGACATTGTCTAATATTGAAATCGATATTTCATCAGATGGCAGTAATTGGGTTCCGGTTGAAAACCTAACCACTACTCCTTGGCTAACTCATGTCGACACAACTGATTATGCAAATGGAAGTTGGACATTTAGAGCAAGGGCATGGGACTCAACTGCAAATAATCACACTACTTGGTTTACCAGCGGAGAATTTGACATCGTTAACCAAGTCCCTATTATCACATCATTCACATTATCTAACTCAGGAGTTGGAAGTGGAACTTCAGCAATAGATAGAGCCTGGTATTCACTTGATGCGAATGCAACATTAGGGTTTACTTGGGCGGCTATGGATGACGATTTGACACATGCTAGTCTTGCGAATGTCCCCGGACCTGGCTCGCCGAGTGACGATGGCCCAGGAAGTCTTGCATATGGTTGGGATTGGAATACCGGTTCAATATCCGAAGGAACTTACAATCCAAGACTGACTGTTTGGGATGGCTCAGGACTATCGGTTAGCGAGACTATGTTTATTGGAATTGATAGAACCGCTCCTTCAATGTCCACACCAACTATTGGCGACGGGCAGGAATGGACAGATAGCAACTCAGTAACTATTTCTGATTTAGACGACGCTACTGACGATGGTAGTGGCTCTGGTTTGGCATATGTTCAAATTTTGCGAGATGGAACTTGGAGTGATGTATCCACAACTAGTGTGACTCTCAATTTCGATGAAGGAGAACACGTGATCTCTATGAGGGCTGTAGACAAGGTAGGTAATGTTGGAAACTCTATCGATGTTGATATCAAAGTCGATGTTAGTGAGCCTGAAGGATTAGGCTGGACTGTAGATGAGTTAACAACAAGCCTCATGGGTTCGGCTAACATCTCATATGCAGCACAAGACCTAGGTTCCGGAATAGATTTACCAAACTCCAAACTTCAATACGGATTTGATTTGAATGGAGTCGGAGCTACTCCCGACCAATCCGGAAGATGGATTGACGTAGGAGTTTCTGGTCTTGATGGAACGGTTCCATTATCATCTTGGGCAACAAAGTCCCGCCAATACCTGATGTTGAGAGCCGTTGTTTTGGATGAAGCAGGTAACCAACTTACAACAATTCCAACCGCATTCCAAGTTCTACCTGGACTCGACCTATCATGGAATGCTACTGAAACCAATGTTGACAGATTGGTGGTTAGGCCAGGGGACACCAATGGAGGAATAATCATAACGAGTCTTCTAGAAGCAAATCAAGCATATGGTGGAGCAGTAACGGTTTACCTACAAGCGGCTCCAGCAGACCGAAGTGCAGATGTAGAATGGACTACAATGCAATCTGTTGTAATTGAGGGTGGCAATCTTTCTGACGAGTGTGAATGTGAATTATTGATTTGGGACTATGTTGTTCCAAACACCGGACAATGGGATTTGAGATTGGTAATCGACCCCAATGAAATAATCGATGAAAGAGATGAGTCGAACAATAATCATCACATGATGGTTACAGGAGCAACAGTCAGTGGAATTGGAGTTGTTACTTCATTCGCACCAGGAATGGTAGCTCTTTTGTGTGCAGGTTTTGCAATCACTTGGTATCAGAGGAGAAAAATTACTCCTCCTCCCAACTGACTTCCTCATCCTCTGATAATTCCATCATCGCAGTAACTTTCTCTTTGTCTTCAGGGTCGACTTGTGCCGCTTTCAGCCTTCGGTTACGCCTCTGAGAAACCTCTGCTAAACCAGGAACTAAATCAGCGAAATCTTCTGACTCTTCAGAGATGTCTTTTGTCACAATAGATCCTAGAGAGCGCGCATCCATTCGTGACTTTCTGCGCTCTTTCTCGAGATACTTGATTACGGTTCCATGTTCGCTTCCACTCGCTAACATCTCTATTGCTTGGCGGGCACTAATTAGTCCCGAACCTTCACCAACAAGTACGACGGTGGACTTGTAAATTGAAATCTCAGTACCGGTATGTTGCTCAATCATCTTTCTTATTTTACCTTCAGAACCAATAATTCTTGCACGAATACGACGCTGTTGATTTGACCTTTTTCCGACATGGTCTTTGAGGTCAACCATTTCAAAAAACCAATCGTCTTGAAGTAATTGAATCGCTCGACCTGGAGCCATTCCTCTTCCGACTGCTTTGATTACATCCGGTAACTTCAGAGCTTTTACAGGGTCATATTCCCCTGCGTCTGGCCATGTAACTTCGATATCTCCGCTGGTTGAATCAATCTGAAGACTCTTACATCCAGCGGCGGCCTCAAGTTCACGCCTAGTGGCGCCTTTGGCACCGATTAAGACCGCAATACGGTCTTGGGGAACTCGCGGCAGGGATTGGCGCATAGCCAAAGCGGGAAGCCTATCCTTCTTCAACCCATATGCAGGCTGGTTTACTCTTCTTCAGTCTGCCCAACATGTGAGAGGTCCATTTCAAGTACGTCATACATAGCTTCTGCCAAGTCAACATCAAGACCATTTTTGTTAGCCCATTCAACTAATCGAGTAACATCCCTAACTAGGAACTCTTGACTCTTAGGATGTGACTGAACTACAGATTGGCCAACATCGATTACTACCGGGCCATCATCATGCCACATGATATTGTACGGTGAGAAATCACCATGAACCATGTTTGCTTTTTGCCATGCGATTGCCAAAAATTCCAACAATTCTCTATACACAGGTTCAGGGTCTAGCACATTGACGTCACGGAGTCGCGGTGAAGGAGCTGTTTCAGTTCCAAGATATTCCATGACCAAGACGTTTTTGTGAACACCAATCGGTTTGGGAACAGACAGACCCCACTTAGCGAGACGAGATAAATTACGGAATTCTTTACGGACCCAAATGTCAACTAAATCTCTGTGACGTCGCTTTAATCCTCCAAATCGGGGGTCCCCCTCTATGTATTGAATCAGGTTCTTGAAAACTGCATTCGAAGTATGGAAGATTTTAACCGCAACGGGACCGTTCTCTGCGGTTCCATGGAATACATGCGCTTCCTTGCCCCTTGCTATTGGAAAATCAAGGGTGTCTATCATTCCAGATTTCATTAATTTGTAAAGGCTCATCAAAGTTAGACGGTCGAATACCGCATCGAAGACTCTTCGGTCAACCCAATCGAATGGCCCATCGCCCAAAACTCCTGAAAGACCTTGCTCGATTTCGGTGAACATTCGATTATATTTCTTATCAGCCATCCAGCTTGTTCCTTTGGTGGATTCTAGGCTGTCGACAAACTTGGAAGACTCCTTGTCAAGATGAGTTTGGTCTGCATTCAAACTACGACGCTTGCGATTATTACGACGTTGTTTGGTGTCTTTGGAAAGGTCTTCATCCCATTCATTATCTCGCACTTTCTAGACCTCCTCGCATAATATTGAGGATGACCGCACATTGGAAAAATTCGCATTTTCAGCCGAAGAGATCGTTGATATCTTCGTCATCATCATCTTCCGTTTCCTCAACGGCTTCTTCTGTTCTGTGCCTCTTCTGCGAACATCTTCCTGAGTATCATCACTAGATGCGAATAATCCATCCTCATCATCAAAGTCATCTACTTGAGTATTCATTCCAAAGACATCTACTTCGGGAGGTAGAACTCCTTTTCTTGAAAGATATAGGGCTTGAGTTTTGGTATAGCGGTGCTTTACATCCGCTTTTTTGTCTTTAGCATTAGCAGATTGGAAATCCCAAGGCCACACGATAATCAAGTCTCCATCACGTACCCACTGGCGGCGACGCATCTTACCTGGAATCCTAGCCATCCGAGTTTCCCCATCGGCACAAAGTACTGTTACTCGGCGTCCACCAAGGATCTGTTCTGCAATTGCGAACATTTCGTTGACCTTTTGTGTTAGGCATCTTGACACGGATCTTAGAGGATTCGGCTCCTGCAGACCCCATAAGACGAGCTAGTTCTTCCTCGTCTACTCTCTCTTCGCGCCTGCGGCCCATGAGTCATGTCCAAAAGCCCTTCCTACTTGAAGGCGATACTAATTTCAAGCCAGTTTCAGGCTCTCCGCGGCACGATAGCACATGTCGATGAGCGTGTCAGCTTGACAATCCTAGAATTATAGTCGCTACCAAACAAATCCAGATTGCCATTCGAATGGATGCACCGTGCGGAAGTGGCTTCCTGCGACCTTCTTCTGGAATCTCTAGGAACATTATGACACCAATGCGTAGGTAATAGAATACTGAAATTGCACTGTTGATGAACATGGCTAGTGCTAACCACCAGACCCAATGAAGGTCCGAGAATGAGATTGAACCATTCATCCATAAGTCTCCAACACTGGTTGAAACAATCGTGCAATAACTAGGAATTTGGACATGAATCCAGCCAATGGCGGCACTCCTGCCAATGCAAGCATGAAGACGAACATTGCAGTACCGATTAGAGGGTCTCTGCGTGCTAACCAGATAATGCTGATAATCTGCTAGCTCCACCTTCCATCTCCAATAATCCCAAAACAAGGAATGCTCCAAGTTTGAACGCTACTAAGAACGAATAGATGGAACATTATCTGCAGCAACTACTCGCTTCTGCATAATCTGCAGGTGCTTCGACATGGCCCCAGTGCCATGCACCAACTGCTGTCAGTGCAGCCATCATGTAACCTGCATGAGCCACAGATGAGTAGGCTAGCATACGCTTAGGATTGGTTGAACCCAAAGCAGCAAATTACCCCAAGTCATAGTGACTACCGAAAGTGTTGCAAGTGCGTATATCCAAATTGCACTACCATCGGTTTGTGTATCTGGAAGAGCAACTACGAAAGAATTCGAATTAGATCCAATCATCCCCATTGCCTTTGAGGCGGTCGCTAGTACACCTGCTACCGGAGAATTAGCCCCCGCATAGGCATCCGGTGCTGCAAAGTGGAATGGTGCTGCGCTCACTTTGAAACCAAACCCAACCAACACTAATCCAAGTGCAATTGTTGCTAGGATGCTTCCATCTGCTCCAGTTAGCAGACAAGGTTGACAACTGTAGGCTACCAAATTCGAGGTATAGAAGCGAAAGGCCATACAAACCAATTCCGCTAGCAACTGAACCTACGATGAAATACTTCACACCAGATTCAGCACCTGCCTTGGTTTCCTTGTGGAATGCGACTAAGACGTATGTCGCTAAACTTGCAAGTTCTAGTCCAACGAATAGAACGAATAAGTCTTGGGACAAGTGCGACCATGCACATTCCCAATGCTGTTGTTAGCATCAAGATGTAAAGGTCGGCCTGTCGACGATTGTCATACATTTCTTCGAGAGTTTTCTTTCCTCTGAAAGTGTGAGCTGGCACTCGGTCTAAACTTGCCATTGAAGCCATCAAGAATTGCTGCTAGGAAAATTATCTCAAAGAAGCGAGAGAAGGCATCTATCTGCAGTAGTGCGACGTCTCCACTGGTCACAGTTGTGGTACTCCAACTTCCATCAATGGCTTCAATGACCATCATTCCCAATGCGACAAAGAGTGTTGCTGTTCCTAGCATTCCAGGGAGTGCTGGTGAACCTGTAGAACTTGAATCTGCGACCTCCGAAGACAGCCAAGGGATCCTGAATCTTGGTCAACGGAACTCGGAACTTTGCAGTTCACCTAAGATTTGGTAAGACTATGAATACTGCAATACCAAACCTACGACTAAGAACCAGTTCAGGAGCGAATGCCCTGCCAGAACTCAGTTGAGAATACTTCTGTTTCCATTCAGATACCCCCCATGTTGAATACGCCCTCGAAGAAGAGCAACAGTCCATTGGTCCATCATTCCCAATGCAATGAATGGGAAGATTCCAAAGATTACAGTAAATATTGCTAAGATAATCATTCCAATATTTTCTGATAGAGTGATGTCAGGAGGAGTTTCACCGTTTAGTGATTCAGGAGGTTGCCCTTCATCTCCACCTTCGAAGATTGTTCGTTGCATAGACCAAAGGTAGTATGCTGCTGTAATCGCTAGAACAAACCCTGGTAGAAGGATCCACCAGCCGTATTCAGGCCAATATGCGAGTAGAACCATCAATTCTGCAACGAAACCAGCAAGCAGAGGAAGACCAAGGCTTGCCATCCATGCAAACATCATGTAAACTGCAAGGAAAGGTGACCAGCGAGCCATTCCACGCATAGAACCTATCTCCATTGAATGGTAGTGATGCTTGAAGGCCCCACATACTGCGAACAACATTGGAGAAATTATTCCGTGAGCGAACATCATGAAGAGGGCTGCTGCGTATCCAATAGGTTGCATACTAGCGATTCCAAGTAGTATCACACCCATGTGGGATACTGAAGAATAAGCTACCATTCTCTTGAGGTTAGTTTGCCCCAGACATACTACTGCGCCCCAAACAAGAGAAATTAACCCAATTGCCATGATTATATCTTGATAGAATATTAGAGCGTCAGGGAAAATCGCAATTGGTATCCTTAGCATCCCATATGCTCCCATCTTCAACATGACACCTGCTAACAGCATCGAGCCACCGGTAGGTGCCTGAACGTGTGCATCGGGTAGCCAAGTGTGGAATGGTACCGCAGGTAGTTTAACCAAGAATCCAATCATTAGCATTGCGAATAGAACATACTGCATATCTTTACCGAGGAATACATTGTCTCCCATGTTGTATGCAGAAGCGTTTGAGAACAATACTGTCATGTCGAAGGTTCGACCAGTTACAGTTCCATATTGTGAACCGCTTCCTTCCGGTTGTAAGAAGTAAAGTGTAATCAAACCTAATAGCATGATTACAGATGCACTGAAAGTATAGATGAAGAACTTCTGAGCAGCGTATCTGCGGTCCTTACCGCCCCACTTTAGAATCAAGAAGAACATAGGAATCAATGTCAATTCCCAGAAGACATAGAACAAGAATAAATCAAGAGCTACGAATACACCAATTAATGCTCCACCCATCATCAATAGAAGTGGATAATAGGTTGCACCATCTTTTTCATTCCAGGTCATTATTATGGTGACTGGAACAAGGAATGTAGTCAACCAAACCATTGGGAAGGATAGACCATCCATTCCAACGTGCCAAGATACACCGATAGATTCAATCCAAAGATACTCTTTTTCAAGTGCGTATTCATTGTACATCAAATCCCAATCGACTAAAATCAGCCAATCGAAGAATAGAGCGGTAGAAATCGCTAATGGAATCATAGATGCACAGAGCGTGAATAGACGGATTGGTACTGCAATAACCTCCTTGCGTGAACGTGATTCTTGACTAGCGAATGCCAGCAAAATTGCACTGATTATTATCGGGAAACCAACTAATGGTATACTGATCCAATCAACAGTGGTATCCGAATCACCAAGTGAAGGGAAGAAAGCCATCAGGCCAGCAACTACAACCAGTAAGCCACCGACTAACATGAACTCCTTGTTTTTGATATCCATTGTTTGACTACCGCTCAATCAAGCCACCCCCCATAGTAACATGAAGATGACCAGTGTTCCTAAAGCAGCCATCATAATGTAATCTCTAGCACTTCCAGTGGTCAGTGAACGAACCCTTCTAGATACTTCTTGGCTAGTGGATTCAATCGTTTTGATTACACCATCTATTACCTTAGAATCGAAGAGGGCGGATAGGTTTGCAAATCCTACTACGATTTTTAACATTGCAGCGTCATAAATATCGTCGAAGTGAAGTCTCTTGTGCAGAGATTCAGACAGGCTTGAGTTTGCCCATGCGCTGTTATCGAAATTGGATTTGCTGTTGACCTTAGCAGATAGGGAAATCGCCCACTGCATCCAAGGTTTTGCCTTCTGTCCATCATCCAGACTTCCACCATAAAGGGACATTGCAAGAGATGGACCTAGGATTAAAGACAAGCCAATTGCAACATAAGTAAGTATGAACAAGAACATGTCATGATTCATGAATACATGCTCCAATTCATAGCCAATACCGTCAAAGAAATTGGAGTAATGGCCGTTATTGAAATCTCCTAACCAATGGCCTGCATGCATTCCTGCTAAGACGAATGCGCCCAGAGTCATGAATGTCAAAATGACTAGAGGGATTGGAATCCAAGCGGTTTGCTCGTGAACTTTCTCAGCAACTTCGGTCTTTGGCTTACCTGCGAATGTCAT
>CASIBX010000017.1 GCA_949373075.1 Candidatus Poseidoniaceae archaeon | reverse complement strand
GGGGAAGTTTTGGAACCCAAGACCGTCCTTCTTCACTGGACGTTTCTATTTTCCAGGAAGACTGATGATGCTTCTAGGTTCGCCATGTGATCTCCCAAAATATGTTTATTCCTGGCGCCTCTTTTGATATTTGCAAGTGCCGGTTGCATGGGAACTCAGGCTGTTGGGTGGCAGCCACCTCGAGTGCTCGAGACTTGACATCGAAATCTGAACTTAGATCCATGCTTGCCAGTTATGGTAAATGTATTCTCTGAGATGGTGATCGACTTCGTTTCCGCAAATCAACTTTGCAATAATGCTAGCCATTCTTTTTTCTGATATCTCGAAGTCAAATTTCCTATCCGCCTTCAATGATGTTGATACTCTCTTCAATGTGCTCTGGCCACAGACCAGTCTGTATCCGCCATGTCTATTGTATTCACATAAATGCCGATATAATGAACTCTATGGAATCTAAATCCAGTTCCCACTTCATGTGCTCCCATGGGTTGTATGCATTCTTTCTCAGTCAAATACAGCACCTCCTGGTATCGCCGTAGGCCTGTCTTTATGACATGTCTGTGCAGGTCGTATTGGCACAAGGCCAGGAGTAATCATTGGCGATCGAAATCAATCATTCCTCTTTGCTTCATTTTCTGCCAAAATGGCCTTGAGCAATTCCATGTATCCACCCAGATGTGTGTTTGTGGAAATGCTAATCTCTGATGTCGGAAATCATTTCTGACTGCCAAACCCTGACATTTCCTATCTTCTGGGTTGTATACCACTCACATTGAGAATCTGGATATCATTGTGGATTGATGAATATCCAGCAATTGGACTCGTTGGCATTCTTCCATTGTAAATCCAGCAATTTTCATGCCTTGGGTGTTTCCCAAAAACCAGAGACACCATTGATTGATACAGCCCTAGCGTCTGTTTTCAGTCGCTTCTTTTTCCTTTTCGTTTTTTATTTTCATTTTTATTTTCAGCTCTTATCACCTTTGAATTGGCCAGGGTACTGGGATTCGAACCCAGGTTGACAGTTCCGCAAACTGACTTGATATCCACTACAACATACCCTGAGAAATTATCAAGCCAGCGAGGGTGCCCGGATTCGAACCGGGGTCAAGTGGTTCGTAGCCACTTATGCTATCCACTACACCACACCCCCATTTGGCTTGATTTACGTTCTTACGAACGCTAAGCCCCTCTGAAAGATAGCCTAAGCTAGGCTTAATCCAATTCTCCAGTTGGAGGCTTCTGTATTACAGTTAGATTGGTTCACGCTCATAAGATCGAACTCGACTGCGATGTCGACCCAACCTAGTGAAATATTGTATTTGCATAGTACCACCATTTCTCCGCTGCATAATACCCTAAACAGTCATTAGTTAAAAAGGTATTGGTGTTTTATACCAATTATTGGAATGAAATTATGCAATAGACCCATTATAGTGCCACAAACTCTTTTGCTTAATGTTAATTTACTTAAGTATAAAATAGCATTGCGGCCTTATTTTGTTATTTTCCAATGCTTAATGGGGAAAATTGATATCAAAAAACGACAAAACTTACTTTTTGGAGTTTTTTTTACTCATAATTAAAAACCTACAGTATGACCATCATCTATGAGCTTCCGAATAGGATTCATGTGTGCCACTTTATTCATTGCTTCCCTATCTGGATGCATAGGTGACGATGATGATTCATCGGATGGATTGGTTGAGCCTTGTAGATACAAAAAACCTTGACCAAGATTTGGTTGGGTCTTGGACTCAGCATACCTTTGAAGACCTAGATCCCAAGGAGAGTTAATGTCCACATGGACGGAACAAAAACTGGGCATCTTAATTCTCTTGCAGTCTCAGGGTACTGCTGGACAATTGAAAATTCAATGTTGGTAGAAGGTGTGCATTATCCACAGTGGGAATCAAACCACTTCATAGTTTCAAATTACCATATTGACGGTGACCTGTTGTTCCTTGGGATGATATATTCAGAATGGATTGATGATAGTGGCGTGGTCGTAGACACTGATTATGATGATAAGCCAACAGAATGTGATGTATATTTCACAGAAGGGGCTTTTGCAGATGATCAAACGCTTCATGCAGCAATCAATTCAACAGCCAAGCCAGAATTCTGCACCTGGGTTTGGGCAGACCCTAGTGGAGCTAGCCCTACTGATGCTTGGAATGCTACATACCTAGCTCTAGACCATTCAGATGCGGTATCAACTTCAACGGATGACAACTTGATGACTATTGAGTTGGATGAATTCTATGGAGAAATTGATTGGTATGTGTCTGAAGGATATTTCGGGTTCTGGGTTGAGTTGACTATCGCTGGTCAAACACACCAGTGTGATACTTATTCTAGTTCAGATTGTATGATTTCGTTTTCGGGCGTTGATGAGTACTATGCTGTTTGGGAAGATGGAGAAATTGCAACATTGAGCGAAAATGGCGTTGACATATGTTCGGTGACGTGCGATATTGAGATTACTCGTTTCGGAGTCAGAGAAGAAGATACCTTGGCGGGAACTGAAACAATAACAATTCAATAAAATTTCCAAAGAAAATTACAACCCATTAAGTGCTAACGCCATAGAACCGAGTATGGAAGTCTCTAGGGAATTCATTCGTAAATCCACATTCATCGCTGGACCCCTAGTTTTGATCAGTTACGCATTCGCTCTTTCTCGCTTGGATGATTGGGATTCATTATGGGGAGGTGTTCCTGAAACTTGGATTACATACATCGTGCCATTCATGTTCCTTGCTGCAATTGGATACATGATGTACTGGTGGGTTGCATTATTCAAACTCGATGTTGCGCTACTCGAATCTCTTAGATGGCCATGGAGTGAATCGGATGGCAATGGTGGCATGAGGTTGTTACTCGCATATGCTCTATTCTTGATTCCATCAATGCTCTGGATTGACAGTACGATTTTCCACATGAATAATTCATACTCTTGGACACCAATTTTGGTTATTGGAATCCTAGCATTGGCGTCTGTTGGAAATATAATGTTAGGACTCCTTGCGTATGGAGCTATGCAAGACGGAGTAGATGGGTCAAAAATAATGCTACTTGGTTCGGTATTCCTTGGAATCCAAGTCATACTTAATGACCTGATTATTTGGTCTGCTAAGTTCCCTTGGTAATCATAAAGACAAATACTCTAAGATGAGTATGAGAATTATCGACAATGATAGTAATAGCATCAATGCTCCTGCTCCTAAAACGAACAGTATAGCATCGCGGTTCTTACGATACCATTCATGCTCAGTCATTTCTTCATCCAATTCCTTGACCTCTTCAATACCTTGCTGAATACGTTCCTCGGTTTTGAGATTGTAAATTGTTTGGGCCACGAGTTGCTTAGGACTTGGAATAGATATTTGGTCGCCTATTTTCTCAAAAGCTTCAGACAAATCATCTCCTGTTGGGTCGGTTTCTCTCCAATTAGGTCTGAATTTTGCATAAATTCGACAACCAAAGGGCCGTTGTCTGAGGCCTTTTCAGGTTTAGGACAAGACCTTCGGTCATGTCCTTCCTGTCTGCAAATACCGCATTCCTCGCATCAGGATCACTCTTTGTCTGAGAAATCGGGTTTACGTTTGTTCAGAAAAGCATCTATTCCTTCTGCGAATGCAGACGTGGTACCTGCTGCTTCAATCAATGTTCTCTCATGCTTTAGATGAGTTTCAAGGTCATTGACATTTTGAGTGAGTAAGAGATGCTTGGTTGCTTCTTTGGTATGACTACCCCATTGCGACCAAGTATTGGCTACTTCGACCGCTCTTTCAATTAGAGAATCTTCTGAAACTACTTCATCGATTGCACCTTTAACAAATGCATCTTCTGCACTCCAAACTTCATTTTCAAAGAAAAACTTCCTCGCTACTTGCTCGCCAACAAGTCTTGGTAATAGCCAGGTGGTTCCACCATCTGGAGAAAGTCCAATACCGGAATATGAAGCGGCCATTTTACCACCTGGGCTTGCTATTCTTGCATCACATGCAAGTGCCAGTCCAAGTCCCCCTCCTGCTGAAGCACCATTTAGAGCGGCTACGAAAATTGTCTCTGAAGATCGCATCTTCAAAAGAAGCGGGTGTAGTATGCCTGTGAGATATCTGATCAGTTCCACACTGTTGCCTTCATCTATTGATTTTTGGAATGCTACAAGGTCTGCACCTGCAGAAAAGAATCGCCCTTCTCCTGTAATGACAATTGCTTTGCAACCTATGTGTTCCAAAATTACATCCCTAATTTTAGGAATAAATTCTCTACTGAAGGATTGAGTGGCTGAGCCTCCAGTCAACTGGATTACCGTAACGCCGTCTTTTTGGCTTACATTCATGGAATCACAACTTTACATTGACGTTCTTTACCTTGGTATAGAAATTGAGGGCATCCTTAGATTGCTCGATTCCAATTCCAGATTTCTTCCAACCCGTGAAGGCGGTTTGAGGGAATGTAATCGGGTATTCATTGATACTGACCATACCTGACTCAACATCCCTTGCAAAGCGATGAGCGCGAGAAAGGTTGTTTGTCCAGATTCCATTCAATAATCCAAATGGTGTATCATTAGCCAGTGCAAGAGCTTCGGCATCTTCACTGAACTTGGTTACAGCAAGAACTGGTCCGAATAATTCTTCTTGGAATAGTAGATTATCACTAGACACTCCAGTGACGACTGTTGCTTCCATGAATGCACCTTCACGGTCTAATGCGTTTCCACCGCATACGACTTCTCCACCTTGCTCTAATCCCTTAGACAACATGTTGAGCACATCATCACGATGAGATGTATGAACCATACTTCCCATACGAACTCCTTCTTCCATTCCTGGGCCAACTGGCCACTTGGAAACCTCAGCAACTACTGCATCTACTAATTCATCATGAACATCTTCGTGAACAATGAGACGAGAACCTGCCCAACACATCTGCCCTGCATTCATGAATATACCAAAGCAGATCGCCTTTGCACAGTGACGTAAATTGGCATCTGAGAATACAATATTTGCACCCTTTCCACCGAGTTCAAGTGTTACAGGGGTGAGGTTCTCACTAGCCTTAGCCATAACAGCCTGACCGGTTGGAACTCCACCAGTCAAAACTACTCCATCTACTCCAGCATGTCCTGCAAGAGCATCACCGATTAGACCACCTGAGCCTGTGATTACCTGTAGTACATCAGCAGGTAAGCCCACTTCTGAATCTTGCATGGCTTTAGCCCAAGCGATAAGGGAAAGTGGCGTCCATGATGCTGGCTTAGCAATTACAGTGCAACCTGCTGCAAGAGCAGGTGCGATGGAACGAATTGCAAGTTGTAGGGGAAAATTCCACGGAACGATATGTGCTGTAACTCCAAGAGGTTGCCTCAAAGTGTAATTCAGACGGTTTCCAGGAACTGGAATTGTACTTCCTTCTATCTTATCAGATAACCCTGCAAAGTACTCTAAAGTCCAAGCACCATAACGGATTTCACTTAGCGCCTCACGGAATGTTTTGCCATTATTGGAAGATTCCAATGCTGCTAAACTCTTAGCATTCGCATATGTTGCTGCAGCCATTTTCTGTAAGATTCTACCGCGTTGTGCAGGATCCATTGCGGCCCAGTCTTTCGATTGTAATGCTGCTCTTGAAGCCAAAACACATTTCTCAACATCGCCAATTGTAGCTTTAGGAGTTTTAGCGATTACTTCACCAGTAGCCGGATTCAAAATATCAGCAGTAGCGCCATCTTCTGCATCACACCATTCGCCAGCAATCAACATCTGTTCGCTCGTCATAGTGAGGGCGAGAAGGAACTGCCTCAAAGCCTCTCCCATCTAGGGTTGTCTTGATTAGCCAGCAGGAACAGCAAGGTCTGATGGCGAAGAGGATAGGTATCGCTGAAGCGACTACAACTAAAGTCACAGGACGGCCTCCTATTCTGGTCTTAATCGCAGGAGCCACAGGTGTAGGCAAGTCAACTACTGCTGTCAAAATTGCAAATGAGCATTCATTCGCTAGGCTACTATCAACTGATGCAATTAGAGAAATCATGCGAGTAGTAGATACTTCACAGTCACCTGCATTACATCGCTCTTCTTTTTCACGTGGTGAATCTGGAGATGCGGTTCTTGATTGGCAGGATACCTGTAAAGCGGTAGAGGCAGGAGTTTTGGCAACCATTGAAAGAGCACGCAGAGAAGGTATAGACCTAATCTTAGAAGGTGTACACATCGAGCCAAGCACAAGACTCCTACGCTCTTGGCAGGAGGCAGGTGGAATTGCCATAGGAATTGTAATGCATGTCGAAGATATTTCTCAGCATACAAGTTTCCTCAAACAAAGAGAAAGTCACTCTTTTAGAAATGCAGATAGATACATTTCTTCACTACCCCGTATCAGAACGATTCAAGATTCTTTGAAAGAAAAGGCTAGACTCGCTGACTGGAAAACTTTAGACCCGACAAGGGTGAAGGACACAATGGAGCGAGTGGACCATTGGTTTGACTTGGCTTGGAACGAGTGGAGAAAATCTCACTGATCAATCATCTAAGTCAATTTCAAAAGAAATGGTTCTAGTCAACATTGATTTACGGTCTGCTGCTCCTAATTCGGTACTAACTGATACAATACCATCTGATTCACTTACTGTTATATTGAGTAATTTTAATTCAACTCCACGTATTTCACCATGGTGCAAAACATCATCATGAAGAGAGTTGATTGATTTTTCAACACTTTCAATTTCAGATAACCCGGCATCATACCAAATCTGAGCACGTGATTCGGTCAGGTCTGGTAGGTTGTCGGCAATATCACCCGAAGCTTGGATTGTATCATCTCCTGCCGTATCGTGCGGCATGGAAATACCAGCCATCTTTACTCCAAAAATAGCCATAGACAACAATGACATCATCAAGACTATTCCTGTCGCCAACAACATTTGTCCACGGTCATTCTTGCTACTGTTACGCATCAAGCACCACGCTCCCATAAGTCAAGGCTTAATGTCCAAATATGACCATCTACTGCTACCAAACCGTGCGCAGTCACAGTATTAGATCCAGGGTTAGCGGTCTCGCCATATGGTTGAGAAGTTGCAGAGTCTTTTGCTAACCAGCAATTTGCTTCAACTCCACTTGCAAGATAATCCTGAACTAACTCACATGCTTCATCTTTATCTCCTGCAGCAAGAAATTCTGCTAACCTAGAGTCGTAATTTCCATCTTCAGAACTTGTAGCCAAGCCGAGATTAATCGCATCTTCACCTGCAAATTGCATCTCTGCATCCATAGAAATACTCGGTTCATCTGGAACATGTACTGTAATTAGAAATGCTGCAGTCATGAAAAAAAGCCAAAACAAAGTCAACATCTCTAGGATGTGAATCTGTGCATTTTCATCATCGCGCATTTTACCACCTCATGGTGAGAAGGTCCCTGCTGAAGGCTTTAGAGCAGGTAAGGTAGTAACACCAATCAGATCAGGAGTGAATACAATTAGATTGAAACACAGCATAGCCATGAGAATCATCATTCCAGAATGCTTCATTCCACTACTAAATCTTCCAGTAGCCATCAAACCAGCCATTGAACCGTTTCCTAACGCTTGCATCGTAACTCCATAATAGAAAATTGTCAGGAAAAAGAGTGGTTCGATATTACGGATAACCATGTTTCCTAATTGTTGTCCGCCACCTGCTGCATCGTCGGAGCTAGGTTCTGAGTTTGAACCTGCAATCGCTGGAATGAAAACCTTAGCTAGAACAACAATAACACCTAGGAATACACCGTAAGAAGTCCAAATAACCGAGATGTATGAAGCGATTGTTCGTTTTCGTTCACCTTCAAGGAACTTGATTTCACGGCTGTCATTTGCTGCTGTAACAAGAATATCAGAAATCTTACCGCCTGCTCGATTTGCTTCAGAAATCAATGATATAGCTCGCATGACAAGTGGAGTTCCGACTCTTACTGCGAACATTTCGATAACGTCTCCGAATGAAACACCCCATGATAGTTGGTCACTCATTTTTTTGACTTCGTCATTCAGGGCACCGTATTCACTGGTCGCCAGCGTTTGAACTGCCACTGTCATGGACAGACCTCCTTTCCAGTATTCAGCTAAATCTCTTAAGAAATCAGGGAATTTCTCTTCCATTCGATTGATTCTAACTTTTACACTATCCCAATAATAGGATGCAGGCCAGAAAGTGATAAAGAAACCTAAGCCAAAGAAATTGAGGAATATTGTTGGTCTGAGAGATAATCCACCTAGGTTAACTTCAGGCCCTATCCATTGAGACTCGTTATTCATATTCTCAGGGACACCATCAAAATATTCCATTTCAAGCCGATACGTCGCATCTTGAACTGGCTCTTCTGAAGTAATTATGACTTGGTAAAGGCTACCCTGCTCCATATTTTCAACTTTTAATTTACAATTGTCATCTTTACTAAGTGAGATTCCCTCGTATCTGGCAATTTCAACACCTTGAGGGTCGTTGAGGATGAAAGAATAAGCAGAAGGTGCTGATGTAGTTACAGAACAAGTTCCTACCAACGGCTGGGGCGGCCTAACGTCAGAAATATTTTCGTCCATGCCAGGTACATCGAACATCTGACCAAGAGATTTGAAGTCAACCCAACTATCCTCTGGCACCATCACTAAAACATCAGGTTCGTCTTTGAGAATGGAACAAGACTCATTGTCGGCGAAAGTAGGAATATAATTCATGTCATATTTACACACAGTGTTAACGAATAATGGTTGACCATTAGGAGATGTGGTGAAATGGGAATTGGTAATCCAGAATGTAAAACATATCAGACCGAAGAAGATACTCACTCCAAGTATTGCATACAACTTAGTCAAAGTTGAGTCGTCTTTAGGAAGATCGAGTTTCACGGTAATTTTTTCTTTCTTACGTGCCATATTCTCACCTCCTAATCACATCTTTTGTTCTTCACTAGAAGACCAAACAATGAATGCGAACATTGCATGAATCATTGGAAGGAACAATAGTACGACCAAATACAATGTACTCTCTTCTAACTGTGCACCAGCACCACTTACCCAGAACATAATTACAAGCATTACAATCAAGAACAGTGGCATTGCTACTGCGACTACGATATATGATTCCGCAAGCATAGCAAGAGATTCTAGGAAATCATGTAATCGCGTACGGTTTTCACGCATGTAATGCTCGGCACGGTTTAGGAAGTACAGTTTGAGAGAACCTCCTGCAGTCAATGTACCGACCATCCCTTGGAAGAACTCGGTCATCCATGGTGATGCGGCTCTGTCTACTGCCATTTTCATAGCGGTTAGTAAATCATATCCAAGTAAAGATACATCTCGATAAATCATCGCAGAGTCATATGCAATTTCTCCATAGATGTCTTCATTGAGTGCTAAGGACCTGAAAATTTTGTGAGGTGTCGCATTTGCAGCCGCCATTGCAGCAGTATAGGATGCAGCATATGGCAAGAACTTCTCAAGAGCAACCCCGCGTTGATGTGCAGCTCTGCCTGCAGCGCCTTTCAGATATCGGAAGGTGCCAAATGGAACCAAGAAGCCAAGGAAAACTGGAATCAATATTTGGGCAAAGAATGGAAATTCCATGTACTTGAAATATGGACAGCCGCGGCTCTCTAATGTCTCATCAACAAGGTCTGAATTCCAATATTCCCACTCATAACATGCCATTGCTGTGGATTCATCTGCACGTGATTCATACCAATCGATCAAACCGATTTCAGGAAGGAACACCGCAGCAATTAGCATACCACAAATCATAGAAACCGCTACAGTAGTAACGAATACTTGTGCCAGATATACCTCGGGCATTACAGGGATATTTCCTTTAACCAAATTGGCTGAGAGAACCTTATCTTTACGGGCCTTTTTCTTGAAAGCCCTGCCTAGAATACGGTGACATATTTTTTGCCAAGCCGTTAATTCCATTCATCTCCCCCCTTTCATTAATTTATGCGATTTCAACGAAGACCGTCTACACGTGCTAAAATTTCATGTGGCCTTACGTAATATTCAGTAATTATTTGACTGACTTGGTCTGCCTTACGAATGTCATTGAGTACCATCCATTCTAAAATTCGCTTTCTTGTACGAAGTTCTCTTCTCATCTCATCTTGGCTGTAATTGATTTTAACCATGATTTTCTCAAGAACATATGACTTGCCTGAGAATATGAAATCATCATTCGTTACATTCCATCGGAAAACTTCGTTAGTGATAATTTCCATCGAGTTTGGATCAATACCCACAATTTCTACAATTTGCTTAGTTCTTCTAACACGTCGTCCGTTAATACGAGTCTGAATCTGAATAACACAGCCTTCCAAAGCAGGCAATAATACACGAGGGATATCAATCGGTTTATTCTCTAGCCTGTGAACTAGAGATGCTACTGAATCTGCGTGCACTGTTGAATAAGCACAGTGACCAGTAGCCATTGCCTGGAATAGAACATATGCCTCTGCACCACGAATTTCACCCACGATAATGTATTCAGGTCGTTCTCGGAGAGCTGCCTTTAGTAACTCGAATTCTCCAATTTCACCTTCATTAGATTCGCCACCAAATCCTTGTCGAGTTAATCCAGGGACCCAGTTAGGCTGAGGAATGTTTACTTCACGCGTAGATTCAATACTGACAATCTTCATCTGCCATGGGATAAATATACACATGGCATTGAGTGTAGTTGTTTTACCAGACGCTGTACCACCCACGAATAACAGTGGAACTTCATTCTGGAATGCAACCCAAAGATAAGCTCCCATCAATGATGACAGAGTTCTGAATGCAATAATGTCACATGGAGAGAACGGGTCGTCCTTGAACCTTCGAATACAAAATGCAGAACCACGAGTAGACACTTCACGGCCCAATTTCATAACGATTCTGGAACCATCCATCAACGTAGCATCAAGTAGAGGATCTGCAACAGAGATGTGCTTACCACAACGCTGAGCTAATTTGATTACATAAGATTCCAGTTCATGGTCGGTCTCCCATAGACAAGTTGTCTCTACCGATTCGAATTTACGGTGGTATGCGAAAATTGGGACATTTGTACCGTCGAGGGATACGTCTTCCACGTTAGCATCGTTCATCAGAACATCCATCTTTCCATATCCGACTAAATCTCTTCTTAGATAGTAGAATAGTTTGGATTTAGATTTCTTATTGACTTTCATCCCATACGCTTTGATGACTTTATCCATTGCAGTACGCAAGTAAGCGGTTGGGTCAGCATCGATTTCATCGATATTGACAGTTAATGAGCGGATAAAAATATCAAGAAGTTCATCTCGCCACTCTTGCTCTTTCTTGTTTAATGGAGGTTCAATTATTTGGTAAATGATGTTCAGTGTCCTTTTATCACGAACAATTCGTGCAAAGGCATGAGGTGGCATAACCGGGTATTTGTCAAGTTCATCGTACATTGCACGTTGCTGGTTACGTTGCCTCTTTTGGCCACCACCACTCTTTTTCGCCATACGTAGAACCTCCCCTAACAGACAAGACACGGTTCCGCTCGGTTATGACCTTTCGCCATTGTGAGGGGCCCTACGGGCCCTCTCACAGACTCTTGAGCCAAGCGGTAACGGATGTTTCTAATTCCTCAAGACCCAACTCATTAGGGAATATTTGGTCTGCCTCAGCAATTATTACATCGAGGCCCCACCCTGTTTCTCGAGCATCACGCTGTTCTAAATCAGAAAGGCTACCATCTTCTGAACGGGCTCTAGAAACTACTCTTTGAAACCTCAAATTCTTCGATGCTGAAACAGCAACTACTAAGAAATCATTAGACCAGTGATTTGAAAAAACTTCTCTCTCCGCTGTACCACGAAGGCCTTCTATCAGAACAATTGGATTTTGTAACAACAATTCATCGATTGCCGAAGTTAAACGCTGAGCTAGAACATCTTCCCCATGTTCCTCACGCATTTTTGCTGCCACTTCTCCAAATACATGTGGCAACTCTTCCACGCCTAGAGCCTTTACTTCGGCTCTAACCATGTCGCCCATTGAACGTACGGGAATTCCGTGAGATGCTAGTATTGCAGCAAACTCCCCCTTGCCCGCAGCAGGCAATCCACTGACTGCAATTACTAGCCCCATGTTTGGCACGGAACGGTTTCAATTGTTGAACTCTGCCCTTCCCCACTTACGATCAAGTAGTTTCAGCAACACCATTGCGGCAGCCACTAGCCCAACACTTACCCCAAGGATTCCCTTGAAGCCTGCAACGACTTTCTCTTCATCATATACTGCTGCTTCAGCATCCAAGCCTTTGTCTCCAACTTGGTCTGCCCAGTTTTCGTAAAATGAAACATCGCCCTGGGTGAAGGAAAGAAGGAATAATGAAAGCAATGGAATGACTGTACCAATCCAAAACCAAGTCATTATTTTCGCATCAAATATTGCTTTATTTGGAGAGAGTCCCATCAAGAAAGCAGTGAGGCAAACGATATAGATGCTGTTTGCAATCATTACAACAAGGCCTACTGGGAGCACAGCCCACTCATCTAATTTCCAAGCCATCAAACATAGGAAAATTACTGAAATCCAAGTTGTCGCCAAGAAATAAACTGTGACTTTAGCACGTATCAATTGGGGGACGCTTAGCGGTAACCCGTTCATATGTTCTGGAGAATCTAAGGCTGTTAACCAAGAATAGAAATTGAAACCAAAGAAACCTAAGAATGGAGCATACGATAGCAAATTTATCGGAATTGGGGCTTCAGCAAAGTCGACAAGCCAAGCCATTAACAGTAAGACGATTAGAGGAACTGAATACGATACTGTCATTTTCTTTAGAGAACCGGAGCGAATTAGATCAACTGCTTCTTTAGCCACTAGTAGACGTAATGTGCCATTACCGAGGAAACCTAGACGATTCCATGCAGGAAGGAAAATCTCTTTCTTTGAAACTACTTTTACTTCAAAGTCATCACGAACTAATTTCGAAGCAGCCCATGCTAAGGAAATTGAGGCCGCTAATGCAGGGACTGCAAGGAATATTCCATCGGGCTGCTGAGTTGAAAGCCCCCAAAGAATGTATTCTCTAGGAACAAACCCAAGGCCAAGAGCAGTTCCTAACGCGATGACAACTAACGGTGTTAGCCTGCTAAACCATCCACCTAGTAGCCAGAGTGAAGAGGCTATGAATGAAAATGCAAGGCCTTGTGCCAAAGTCACAACCATTGCAATCCAGGTTCGAGGCAGGCTGCTAAATTCTAGTGGAGTGCTTACATCTGTGAAGTATTGTAATGTAATCCCGATAGCCATTCCTGAGATAACTGGAGTCAAGATTAGCATCACATAATACGATAAATCTTTCATGTAATATGCGAAATGTGCGGTCGAGTTGGTGAGAGGCTGGAGTGCAGGTGAAGCCAAAATGTAATTCTTTGTCCCTGTTCTTGACAATACCTTCTCCCTACCTAGAAAAGCGAATGAGCCCATCCCTAAACTAAACATCAAAAGGGGTAAATGAAGACCTAACCTCATCTCCTCCCAACTAAAATCTTGAGAATTTGAGATTGAATCAGCCCCTTGAGCGGCTCCTTCTCCTACAAGGAATTGTAAACCAATAGTAGCAACCATCGTGACTAAAGCAACTAATAGTGGAAATAGCAAAATTCTTCTTTTCTTAGCAAAATCTAAATTTTCACGAAACTCTTCAACGAACATAACTTTGAAAGTTGCAGAAAATGCACCAAACCCTGCTAGAGGAGTGTGTAAATGTTCACCACCACCGGAGGAGCCGAGGGATTCTGAATCCTTTGAATCAGAAACCTCAGACCAATCTTGACTGGCGATTACTGCTGGCAGAACTATTCCTCCTCGTCTGCACCTTCATCGCCCAATCTTTCAGCTTCTGCAATCGAATGGCCAACTAAGCGAATGAAAACATCTTCCAGAGTCTCGCTTTCTTTTTCCTTCAATCCTTTCACAGTTCCTGCTGCAAGGACTTTACCGTTGTTGATTATTGCCATCCTATTGCACATTCTTTCCGCCATTTCAAGGACGTGTGAACAAAGGAAAATCGTCCCACCATTTGCCACCATATCCAGTAACCATTGGCGGCATTTCCTCTGATAAATCGGGTCCAAGTTTGCGAATGGTTCATCTAAAAATAGTAATCTCGGTTCGTGAATAAATGCCGATGCGAGCATCACTTTCTGGCGTTGTCCTTTTGACAAATCTTTACACATAGTATCTCTCTTCTCATCGAGACCAAACCAGTCCATCCAGTGTTCAACCTTGTTGTCTAAATCCTCGACTCCTCGAAGTTTACCAACGAAATGCAGAAATTCGCTTGGGGTTAGATATGAAGGAGGAGATTCTGATTCAGGAACAATTCCAATATTTGCTTTGAGTTTTTGAGGATCTTTAGCAGCGTTAATTCCTAAGACTTCTACCGCCCCGATACTAGGTCGTAATTGCCCAGTCAACAATTTGATGAAAGTGGATTTACCTGCTCCGTTTGGACCAAATACTCCGAAAAACTCTCCTGAACTTACTTTGACATCAAGAGGATGAAGCGCAATAAAATCGCCGTATCTTTTTCCTAAATCCTTTGCTACCACCAATGAGTCTTCGGCGCCGGACATAACCCAAGGGTGGGCCTCTCAAACTTCAATGTGTGCTTACAAGTTGATTTGCTATGACTCCCTCGGAGGTGGCATGAGCGAAGTTGTAATTATTGAAGAAATACCTTGCGAAAGCGGAGACGGTGTAATTGCAAAGGTAACCATAAATCGCCCAGACAAATTGAATTCATTGAATCAAGAAGTCATCTCCGAACTCAAAGCAATGTGCGCTTGGGCTGATTCAAATGATTCCGTAAGATGTGTAGTGATCACAGGAGCTGGCCCCAATCCTCCTCAAGAAGGAAAGAGAGCTAAGCCGAACGCATTTGTTGCCGGCGCCGATATTACCGAATTTATTGGAAAGGGTTCCAAAGAGATTAAGGAGATATTCACAGGTAATGCAATTGAGGCCATCTGGGATTTATCTAAACCAACTATCGCAATGGTAGATGGTTTTGCATTAGGTGGAGGATGTGAAGTTGCATGTGCTTGTGATATTCGCATCGCTAGTACTCGGGCAATATTCGGAACTCCAGAAATCAAATTAGGGTTGATTCCAGGATATGGCGGCACTCAAAGATTAGTCCACCTCGTTGGATATGGCAAGGCCATGGAGATGATGATGACTGGAAATAACTACGATGCTGAGGAAGCATACAGATTAGGTATTGTAAATCAGTTATATTCTCCAGAGGATTTGGAAAGTAAGACTATGGAAATGGCTCAGAACATCTCTTCAAAGTCTATGCACACATTACGAATTGCGAAGAGTACTATTCGTGCAGCATTAGACAATGGCATTACTAAAGGTGTAGAGATTGAAGCCGAAGTTTTTGCAGAACTGTTCAATTCAGAAGATCAAAAAATCGGAGTTCAAGCCTTCGTCGATAGAACAAGCCCTGAGTGGAAGCACCGATAATCAATCGGATGCCATCTCATCTCTCAGCGCCGCTAAAGCCCCGGATGGGCCAGGGGCTGGCAATGGAGGAAGTCCTAATTCTTCAGGGGTAGGAATTCCTTCCGGTAAGATTGGTTGCACAGGACCGCCATCAACTGTAACATATCCTGAATCTAGTGGAATCCTGAGTTTGAGAATTGTAGAGGTATCGATTCGAACGAGTGTTGCTCCATATACGTGCCCTGCTTCTGCAGTTGCTGGTTCAATCAAAACATTATGGCCGTGATTTTCACTCTGAATTACACTAACTAAATCTTCACCAGAAGAATGCTCTTCCCACATCTTTGCGGTAGAGGCCCTGATTTCAGCCATTTGAGAGCGACGGCGCTCTTCTATCTTGACTCTAATTCTATCGTGGCGGTCTCGCTTTTGGTCGATATGTGCAGCAATATTTGCATCTTCAATGGATTGTGGTGAAACCTCAACGACGAATTCGTCAGCAACGTGGACCTCTTCAATAGAAACTGAGACCTCTTCCAGTTCATCATCAGGTTCTACTGAGATCATATTCTCATCATTGTCAGACTGGGACGCAGAAACCTTAGCCATTTTCCTTTCGCGTAATGAAGCTCCATCCATGGAATCTTCAGTAACTACATCCGGGATATCTACTTCAGACTCGGTTGTTTCTTTCGCAACTTGCTGGACATTGCGCTTCTTTTGAACTGGTTTAGCCACTTTTGCGGTGTCTCCCAAGTACACCCAAGTAATGGCCAAAAGTAATGCGAAACCAACTAATGCCCAGCGTCCATTTTCGTCAAAATCGTTCTGCATTGTGAAGAAGACAATGATGTCTACAATCAACAGAAATAATACGACAAGTCTGGATAATTTCATGCTGCTCAACTCAACCCAATACGCCCGCACTCAAGAATCTCACCCCAGCCTGTCGAGGGTTGAAAGTAGGCTTGAAAGGGCCCTGCGGCGGTGAGAAAAGAGTTGTTTTTCATCTAATGAAATACCGCCAAATGGCGTACCGTGAGTACTTGTAGTTCCAATTTGTCCTACCTCTAAGGAATTGCCATCATCATCTAAATCTGCAGGAATGAAAATTGGGTCGAACCCGAAACCTTCTCCTTCGACAGGTTGATGAGAAATTCTACCGGGGCAGACTCCCTCTGCCACTGTAGTTTGCCCTTTGTGATAGAGAACTGCAACAGCCCTGAATTCAGCACTTCGTAAGTTCCCATCTTGTATTGGGTCATCACTTTGAAGATGATCCATTAATTTCAGTATACCATGAACATCTAATGTTTCGAGCACATAAGAAGAATACACTCCAGGAAACCCATTCAATGCGTCTATGAATAAACCAGCATCCTCGACTAGTAACATATCATCAGGGTCAGGTAGGTGAGGAATCGCCTGCTCTATTTTTGATAATGCAACGACTTCTAAGTCATCAGCCTGAGGCTCATTTGCTTCGAATTCAAATTGTCTAACCGCAATCCCATAGTGGGAAAAGTGCTCTCGGGCTTCGTCAACTTTACCTCGATTACTGGTCATAAACCATAAGGTCATAATTTGATGCTGTAATGGAAGGCACTTGAGGATGATTGATAGAGCCCCCTCTCAGAGAGGGGTTTGTGAATTCATATCTGGCGGTGGGTTTGGGTGGAGCAATAGGCGCTATACTTCGTTTCATAGTATCAGAATGGATTGGAAATCCTCAAGGTACATTATTGGTGAATGCATTAGGCTCGCTACTACTTGGAATTTGTATGGCCGCACTTGCAAGTGAAATGATATCTAAGGAGATGACTCTGTTACTCGGAACTGGTATTTTAGGGGCGTTCACTACTATGTCTGCATTCTCGGTAGAGACTATTGAATTGTGGAGTGATGACCAAGTGAAGGCCATAGGATACGTATTAGCAACTATGGTTCTATGCCCCCTTCTAGCATATGCTGGTTGGAAAGTTGTCGAGATTACTGCTTGATTGAAAGCATTCTTTCAAGAGCGATTTTTGCTCCTTTTTGAACTGACATCTCAACTATCACTTGATTAGGAACTTCACCATCTACAAGCCGTTCTAAAATATCCATCAAATAGACTGGATGAATCATATACATGGTTGAACATGGGCAAACTGTAGGTTCTAGACACTGAATGTGAAGGTCTTCATGCTGTGAATCCAAACGAGCAACCATATTGATTTCTGTGCCGACTGCAATATGCGTTCCTGGCTTTTGGTCTGCAACAAATCTACGAATATATTCCGTACTACCATTAGCATCAGCAGCTTGTACCACTTCCATCGGGCATTCGGGGTGAACTACTACTAATCCCTCAGGGTGTTGTTCTCTAAAAGCGTCAATCTGACCAACTGTGAATCTTTTGTGTACTGAGCAGAAACCATGCCACAATACGATTTTTACATCTTCAGGAAGTTGATTATCTTGACCAGGGGTCCATACTGCCATCTTGTCGAGAGAGATGCCCATAGATAATCCAGTATTCCGACCTAGATGTTGGTCCGGGAAGAATAGTACTGCACCCTTGGGACCCGCTCTGTCATATGCCCATTGTAAGATTCCTTCTGCATTTGATGAAGTGCAAACAATTCCACCGTGCCTACCACAGAAATCTTTCAATTCTGCTGCGCTATTCATGTAAGTAACAGGAATCAAACATGAATCGCCTTCTTTTGCAGTAGCAGGATCACTTAATCCCGAGCGTTCCAAGATATCTTTCCATGCAACCTCGACGTCAGGTAAAGCAGCCATATCAGCCATCGAGCAACCTGCTCGCATGTTTGGAAGTATCACATTTTGTTCATCTGATGTAAGTATATCAGCAGATTCTGCCATGAAATGTACTCCACAGAATATGATGTTCTTTGCTTTGGACTTAGCCGCTAATTCAGCAAGCAAAAACGAGTCGCCCAGTAGGTCTGCGTGCATTACAATCTGGTCTCTTTGATAGTGATGACCAAGAATCAGTAAGTCTTCACCCATCTGCTCTTTCAATTCTGCAATACGCTCTGCGATTGCGGTCTCTTCAGGACCCATTGCGTCATTGGAGAAGTCAATGGCGCACATCGGCAATGACATTGTCATAGGTGTGCCTCGACATTCGGTGTAGGCACTCCTTTTTCAACCATACACTATACCCGCTAATACAATGGAAGCGTGGAATGGTGAGGAAAGGCTCCATTTAGGGGCTGAAGCGGAAGTGATTTCCGGAACCTGGTTCGGGCGCCCCGCTATACTGAAAAAGCGTAGACTAAGAGCATGGAGGCATCCTGAACTGGATAGTACTTTAACTCGAAAAAGAATGACAAATGAAGTGAAACTTACCATCTGGTTAGCAGGAATGGGAGCTCCGGTGCCAGCAATATGGGATGTTGACATGGATGAGTCGGTTATTATCATGGAAAAAATCGAAGGTCGGCCATTAATTGAAGTCCTCAGAGCAGGAGAATATGATGAGAAACTGCTGTTCAAAGTTGGTAAATCGATTAGAGAATTTCATCGCTATGCTGTTAATCATGGAGATTTGTCAACAAATAATATCTTGGTCACAGAAGAGGGAGACGCTGTTCTTATCGACTTAGGTTTAGCATCAAGAGAATATGAATTGGAAGGTTTTGGAATCGACCTCCACGTATTGTATGAAATTTTCAGAGCAAGCCATCCTGATGTTGAAAATGCCATGGACTTGGTCCTCGAAGGATATCTTGCACTCGATGAAGAACTAGGAAAGCCACAACCTGCACCGGGAGGACAGCCCCCTGATGCAGTTGATATTATCAAGAGATTAGAGCAAATCATGAAGCGTGTTCGCTATCATGGAGGCTAACCGCGTTAGCTTCATACTGCCTCTGCATGAGGTTGATAAATATTAGAGCGACCACTAAAATCACCCCGAACTTTAGGATATTCGAAGTATATGGTTGCAACTTAGGTTCTTTCTCTTGTACTTCAACACTAATATCTCCATTGGCACTAAGTTGCTGATATACAAAGTGGTCCTTCAAAACCATTGGACCCCATTGATCTAACTCGTCTGCCGTCAACTGCGTTGTAAGATTAGATTTCAGATTATGAATCATTATCTCCCTATCTGTTTCTTTGCCTGAAGCATTACTTGGGTCAATGTTTTGATATGCTGAGAACATCAATATCCCGTGACCCATATTTGGGTCGTACGCTGCATATTTAGGGTCTGAAATGATTTGACTGTCTCCAGTTGTAGTGTCTAATAGAATTAATCTCGAAGTTGCGTTGACATCTATGGTAGCCGCTAATTTGTTTTCAAAAATTGCAATATCGGTAATTGTAGCATTCTCTAAGTCTACATTAAACCCTGAATCTTCCAGTATCTCATCTTCAATTGGATTAGCAGTAGCGTTGATGTTAATCGCAATCAATCCTTCTCCATCGACCAACCCTAAGTGAACTGTGTCCTGGTCACTAGTAAAGACGAGCGCAATCAGGTCATCGCTTGATTCGAATAACCAAACTGAATCGTTTTCTGTTGCTGTTGGACCATCTAACTCTAAGCCTTCGAATGACCAGTACTTTACCTGTCCATTTTCTACAATCGCAAATCTATCATCAGAAACAAAGCTAACCTTACTGGGATTGTCTACTGAAAATGTAGTTTTTATTTCCCCGGGAGAATTAAGATCTACAAGCATAATCTGAGTAGAGTTTGCCATTAGGAGCATACCATCTCTAATATCATAGGTTGAATTAGAATCTAAAACTGGTTGAACTACGTCTATCTCATAATCCAAGTCTGACAAATCGTGAACCACAACTAATGCTGCTTCACCTCTGTCATCCAAAGTAACTAGCCAACCATCTGCCGCAGCTACGCCTACCGGAGCATCAACGCCTCCAGCAGGGAATGATTGGTGAGTTAAATCCCAGGTTATGACTCCAGCAACTGCTATCATGACAACAGTCAACATGACACTAGTCTCCTTGCTAGTAGGCCGGATATATCTTGAGAAAACTTCTGTAATATTGCTCTTTATTACCCCAAATGCACGTTTTGGATTAGTCAGTAATGTTGCTAACCGAGCGTTTATCGTCCTCTCGTCCAAAATACGCCACATCGGATCTGCAACTTTGTTAGCTAAGTGAACTGCTATTGCTGCAACAATCATGCCGCCGATGATATCCATGAACCAATGAATACCAAGGTATAGTATGCAAAATGCTGTGAGTAATACATACACAAATACAATTCTACGGTAGATGGTCCATCGTCCATCAGAATCAAAGCGAAGTAGACATAGCCAAACTGCGAATGGGAAACCAATATGCAAACTTGGCATTCCATTTGTCAAAGGATCGATTCTATGGAACCAATCATTGATTTCGGGAGTGTGGTCATATGCGAGAGTTTGCATTCCGGGAATATAATTGCCAGTAACGTGAACATTGAAGAATAAATAAAACGGGATTGCTAGGATGTAAACCCAGAAGATAGTCAAACTAATTCTATCTGCCATATATCGGTCATCGAAGTAAGCGAAGTAAAAGATTGAAACATAGCAGATGACCATGAATCCTACCACGTAAAAGTGGGTCATGAAAGCAGTTAGCCAATCTGACATGAACGTTTCTTGGACCCACAATGCCATGTCGCCTTCAATAGCATAAATCCACGGAGTCATGTTCAACATTCCATCTGTATTGGCCATTAGTATCCTATCGACTTCATCAAGGAAGTCCTTAGCATTGTAAATTAATAATACAATTCCGATATGTAACCAATATCTTCGTAAAAAGTCAATAAAACCGTGCGAAGTTACCTTTGCCCAAGGTGGCTTTACAATTGGCATTAACAGCACACCAATAGCCAATGCTGATATCAACCAAGTCAGATATACTCCGTCCACAGCAAGACCTCCAATTGATGTCGTGAGTGAATGGCATACAAGTGCGTTACTACGACAAATACGACCTTACAGGTCGTTTCACCATGCCCCGTGGACGTAGCCTTTGCCATTATCAGGGTCAAGTTTCTCTCCAAGGCGCCATATTCTCTCGAAACGATGGATTCCAGAAGAACACCCCGCATTCCAGTCAAAAGATAATGCATAATGTCCTACTGGGCGAACAGTTGGTTTCTCACGGGGTAATTTCTCAACATTACGGCGAAGAATCTTAGAAGATTCATCATCATTACGTTGAGGGGCACATTTTGCACAAGGACAAGCATGCCGCAAGTCATCATAGGTGACCTCGTGTTCCGTCCCATCCGACCATGTTAGATGCATATCGAATTCTCTGCGCTCTAAGCGATTTAGTTCAGGAATATCCATAGTAAAAACCTCAGATTATTTCCAAGCCTGAACTGTTTGAAGCCGATTCGACAATGTCTTGAATTTCTGTAACTACTTTGGCGAATGCCAGAGACGATTCTCCCTCTGGTTCAGACACAATGCGATGAACACCATCATCGCCACCGCGTACAAACCCTGGGTCAAATGGTAATTTACCCAAAAATGGTACACCAAAATCATTAGCGGTTCTTTCGCCGCCGCCTGCTTTGAAGATATCTAGAGTTCCTGCCCATTCTCCATTTTCATCTGTAGTAAGTTTGAGTGTTTTACCACCTGGTGCTGCAAGCTCGATTGCTGTTCCAGCAGGCGCTTTACCTCGTATGGTATAACCGCTCATATTCTCGACTACGCCTATGACGGCGACCTTTAGCGAATTAGCGAAGGTAATCGATTTCCTCGAATCTAATAAAGCGACGTCTTGTGGAGTTGTCACAATTACCATCCCGTCAATATCTGGTAAGTTTTGAGCAACTGTTAGGGGCTCATCAGAAGTTCCAGGCGGGAAGTCGATAATTAGGTAGTCTAATGCTCCCCATTCAACATCACCAATGAATTGTTGAATTGCCCCCAGTTTAATTGGACCTCTCCAAACAACGGGTGAATCTTCATCTTCCAACAAAAAAGCCATCGAGATGACTTTTACTCCAAGGTGTCCTTCGGCAGGATGGATTCTTCCACCCTCTACATTCAAACGCCTGCCGTCCAATCCCATCATCTTAGGTACATTCGGACCGGTTATGTCGATATCGAGTAATCCAACTTTGAGACCTTTTTGGGCCAGTGAAAGTGCGAGTCCAGTGGCGACAGTCGATTTACCGACTCCACCTTTGCCAGATAGCACCATAATTTTGTGTTTAATCGTCTTACCCATCTCAGATATTGCCATCTTGCGTTTCATCTGAGTGTACGCTGCTTCCATCTTTTTCTGATCTTCAGGAGATGCAGGTTCGGGAGCGCCGGGGTTGTTAACCTTCACAGGAGAGTCAGCCATCAGTTGCATCGACGGGTGTGACATACTTCAAACCTCTTTCAGTTAGAATGTGTATCATGATAGCCGAGACCACCCACAGTAGTATATTCCAACTAGCCTCCATACCAGCATATGCCCATCCCAAACCAGCGCTTAAAACAACGACTGGACCTCTAACGTGCAGAATATTTCCCCTGAGTAAATGAAGAATTAAACCTGCAAATAATGTTTGAATTGTTATCAAGGCTGCAATCACTTGGAAAATTAGTTGTAAATCTTTTGCTGCTGCTATGATGTGACTAACAAATAGAACGGTGAATACCGCGGAATAAATCAATATTGGCCTCCACATCTATTGAGGCTACATGCCATTGGTTCATATGTCTCTTCTGCTCACAGCCTGTCATGCGCCTACTCTTCGTATGTGTTGGAAACTCCTGTCGGTCACAAATGGCAGAGGGTATTGCTAGAAGCCTGGGCCATGATGCTGCAAGTGCGGGAACTCATCCTGCAAGCAGTGTTAGCGTCAACGCGTTGAAGGTCTTAGAATCCAAGGGAATTAGTACACAGGGACTTCACCCTAAACTAGTCGATGATATAGATTGGCAATCTTATGACATGGTAATATCGATGGGATGTGGAGTTAGTTGCCCCCTGATTAGAATAGATCAGGATTGGAATCTAGAAGACCCTGTAGGTCAATCACTCGAAGTCTTCGAAGCTTGTGCTGAGACAATTGAAAACCATATCAAAAATCTCGGTTCATAGGACCGTTTCTCTAAACCACTGGTGATTTAGAGATTAATTCTCGGCATCCAACGGTTTCGATTGTTCAGGATTAAATGAATACATCAATAAAACAAAACTTGCGGAAACGGGGATCATGGTGGCGAATAAGAACTTAAATTCAAATTCAATAAGCCCAGATGTCCAACCATAAATCTCCAATAATACGGTCGATACGAGACCGAATGCAAAGAAGCGTCCGAAAACGTGTAGGTTTTCCTTGACATAAATCGAGACGAGCCATTGTGCAGACCCGAGGAAAATTGCAAAAACACCCACATACATACTCACAAATATCCCATACTCAGTGAGTTGGGGACCAACTGCTATTGCTGTTTTTGGTGATAAAAGAAATGCTGCTCCAAGCATTATTGGTAATAGACCAGTTAATTTCATTATTCCAGATAAGCCAATAACAGGACCTTCATCACTTTCTTCCATAATTTTTTCCGCTAATTCTAGGCTAAGAATTTGCCGCCTACAAAGAAAATGTGGCACTTGTTTAGGCGGGATGGATTAACTCTCAGGGTCAACTATATTCAAATTAGTTAAAATGAGTTAACTATGACGCAAATACATGGGCAGGGATTGGTTTGTGCTAGGTATGGTTCTGATTTTTTCTATTTCTAGCCCAGGTTGCTTTAGTGAGAGCGAGGAATACTACTACTCAGTTAGTGACCCCCAAGATGGTTCTAACTCTGATGGCACCTCGGATGCACTGTTTACAATCACTCTTGATGACCAAGGCGGAATCGACATGGATTTTTCAGATCTGGTAGTAATAATTGAGAGAGATTCTGGCTCACATAAATGTGCTACAACCGGTACGACAGGGAACTGTACAGTAGTTCAGGCATCAGGCTCTGATGATTCCCTGTGGGAGATTGGGGAAATACTTGTTATTTATGAAAACGGTGTCGGTATTTGCTCGCAGCACTGCATTCTGGCATTCAGTGTGTCGGGACCCGAAGATGCTAAAATTGTCGGACCAACCATACTCAATACTACTTGATATTGGTAATTAGGTGGTGCGAGAGCCGGGACTCGAACCCGGGTTCAAGCGTTGGCAACGCTCGGTGATAACCACTACACTACTCTCGCAAGTGTAACCATCGGATTGGACGGAGGTATAAACCGTTATCGATTACAGAAAATAAGACTCTCAAGCGTCCCCAAAGCCACCTAGGCCACCTTCTTCATCAGACCCACGCATGATATAAACTGCAGCACCTGCAATCACGAGTATTCCTAAGCCGCCTAATGCAACATAAGTGAGCGTACTGCTAGAAGGCCCGTCAGAGGAAACCGGGTTATCTGGTCCCTCCAATATGATAGGGATTGATTCTTCAGCGGTTTGAGAACCATAGGAATCCATAGCTTTCACAAGTAGTTCATGAGTGCCAAGTGCTATGTATTTCTTTATTGTGATTTGCTTAGAGTAAGTTCCATCCCCATTGGCAGACATTGTATACCATGTTGTAGATTGGCCAGGAGGCGCAAGGTTTCCTAACCTCACTTTAACCCAATTAAGACCATCATGGTCTGCCACTGTTATTGTTAAGTTATATTCAACATCTTCATCGCCTAACTCAATCTTGCGTAAGTCTCCAATATCGATTTGCGGAGGCTCATTAAGAACTGTGACAGTAATATCTTCATCATTCTCTGACTGTATGTGGTAAAGACCGGAAGTTATTGTTCTATCAACCGTTATTGTTGATTCAAAAGCATCAACCATTCTGATCGCTAGATTTCGTTCACCGGGACTCATTCCATCTGGAACTAGAACTTGCCCTGCCCAAATATCTCCAATTTTATTCAATTGCGAAAGTTCTCCCCCGTAATCTCGCATATCAACTGAAACCGACGATACGCCATGACCATCGTAAACTTCTGCATTGATTATCATAATTTCACCACGAGAAATTATCGAAGGTACAATTTCAATCGATGTCAACCTTGGTGGTTGATTAAGAACGGTTATATTTGTCGAATTTGTATCTGATGCCTCGAACACATCAGTCACTGTTACATTGATGGGAAGGTCTCCAAACTCAAGCCCCGGCACAGCTATTTCGGCAGTCCAGATATCATCGCCGATAACCCTGTCCCCTGAAAGCCCCTTGTCATTTAGAATAATGAAAGTACCACCTATTGCAGAAGTATCTGCGATTACTGAGTCTATATTGAAATCGATATCTGAAACCGTTACTTCTATGAATCCAGGTGCTCCGTTTTCTCCAGTAACCACGCCCTGTGCTAGAGTGATCAAATCTATACTTGGAGCGTTATTATCGTGAACTGAAATAATCGAAGGTGACAAAACTCTGTTGACAGATTGATTCTCTGTCAGATTAACCATTTGTCCATCTTCTCCGAATTCGACTTGGAATGCTCTATTGATTTGAACATTCAAACCGGATAGAGGACCATCAATAATCAAATTACCAGAAGCAATTCCACTTACATCGGTTGAATAAACTCCAGACCAAACAACAGTATCGACCATGTGACCATCCATTGCAACAATCTGTGCCTCTCCTGCTGTAACAGTTAGTGCCATACCTTCTTGATGGTCAAGAGTAAAAACATCACCAGTTGCAGCATCTGTTGGAGCAAATCCTGATTCTCGACTAATAGTTACATCACCAAGGCCTTCTTCAACCGTTGGAGCCTCTAACTGGTTTTGTAATGGGGAATTAGTATGAATCTCATCACCGCTACTTGGGTCAGGCCCTGTTTGGCTCCAAACTGTCCGAATTGTACGGTTATCCCAATGCGCTTCTTTAGAATCATATGACCAAGATTCATTGTGGTGGGCCCCTGCGCCTAAGTCTGAATTAGGAAGTGCGGAAATTCCAGTAAGATTGAACCAATCTTCTTGGTGAACGATAATGACATCATACATTACTCCAGTATCGTTAGCCTGCATTGTGGAGTCTTCAATGGTCCTTACTACACCAAAGTTACCTTGAGCATCTCCTGTAATCAATCCATCAACATGTAAGTTGTCGACCGTTACCAAACCATCTTCTTGCTCTTGGTGGAAATCATAGATTGTACCATTTATCTGAACACTGGCATTTTCATCCTCTCCTGAGAAACCAAACGTACCATGTCCTACCATCTTACTCATCTGGTCAACTCTCTCTCCATCTTCCCATCTTTCTATGGATTCAAAAGTGTCTAAGGAAATATCCATTCTGCTATCGTTTGTATCCAAAATTAAGTCTGCTGTAGCTTCAAACTGAGTATGTGAAAGTCGCCTAGTACCGTTTGAATCCCATGTTTCGATTAGCAGTACTGCTAATTCTCCTGAGAGGTCCATCCTCTCATCATCATCATCGGAAAGAATTGAGATTGACCCATTGGCTTCTAATCTAAATCTCTCATCTACAATACCATTCACCATGGACCGGTTTATCCATGCGTCACTGACCACACCCTGAATATCAACTGCGCCTTCAGTCTCATCATTAAGTCCGATAACTCCACTTCCTCTAGCATCGAATACTTGGCCAGTCATAATTCCATTGACTGTTGTTTCATTTTTCCAAACCGAATCTAAATCTAACATCAGAGATAGACCATTTTCGGCAGTGTTGGAAAGAACGGTCAGAGTGCCGTTCCCCATCTCCCAAGAGTCAAGTGTGTCGCCAATTCTTTGTTGCCAACCTTGGCCATTGAATACTAAGATGTATTTTTGTGAGCCGTTTTCATTTTCCCACTGCTGATCCATCTCCCAATTAGAATCAAGGGTCACTTCGTGGTCAGCTAATGGCTGACCCCAAATACCCACAGTAACCGCTCGTGAAACCTCTCCTGCATTTACAGTGATTGTATCACCATGAGATAAAGTGGTATTGAGAATAATTCGAAGGTTATCTCCTGTTGTGTCATAGATAACTCCGGTATCAAGTTCCAAACCGTCGTGCAAATGGTTTACACTTATCTCTGAAAGATTCACATCACCTGTGATAATGTATGCGTGGCCGCCTGTCCAATCGACATTTATGGCCACTGAGTTAGATTCATCAGCATTCACAATTGGAATGAGTGATGTCAAAAAAAGAAGAATTAGCAGACCTGCCCTTGCCTTCATAGCCAACTGGTGGGCCTGCTAGTCTTCAAGACTTGTGGGGCCGTGTTCAACCCCAATGGTCCGATGTGAAGGCGTTCGGGTTACGAGGCTTGTCGCCTTCTCTCATCCAGATACTGCCAGCATCGCCGTATACGTCGCCGAATGGGTCGACTTCTACAACTTCCACTTCGCGATTCATGTATGCTTCAACACGCTCGCGCAGTTCTGGCTTGAAGCGCCAGTAGTGTATCCTCCACTCTCGACCATCCCAAAGAGTAGTTTCTTCAGATTCGGTTGTTAGAAGGTCATAATCTTGAAACATGTAAAACAGGTTGCGGTCTGTTGGTTCTAGGGCATTATCGATGATTCTATCGTAAAATCCAAAGAATCCCAATGCGTGCTCAGCCATACCACAAGCGACTTCTGGATCCATCTCCATGTCGATGTGTTGACGAATTGCTTCAGTTAGTTCTGCCATTGTCATTCCCATGAAATCACCGCCGCGCTGGGATATATGTCGGGTAACATTTCCCCTCTGCGCAGTAATATGTATAGGTCGAAGTCCCTAATTAACACATCGATGATTTTGGCCCAATCGAGGACTTCAAAGGGGAAATAGTCACCGCAAGGGTCATGGATGACGGGTTTGTTGAGGGTAATTTCCTCGGTTTAGCCGATTCTGGAGGCGATTCTGATGTCAATATCGCGTCCATCCCATACGAATTAACGACCTCATATGGCCAAGGAACTTCAGAAGGACCTGCTGCTTGTATCATTGCTTCAGGACAAGTTGAATTGTTTGACGATTTACTAGGAGAAGAATTGCCGGCAGGAGCAGTAATACGTACTGTTGAGCCCTGGGATGGGGAAGGTAGTTCGCTACAAGAGCAATTAGATGGTATCGGCAAATATGCTGAAGAACAGTATTCAAGTGGAGCATTTCCAATATTTTTAGGAGGGGAGCACGGAATGCTCCCCGGTATCTTACGGGGATGTCCACAGAAGGTAACCCTGATTCAAATCGATGCACATGCAGATTTGAGAGATGAATTAGATGGCGAGCCATATTCTCATGCTTGTGCGATTGCACGTTCTCTTGATGAAGGCGCAATAGGAGTTCACCAAGTTGGCATTAGGGCATATTGTAGTCAAGAGCGAGACTATATTGAAAATGATGAGCGAGTAAATACTTGGTTTGCTAAAGACGTCATGAGTCCAATTACTGGTTCAAAGTCTTGGAATGAATGGATTGAAGCCATTTCCAAAATCGAAGGGCCTGTTCATTTGACGGTTGATATTGATGGGCTTGATGGTTCATTAGTTCCGGCTACAGGAACTCCAGTTCCAGGCGGGCTATCTTTCTGGCATGTAGTTCAAACGATAGAGACTGCGTTCGCAAATTGTGAAGTCATAAGTGCCGATGTGAATGAGATTGTTCCGCAAAAGGATACACCTCTCACTCAATTTACAGCTGCTATGATAGCAACTAAGATTACTGCAGCATTTATTGCAAATAGGAGTTGATTAAATGGCACATGGCGCTCATATTATGCTCGACTGCAAAGGCGCTATTGGCGTCGAAGGCTCATGGATGCTAGCGCTAATGGAAAAAGCAGTTGATGCATCAGGAGCACGAAGAGTACATTCTCACAATGAGGAGTTTGACGGTAGTGTATCACCACTAGGTTTCGCAGCAGTTGTTTTACTGGATGAGAGTCACGTTAGTGCTCATTGCTATTCTGAAAGTGGTTGGCTTGCTATTGATGCCTTTACCTGTGGAGGAACCGACCCTGCGCGAATTATCGAGATTATCGAAAAGGAGCTACAAACTAACTATCCAGAGATGATTATCAACCGTAGAAAGCGAGTTGAGAGATTCCTTAATGGTCCAGTAAATGGTGGCGTCAGAGGTTTTGTTGACAGACATTTCAACCACTTCAATGCGGGCGCACTTCGTGATTGTGCAGTTTCATTAGACCAATTTCTAAACGAAGGTGGCCGGCTCATGGTCACCCTTGCAGGAGCGATGAGCACCGCTGAAATCGGACGTTCACTAGCACCAATGATTAGGTCGGGCAAGATTCATGCGATCACATGTACTGGAGCGAATCTAGAAGAGGATGTTTTCAATTTAGTAGCTAATTCTCATTATGAAAGAATTCCAAATTGGCGTAATTTGACCGAAGAGCAAGATGCTGAATTACACGCAACTGGCTTCAACCGTGTGACGGATACTTGTATTCCGGAAGAAGAGGCTATCAGACATATTGAAGATAAAATTCTCAAGCAGTGGCAGAGTGGTCCTGCCCTCCCTCACGAACACCTGATGGCGATTTTAGATCAACTTGAAGCGGACATTCCTAGAACTGATTCTTGGCTAATCGCTGCAAGAGACGCAGGTATTCCAGTCTATGTTCCCGGCTGGGAAGACTCTACTTTGGGCAATATATTCGCAGCACATTGTATCAAAGGTGATGTTGAACAGAGCGCTGTCAAAAGCGGGATTGACTACATGATGCACTTGGCTGATTGGTACATGAATGCTGAACACCCAATTGGTTTCTTACAGATTGGTGGAGGAATTGCGGGTGATTTCCCGATTTGTGTTGTACCAATGCTAAGACAAGACATGAAAGAAAAAGCACCGCTGTGGGGATGGTTTGCTCAGATTTCGGAGTCGACTGCATCATACGGTGGATATTCTGGAGCCCCTCCAAGTGAGAAAATAACTTGGGGTAAATTAGCACCAGGCACCCCTATGCACATGATTGAATCAGATGCTACAATTGTAGCACCAATTCTCTTCTCTTACATTCTAAATCGATGATTGTCATCGAACCTAAGTATTGGGTTAATTTCAACAATCAGTGAAACTGACTTCTGAATTTAGGCACGTATATCAATGACGCAAACATAGCGATAATTACAGCCCAGATAATGACACTAAGCACAGGGAAAGCAGGGCTTCCATATTCAACGCATTCAGGCCCAAATGGGCCCATCTCTGTTTTCAAGCATTCATCAGTATTTTCATTGGCCCATGATATAATCGTCATGATTAAAGAAACTACAGTAATTACGGAACAAACAATCAATGCAGAGAATTTTCCTTTGGACATCTGTACTCCAAAGTATACACCAGTTGAATATAGTGCTAGCATTACAACTCCAATTAAAATAATAATTGCTCCAATACTTGACTCGGCCGCTCCAGCTGTAGCATCGCTAATCCCTTCCTCAACTTGGGATACCATCAACCCAGCAAAGATCAACATAAGGGAACTAATGGCATTTATTCCCATTATAATCGAAAATATTACACCAGCTGTAATTCTAAGTGAGGGGTTTTCTGGATACTCTACTAAAATTGATTTCGGAGTATTTTTACCTCGATTCTTAACGGGGCTAACTTCATCAATTCCTTCAAAGAAGTCTTCATCGTCTTCTTCTCCCCATTCAAATTCTTCACTACAATATGGGCAATCGAATAAACCAACCGCATCATCTTCCATTTCAAGTTCCTCATCGCAATGAGGACATTCGATTGTTACCATAAAATCGAACATTGTCTTTTGAGATATAATCTCTTTCCCGACATTTGTAATCAATAGTCAGGTTGATGGCTTAGTGTCTCTTGGAATAATATATGCGCAGTGCCTTCTTCATGCTTGGCGTCTTGCTTTGTGCAAGTTTTTCAGGTTTAGTTAGTGCAGAACAAGAATGGCCAGGAGAGCCAATAGACAATCACGTGCACCTCACATGGGCCACTCTTACTCTTGAAGTCAATGAATGGGCTGATGACAATCCAGATATTGTCGATTTAACAAGTACAGGTCAATCGGAACTTGGAAAGACTCTGTGGGTGGTTAGACTCTCTGACTGGTCGATGGAAACAAAGGCCAATGGCAGTGCGAAGGAAATTATCTACATCGATGGAGGGCACCATGGTAACGAATACCTGGGCACCGCTTTAGCGTGGTTATCAGCAAAATGGTACATCAATGGTTGGAATGATGGTAATGAAGAAGCAGTCCAAGTCTTACAAAATTCAGAGATCCATATTCTGATTATGTTAAACCCGGATGGTAACGATATTGATACACGTTGGAATATCAATCAAGTCGATTTGAATCGAAACTATGACCATTATTGGAACACCTGCCCGACGACCCAGCCAGGGAGTAGTGCATTCAGTGAATCTGAAACCGCTGGAAATTCGAATTACATGAACACTGTAGTACCTGATGCAGACCTCTATGTTACGATGCATACCGGTGTGTGGATAATGCTCTATCCATGGGGTAAGTGGCCTGAACAGCCTTCAGATTGGGAATTATTCCACTTCATCAGAGATGATGTGCATGAAAGTATCTCAGACATTCCAATCCAAAATGCAAACCAAGGTTTGTATCCGAATTGTGGGACTAGCCGAGACTACGGGTATGGCGTAATGGGATTCCCGACATTCACATTTGAAACAGATGATGAACAATTTGTACCGGGGACATTCGAATCATTACACGACAGATTAGGTGAGGAGATGGAAGTTATGAGGTACCTAATTGACAATGTTTGGTTTTGGCGAGCGCGTCTAGTGCTTGATGAACTAATAGTAGATGATGAAGACGTCACTTACACTATCAGTAACCTTGGCCATGCAAGTACCAGAAACGCAACCCTTCAGTACATAGATGGCGACAATATACTATGGGAATCAAACAATTTTACAGCTAATGCAACTGACTCGTTCACTGCGACCACCAGTGGTTTCTCTTCGGCTGAGGGGGGAGAGTGGAGGCTCTCATACCAGAAACGTGTAGTAGACTCTGCGCAATGGGTTAACGAAACTGTTGAGCTCTCATCGTTAGATGTGTATTCTTTATCCAATTCCAATATAACTCTAATTTGGGCATTACAAATAGGAGCATTGCCACTATTCGTTATTTGCTTCGCATTTTGGTGGAGTAGAGAAGAAAAACCATTCCAACTAGGCGAAACGGGTCCATTGGATGCTGAATTAGTTGATTGAGACTTAGTGGGCGCATCTTCAAGAGCCAAGTGCTGCTGCCCCAATCAAGTGAGCCAATGCAGGTAATAGTAAACACCAACGAAAATATCAACGGAACTCTAGTTCTCCCATTATGGCAAGATAGCAAAAATGTGAGCGATGGTAGCGAAGCAGGAGTCCATAGAAGTTTGAAGAATCAAATTGAAAATATCCTATCAAATGGGGATTTCAAAGCTAAGGCTGGAACTGCTATGACTTTAGCGGGTACTGAAGGAGGAAAGGCACTATTGATTGGCTTAGGCAAGCAGGAAGATGCTACTCTACAAGGTATGAGAGAATCTGGTGCGAAAGTTACTGCAAGCCGTAGAAATATTCACGGACGAACACTAACCGTCAAATTCCATGGTGTCGATGGTGCGCACATGGGAGCATTTGTTGAAGGAATGATTCTACGTGACTATTCCTATGACAAGTACAAGTCAAAAGATGACGATGATGATTCTGATGAAGGCGAGATTACAGTTCACATCACTTGTGAAGATGACAAAACTGATGATTTGCAAAAGTCCGCAGATCTATCTGGCGCAGTTGCAACAGGAGTTTACCTTGCAAGGGACCTTGGAAACGCTCCGCCTAACGACCTCTATCCTATGGAGTTCGCACGACAGGCCATTGAATTTGGTAAAGAATACGAAAATGTAGAAGTCAAGGTAATCAATTATGAAGAAGCCAAGCAATTGGGAATGGGCGGACTTGTTGGAGTAGGTATGGGTTCATACCGAAAACCATGCATGGTAATTATCGAACTTAATGGAGACAAACCCGGACCAAGCCCGATTATCGTAGGTAAGGGAATTACTTTCGACACTGGTGGAATCTCACTAAAACCGCCGGCCTCAATGGATGAAATGAAGTATGACATGCATGGCTCCGCTACAACATTCGGTGTAATGAAAGCGCTTGCCGCTAGTGGTCACAAAGATCGTGTAGTTGGTATGACTTGCATGGCAGAAAATATGCCGTCCTCTAACGCTCAACGCCCTGGGGACGTAATCACCACATACTCCGGAAAAACTGTTGAAGTACTGAATACTGATGCAGAAGGAAGGCTAGTTCTTTCTGATGGACTATGGTATGCAGGTACTGAACTAAATCCTTCTTACATGATTGACCTAGCAACTCTAACCGGTGCTTGTGTAGTTGCTCTTGGACATGAGGCAACTGGTCTTTGGTCCAATGATGATGAACTCCTAAACAAAATCAAGGTTGCTGGAGAGCACTGTGGAGAAATAGCTTGGCCTATGCCACTGTTCAAGGCATTCGAGAAAGAGATGACCGATTCAAAGATTGCAGATGTTCGCAATCTTGGTGCTGGCCGATATGGTGGCTCAAATACAGCTGCAGCATTCCTAAAGCAGTTCGTTCCTAACATGGAAGGAACTGAAAATCAGATACCTTGGGCACACATGGATATCGCAGGTACTGCATGGGGCGCTAAGTCCAACAAGATGGTCAAGACCGGTGCAACTGGAATCCACGTTAGGACTCTACATCACCTAATTACTGGACAGTAATTATTGAGTAAATTGCTTGATTGATTGACGAGTGATGTCGATTACCAGATCGACCTCTTCACTTGTGATATTGAAATGTGGAGTGTATCTCAATGCATTCACTCCACCGTGTATGACTCCAAGACCGTGCTTCCTGCACCAAACTTCGACTTCATCAAAACCAACTACGGTTAGTATGCTTGGTTCTAATTCTGCAGAGATTAGCAAACCTGTACCTTGTACCTTGATTATGGTACCTGGTAGTTCTTCTGCAAGAGCATTCAACTTGTCTACAAATTCTACACCCCGGTCACGAATATTCTTTCGTAATTCAGGAGTTATTGTTTCGAGAACCGCAACCGCTGTTTCTAGTGCACGAGGGTTAGTAGTCATCGTGTTTCCATAAATTCCAACAACATACAACTCTGCTGCTCTTTCGTTCAAGCCGAGTACAGAAAGAGGATATTGGCCAGCATTCAACGCCTTAGACCATGTTTCAAGGTCGGGTGCTTCTGCGTCTTGAAATCCTTCATAGTCAACTACAGACAATGTTCCTTGACCTCTTATTCCTGCTTGGATTGAATCTACAATCAACATCGAGCCATGTGCGTTGGTCAACCGCCTAGCCTCATCATAAAAGTCTCGTTCAATACATTGACCGGGGTTTCCTTCGCCTTGGACCGGCTCTACCGACATGGATTCAATGAAGTAACCCTTTTCATCAGCATGTGCAAATGCTGCTTGAAGTGCTCCAACATTGTTGGAAGGAACTAAAATCAGATTATCTCTTTCAGCAAATGTTTTCAAATTCTTGTCATAACTTGCTTTACATGAATGAGAAATTTGTGCAGGCCTGTCGGTGCGACCATGGAATGCCCTTTCGATAGCCATAAGCTTCACTGGTTTGCCTTCATGACGCCCACCTTGATCAGTCATTTTCTTAGTGTTAACGTCACAAATGCGCATTGCAACTGTCATCGATTCTGAGCCAGAATTCATACAGATAAATTTGGAAAACGGACAACTACCTCTTGTGTGGCCCAATTCCTTCTTCAGGGCAGCAGCCATACGAGCTTGACTGAATGAAGGCGTCATGACATTTGCCATAACGTGATTTTCACTCATCACTGAAATTATCTCTGAGGGTCCATGCCCTCCACCTAGCATTCCATATCCACCATTATCGTGTAAAACCGCACCGTGTGAAGTCACAACCCATGGGCCTCTACCTGCAAGTGCAACATACGGGTTAACTGTAGCAGGCGCGTAGAAATTGACATAGTCTTCTTGGAGTATTGTTACCAGATCTTTCTCATTCATCATCAGATGTTCAGAAGAGTATTGGGATTGCTTTTTTGATGCTTCTTGAATTGCTTGTGCTAACTTGTCATCTAGGCTAGCAAATTCTAGGATTACATCGTCTGGCAACCCGATGGTGTCCATGTCTCCACTTGCGTTTCGCATTTGACTCAGCATTGCCATTACGTCTGCCATGTTCAAAAGGCGTAGGAGGCGTATATTCAACATTGTCCTGTAACTGTTCAATAATACACTTAAATGTGAGATTGTAGAGTGGATTTCTAACCTTCGCAAAGGCCCGCGATTTATTTGTTTAGCCGGTCTTATGATAACCAAATTACTCAAGCGGCATATATGGGGAATAAGTCGAAAATCGACCATACCTCCTTACAACACGGATTTTTCCAATTCACATTCCCTCATACTTGGAAAGCAATTGTAGCGTGGGTAATTGCATTTATGATGTTTTTAGCAGCAGGATTGTTCTTGATGTTTAGCCTTGATATTCCAGATGTCCCTCCGGTATCAGAAGCAATTAGCATAGATAATCTAGATGAGATTGATGAAGATGATGAAGTCGATTTAGGCCAAGGATGGGATGGGGGAACTGGTACATTCGTGACAATGGATGTTGTAATTGAGCAAGGAGTCCTCGTGCATGGCTATTGGACATTAGATTCTGATGGAGAGAATTGTACTGACCATACTGATGAATATGACAATGCTGTGATAACAGTAAAACCAATTTCAGGGGGGGACTCTTTCACGCTAGGCTGGCATGACAAATTAGGCTCAGAAGTAAATACTGTGAATCGTAATTGCCCAGGTTATGATGACTGGTACATCGCCGAAGGAGACGTAGTCAAATTGTTCATGGTTCAAGAGGATGGCGAACTTTCGATGCTCTCTGTGGGAGCAGAAGGGCTGAAAATTGGCGAACGCACAGATAGAGAAGATGCGCAAAGAGTAGGCTTAGCAATCACTATAGTTGCATCATTAATCATGATGTATAATACTCCAACATCAATGTCCAATGATATCAAAAAGTTACGAGAACGGTGGGGCAATTCCCCGTTCGTTCATGGAACTCCTGGTAATTTACAATCTGCAATTGGACCAATTAGAAGTATAGATGAATCAGACTGGGTATTACCTCCTCCTGGATTAGAAACATGGCCTGATAATCCATATCAGTCAAATGAGGAAAACGTCCTAATCGAGGAACATCCTAATGTCATTGGCACACCTCACCCTGCAACATTCACTTTATTCTCGATTAATGGAATTGTATTTGTGTTCACATCCATTTGGTTAGCCAGTGACCTTCTCGCAAGACATGGTGATGATTTCCACCAATGGGCAGGACAGATACTACGAGTTGTCATCATCATTTTTACATTAACATGGACATACTTTGCGTGGAAAAAATGGAAACTAATGCATAACATCCTCGATACACCATCAAGTCGAGTGAGAAGTGTAGCTGCTGGTGCTGCTGAATTAGTAGGACAGGTGAGGCCTGCGCCAACTGGTACTATTGACCTTCAAGTTGGAGGATACCCTGAATTTCAGGTTCAAGGGGTCGTCGCTTATCGATGGAAAGAAGAAGAATATGTTTGCACAAGAGATAATGATGGAAATGAATCATGTAGTTGGGAATCTAGAAGAAGCGATAGTAACTCTACTAGATTCATGCTCCACGATGGCACAGGAGGAATATTAGTCGAGCCTGATACATGGGACGAAGTCAACATGGGCGATCAATTATACAATTGGCAAAGTGGCAATTGGCGATGGACTGTTTGGGTTCTAGCCGCTGGTGACCCTGTTTATTGCTTAGGTCGAGTGGAGAGTCGAACCAATGCAGACAAAGAAGAGGGACTCGATGTGGCGATACCAAACTCACACCTTGTGGTAAGAGGCAACAAAGACATCGGTATGCAGGTTCATCTTCACAGAGGCACTGAAATCTCAATCCTATCGAACTTACGTTCAACTACTGAATCGATTGTGATGCCATTGATCATGCTGACCTTTAGCGCAATACCATTCATTTGGTAATCAGTCTTCGTCTTCATCGACTACTTCGAAGTCAGCGTCTACTACACCATCATCAGATGACTCTTCACCTGACTCTTCTTGTTCTGCCATTTCAGCAGCAGCTGCTTCGTAGAGTTTGGCTGAAATTGCGTGCATGCCTTCCTCGATTTCCTTAACTTTAGCCTGTACTGCAGCCTCATCAATTTCGTCGAGTTCCTTAGCAACTCCTTCTTCGTTTTGAAGTAGACTTTCTAACTCATCGACCTTTGATAGAACTGGGTCCTTATCCTCGTCACTGAGTTTTTCACCAGCTTCCTCGATTGTACGACGGGTTTGATAGACAATCTGGTCTGCCATATTCCTCATCTCAACCTGTGCTTTCAAACGCTTGTCTGCTTCTGCGAATTCTTCTGCTTCAGCAATCTTGGATTGGATTTCATCTTCTGAAAGAGACGTGCTGGATTCAATCTTAATCGACTGTTCCTTACCGGTTCCTTTGTCCTTGGCTGATACATCGACTATACCGTTTGCATCGATATCAAAAGTTACCTCGATTTGAGGAGTTCCGCGAGGTGCAGGTGGTATTCCCATCAAATGGAACTGCCCTAAACTCACATTGTCCTTAGCAAACTCTCTTTCGCCTTGAAGAACATGGATTTCTACAGCTGGCTGATTATCGCTTGCGGTAGAGAATACTTCAGAGCGGCGACTAGGGATTGTAGTATTGCGTTCAATCATTGTAGTAGTAACGCCACCAAGTGTTTCAATTCCTAAAGTTAGAGGGGTCACATCGAGAAGAAGAATATCAGAGACTCCTTCATCGCCTGCGATGATTCCAGCTTGTAGTGCCGCACCCATTGCTACTGCCTCATCAGGGTTAATTCCCTTGAAAGGCGACTTACCTGTCTCTTTCTCAATTGCACTTTGAACAGCAGGTACACGAGTTGAACCACCGACTAGAATGACCTTGTCGACCTGGCCTTTTGCTAGGCCTGCGTCTTTCATTGCTTGGCGGGTAGGTTTCATTGTTTTCTCGATAAGAGATGCTATCAATTCCTCGAATTTCGACCTTGAAACTGTTATGTCTAGATGTTCTGGTTGTCCGTCTTTCATTGTGATAAATGGTAGATTGACTTGGGATTGGCCAGTACCTGACAATTCAATCTTAGCCTTCTCTGAGGCCTCCTTTAAACGGCTCATTGCTTGAACATCCTTGGCTAAATCTATTCCAGATGATTTCTTGTACTCTGAAACCAAATAGTCGATTAGTACATCGTCAAAATCATCTCCTCCGAGTTTGTTATTACCAGCAGTGGCCTTAACTTCAATCTGGGGTTGACCATCAACTTCATAGATTTCAAGAACTGATACATCGAATGTCCCTCCTCCCAAATCGTATACTAGAATAGTCTGGTCTTCCTCTTTATCGACACCATAAGCAAGAGCTGCTGCTGTTGGTTCGTTAATTATTCTCAAAACTTCAAGACCAGCGATACGTCCTGCATCTTTGGTTGCTTTTCTTTGAGCATCGGTGAAGTATGCAGGGCACGTAATTACCGCTTGCTTAACTGTAGTACCAAGATATGCTTCCGCATCAGATTTGAGTTTTTGAAGAATGAATGCAGATACTTCCTGAGGAGTATATGTCGAATCATCTACTTTAGTAGACCAATCAGTTCCCATATGCCTTTTTACAGAAAGTATGGTTCTCTCGTGGTTGGTCACTGCCTGTCGCTTTGCGGTTACTCCGACTAAGCGTTCTCCGCCATCTTTAGAGAATGCCACTACAGAGGGGGTTGTTCTAGCACCTTCAGCATTAGCGATAACTACTGCTTCTCCATTCTCTATTGTTGCTACACAAGAATTTGTAGTTCCAAGATCTATTCCAATTACATTTGCCATGTTTTCACTTCCTAGAAATTACCCGATTCAAAATATCGGGATTCCTCCATCTTCCTCGTCATCGTCATCGTCTGCAAGATCTAAACTTACATCCGTAGAGGTTGGAGCATAATCGTCTTCGATATCATTGTCGATATCTTCGCTTTCGGTTTCGGCTGCGGAGCCTTGTGGTGTCAGTTTTAGAGTGACATCAAGAATACCGTTATTGAGAGACCAAGTAACAACATCATCACATTGATGAGGCAGTTCTATCTGAATCAAAGGTGGTTCTGACGGGTCTGATAAGATATGAATTAATTCTCCGCCGCTGGATAAAGCGACCTCAATTTTATCTGTTGGAGTTCGTGAGAGATCGACCGTTACCGACATGTTCCAACCAGATAGATAGATGTCGTCGGCAGGTAAACGCTGAATTTCAGCACCAGGAAGTTCGTCTTCGATGGTAACTTCAGCGGGAGCGGCATCGACTTTTACATCGAGGCCGAGATTGGAAAGCATATCTTCCATTGGCATTCCAGATTGGAAGAGTTTCATTAGATTGGACATGTCAAAATTGAAATTAACATCCCCCTTTGCAAAGTTTTCTGGGTCGATTCCCATTGCCTCAAATTGTGAACGGAACTGATTCATTAGGGTGCGCAGTTGAGCGATGTCAACAGTCATCCCCATGTTTTGAAACATTTCGGCCATCTTCTCGAGCATCTTTTCTTCCCAGTCTTCTGCCATCAATTCCACCCCACTACTTAACCATCGGTTGTATAGTCGTAGCAGTAGCCCATATATGAACTAAACGCTTTTGCAACCTCAACAGGTTTCAAGGTAGGCTGGCTATTCGCAAGGTCGATGGCGGAGGATACTATTCTCGAATCTACGGAGAGAACAAGTGGCCGCGAAGCATTGCGCAAGAATGTGCAAGCAGCTATTGCACTCGCAGGAGCGGTTAGGTCAACACTAGGCCCAAAAGGACTTGACAAATTGTTGGTAGATGATGAAGGAAGGACTTTGGTCACCAATGATGGAGTCACGGTATTAGAGACTGCTCGTGTAGAACATCCTGTTGCGAAAATGGTGATTAGCACATCATCAACACAAGATAGAGTTGCACGTGATGGGACTACTACTACTGTTGTAATATGCGCTGAAATGCTACGGAATGCTTGGCAACTAGTTCGCCAAGGAGTACATCCGGCAACTATTGCCAGGGGTTTTGCCTTGGCTGAAGATTTCGCGCTAAGTAATTTAGAAGACCTTGCCATTGAAGCAACAGAAGACCAGATTCTATCTGCAATCGAAACATCGCTTACAGGCAAATTAGATCAGGCTATGGAATCACATCTTTCACAATTGGCATTCAGTGCTGCTAAAATAATTCTCAAAGAGGGAAGAGCAGACCCCACTAGGGTGAACATAATCAAACAAACTGGTGGTACAATGAAGGATACCACTCTCATCACTGGGCTTGCTTTGGCAAAAAGTAGAATCCATTCTGAAATGAATGAAAGAGGTGGAGCAGGCTCTATTCTCTTGTTGGATGGCGGACTCGAAAAGAGAAAAACCCAGTTAGATACTAAACTCAATATTACCACACCCGGTATGGTCGATGCTTTTCGAAAGGCAGAGACTAAGGGTTTGATTTCTCAAATCGAAAACTTAGTAAAAATCGGTTGTGATTTACTGGTATGCAAGGAAGGAGTAGATGAGGAAGCAAGACAGGCCCTTTGCAACAGAGGAATTCTAACTTATCGGAGGGTGGAAAAGAAAGATTTGGATTTACTCTCCCGTGCATGTGGTGCGAATTTAGTGCCAGATGCAGAAAGAGCAACAAAAAGCGACTTAGGTTCATTCATTAATACTCGTGAAGAGTTACGAGGTGGAGTCAATAATTGGATTCTAGATGCAGCAGAAGGCGGAGCTACACTGATGGCAAGAGGAAGTACTGAAGGGGTTCTGGATGAAGTTGTACGGTGCTTTGGAGACGGTTTGGGAGTTGCTTGCCAATTATTGGAAAACCCAGTGCTACTCCCTGGAGCTGGAGCAACTCAAGTTGCGCTGGGCAGAAGGTTACGAAGACATGCTGAATCGGTGCCTGGCAGAGAACAGATGGCTATTGAAGCGTGGGCAGATGCTCTAGAGTCAATTCCAAGAGCACTAGCAGCCAACGCAGGATTTGACGGAATTGATTCGTTACTGAAATTGACTGCAGCACAGAATTCAAAAGGAGACGTTATGGGTCTTGACTTACAAAATGGCGAACCTGAAGACGCGGTTAAAAGAGGGATATTAGAACCTCTAAACATCACAAAACAAGCGATTTCAGGAGCAACAGAAGCAGCGATTAGTATTTTGAGAATTGATGATGTACTATGGGCCCAAATGGGAGCGCAAGTACCTGAAGGTGTTCAGCAACAAATGCAAGGTTTTGGCGCTGAGTGAGGCGCATTAAGCAGCTAGTAATCTAGTAAACCAGCCCTGTAATCTGAATTTCAAATACCTAATTATCTGAAATTAGATGTCCTGAAATATTTTGTTTGATACCTTTAGATTCAAGTATCGACTATACTGTCGTAGGTTTATGGGGGGCCTTAAAGATAGACGAATCTTGGTTACAGGGGCCCTCGGTCAGATCGGTATGGAGTTATTAGATGCTTTATCAGATAAATTTGGTGCAGAAAATATTGTTGCAACAGATATCCGTGAATTAGATGATTTTGGAAAAACGGGGATCCGTTTTTTGAAGTTAAATGTACTTGATTTTGAAAAATTGGAGAATGTAATCACTGAGTATAATATCAATGAGGTGTATCATTTGGCTGCTATTTTGTCAGCATCAGGTGAGAAGAACCCAGAGTTATGTTGGAAAATAAATATGGATGGACTGATGAACGTCTTAGAATTATCCCGTAAACATAAATTCAGAATTTTTGCTCCTTCATCGATTGCAGTATTTGGTTCAGATGTGAGTGGTAATGCACGCCAAGATTCTCCATTGAACCCTTCTACGATTTATGGGATAACAAAGGTATCTGGCGAATTGATGGCTGAATATTATCACTCAGTTCACGGCGTTGACATTAGGGGATTACGATATCCGGGGTTAATTTCATGGAAGGTTATGCCAGGTGGTGGAACTACTGATTATGCTGTTGAAATTTTCCACAAAGCTGTTTCTTCAGAGAAATATTCCTGCTTTGTTGAAAGAGACACAAGACTTCCTATGATGTACATCGATGATGCGATAAGGGCAACTCTACAATTAATGGATGCTCCAAGTGAAAGTTTGACCATACGAGGAGGTTACAATTTACCTAGTCTCAATTTTACCGCTGAAGAATTATACTTCAAAATTAAAGAAAAAATGCCTGCCTTTGAATGTACATTTGAGCCAGACCACCGCCAAGAATATGCGGACTCATGGCCAGATGAAACCGATGGCGCATTATCACAGAATGATTGGGGATTCGAATTAGAGTTTGATTTGGATTCAATGTGTGCAATAATGATTGAATCGCTAAGTTAGAAACCCGTAAAGTCCGGATTTCAAAAATGAGTTTTTCCACTCGGCGTAATCTACTTGGTCGAAATTATAACTTACCGAACAAGTTGGTTTTGTTTCTAAAAACACATGTAACTCACTCGCAGTAGGCTTTTCGCAAAAAAGTTCAACACTCCTAACTGATTTTTATTCAAAATCTGACGCGACCCAATGTTGAAAGGGGAGGCGCGACGGCCTCAAAGCCCGTTGAAGGACATGAAATATGTCGTAGTCTCAGGGGGAGTTCTTAGTGGACTCGGAAAAGGTGTCACTGCTTCTAGCATTGGCGTTCTCCTGAAAAGTGCTGGATTAAAAGTCACAGCAATCAAGATTGATCCTTACCTCAACAGTGATGCTGGAACCATGTCTCCGTTTGAACACGGAGAGGTTTTCGTCTTGGATGATGGTGGAGAAGCAGATTTAGATCTCGGGAATTATGAACGATTCTGTGATCTCAACCTTTACCGTGACAATAATATCACAACTGGAAAGGTTTACTCTGAAGTTATCGAGGCAGAAAGACGTGGAGATTACTTAGGTAAAACCGTCCAAGTTATTCCACATGTCACCGATGCAGTCCAAGACTGGATTGAACGAATTGCTGCAGTGTCTGCTGACGGTACAGGAGAGACTCCTGACGCCTGTGTTATCGAATTAGGAGGAACCGTTGGAGATATCGAGAGTTCTCCATTTATCGAAGCATTAAGACAATTCCAATTCCGTGTAGGAAGAGAAAATGTTTGCTTTGTACACGTATCTTTGGTTCCAGTAATGGGGCCGGTTGGAGAGCAGAAAACAAAACCAACTCAACATACTGTCAAAGAATTAAGAGGATTAGGAATTAGTCCGGATGTTCTCGTTTGTAGAGCTGAGGCTCCACTTGCACAAGAGACTAGAGAAAAACTGGCTGCCTTCTGCCATGTTTCTCCAAATGCAGTAATGAGTGCCCATGATGTTTCCAATATCTATCGAGTCCCACTACTACTTCGTGACCAAGGTATTTGTGAAGCATTAGATATTGATTGTAATGCAACTGACATGATGACTCGCTGGGAAGCAATGGCCGATAGAGTTGACAATCTTGGTGAGGATGTTCATATCGCAATGGTTGGAAAATATACCGGTTTAACCGATTCTTATCTATCTGTGATTAAGAGCCTGCAACATGCATCTTATGCTGTTAACAGAACATTAGTAATCGACTGGATTGAAGCAAGCAATCTAGAAGATAATTCCCATAATGATTGGGATACTCTAAAATCTGCAGATGGAATATTGGTTCCTGGTGGATTTGGAGATCGAGGAATTGAAGGTAAAATATTGGCAGCAAATTACGCAAGAACAAGTAATACTCCATATCTCGGAATATGCTTAGGTCTGCAGGTTGCAACAATTGAATTTTGTAGGAATGTTCTGGGAATGAAGGATGCTAATTCAACTGAATTTGATGAAAATACCCCTGAGCCTGCGGTAGTATTCATGCCAGAGATTTCCAAGACTCACCTTGGAGGAACTATGCGCTTAGGAAGTAGACCAACAATCTTCCAAGTTGAAGATTGTATGACCAAGCGCCTTTATGGTGGCCATTCACAAGTCGATGAAAGACATCGCCATCGCTACGAAGTCAATCCTGATTTGATTGCAAAAATCGAAGCTGAAGGATTGGTATATGTCGGCAAAGATGAGACTGGACAAAGATGTGAAATCTTTGAATTAGAAGGACACCCGTACTACGTAGGAGTTCAATACCATCCTGAATTCAAGAGCAGACCTGAGAAACCAAGTCCGCCATTCCTAGGTCTTCTAATGGCAGCAACCGGTAAGTCAATCTGAAGCTAATCTCTTTCTCTTCGGATTCCTTCAGTGCCGGAAGAATCTTTATGCCCTAATACGATTTGATGCAATCATGGTTGCAGGGACTTGTCCACATTGTAATCAGAAACTTGATTTCACCTCACCAACTCCTGGGATATATGAATGCCCTTATTGCAGTAAGAAATTCAAAATTGGAACTACGAATTCAAAATCTACCCCTAAAAATACAAAACCAAAACACCCGGTTCAACAAACCAAACGAACTTTAGGTGAAAATATTACTTTGGGCCTGACGGTGTCAATTGGCTCCATTTGTATGATGATCTGTTTTATTATATTATTCAGTAACGACGTAGACATGCTGATCTTTTTCATTTTGCCATTCTTCTTAGGCTCCTATTTACTTGTGTATTCCTACAAGATTACTTCTGAGCCAGGCGGCGGCAAAAGTGCGACTGGCAATCAAACTGCTACTTTATTGATGGGAGGAGAAGAGATCACTGTACAATTACAATCTAACAAGAATGAAACTGCAGTAGATGGTGTCCTGAAAGTACTAGGAGTCGGAGTCGTAGTTTCATTAGTTCTTACGATTATTGGACTAGTTGTTATGGCAATTTTACTTTATATCTTTTTAATGATGATTTTTGGAGGATTGTAGTATTCGTATTGATAAGAAATCACCGAATCTAATCTTCTGCAACACGAATAATTCGAGTTGTACGATAGCCTTGCAACATTTTCAAATATTTTTTCGCACGAATTTCAAGGTCCAATTCTTCATCGCCTGTATCGATTCTAACTTCATTCAAACCGAGTAACTTAGCGGGAGTTGCAATTCCCAAAAGATTCTCAATTCCAATCTCACGCAAGACATCTGGAGACAATTGTAGATTGCCTCTTCCTATCAAGAAACCTTGACCTCCCATCGGAGAAAGAAGCAGAAGTTTTTCTCCTTCGTGTTTGCTTAGATGTCCAAGAAGATCCTGTTCATTTAGGTCCTTATGCATCACCCCATTGTGCTGAATATCTATCCCCAATAAAGTAGACTCGTACCCTAATTCATGACACATTTGACGAAGGGTCCCCCCACTTCCCCAGACTACCATCAGGTCTGTATTGTCTTCTACAAGATTGCCAATGTGTAATGCCATGGCTTCGAGAGTTTCACTTTCTGATTCTCGTTGGACTTGTTCTTTGGAGCCTTGCATCCAGCGGGGGCTTGCAGGTGTGAATACTTCACCATACATTCTAACTTTCCATTCCCCTTTTTGGTAGAGATCCTCATCCAAGTCCATAACCTCAGTCCTTGCCAACATCAAGTCACCTGTCACGTATGACCATACTACTTCAGCAGCAGAATTTGGCGTTGTAGCAAAGCAGCCACTATGCATTTTCACGCCTCCTGGAACTCCAACTATTGGTGTATCTCTATTCCCTAATGCCTCGACAATGTCACGAGTAGTGCCGTCACCTCCGGCATAAAGGAACAGATCAGGTTGGTGAGATTTGATGAAATCAGCGGTAGAATTAGCATCGGTGACCATAGGTGTTTGACCTGTTGAAGTATATTCACCAGTAATCCAATCTCCCCCCATCCTTCCATCCCATGCTAAAACTTCGATAGATTCTCTTGCGGATTTAATTGAATTGATAATTTCATTTAATTTATCCAAACATTGTTTCATCCTTGGCCCAGCTCTATCTTCTGCACCGGCCGCTCGTGCCTCTGCAGCCCTTCCGTCGCTTCCTTTGAAACCCAATCGGCCTCCGAGACCTGCATCGGGGTTGACTATAACCGCTAGGCGCATATTTCACTCCAAGGGTTCACGATACATCAAACCGATTATGTATATGCGGTTACAACGAATGTGCATGGAGAGACGTGCGGACGAATTTAGTTTCGAAGGTGCTTGGGATAAGCAATTCAAAGAAGAGAAGGAAAAGCCGGTCTCAAAAGAACAGCCTGAAGTCAAAAAACATGAAGGTCCAGAGTTTCGCGGGCAAAGAGATGTTGTTGAAAAGAGGACCGAATTCAAGATGAGTTCGAATAAAAAAACAACTCCCCCGAATGTTACTGAAGCGTTAGGTACAAACTCACCACAACCCGAAGAAAATGGCACCACCGAATCGTAATCTGGTTCAATACGATTGTTGAACAGGCGGGGTTTACAGGTTTATTTCAAGCGCCAAGGTGAAGAGTAGAAGCGCCCCCGTAGGGGGCGGAGGCACACTCATGACGATGATTTCTGTTACCCTGCCAGATGGTTCAACCAATGAATACGCCACTGGAATTACGGCAGGCGAAATTGTAATTGACATCGAAGGAAGAAAGCATGATTGTGTTGCAGCAATGGTAAATGGTGAGCAGAAAGATTTCTCCGCAATCCTCGAATCTGATTGTTCTGTCACAGGTATTTCCGGTTTTGATGACGATGGAATCTACATACTCCGCCACAGCGCAGCACACCTTTTAGCACAGGCCATTACATCATTGTATCCTGATGCTAAACCAACTATTGGTCCCCCTGTAGACCGTGGTTTTTACTATGATTTTGCAGATCTAAATGATTTTGGAGAAGCAGACCTAAAAGCGGTTCAGAAAAAAATGCATGAACTTGCACGAAAGAATTTAACTGTGGAAAGAATAGAATGCAGTGATACTGAATTAGAAGATTTATTTGCATCTAACCCATATAAATTAGAAATAATAAAAGATAAATTGGAAGAGGGCGCTGGAACTTCGATATATCAACAAGGTGATTGGTACGACCTCTGCCTTGGACCCCACGTACATTCGACTGCTAAACTAATGCATGTTCGCCTAACATCTGTCTCTTCCGCTTTCTGGCGGGGCGACCAGAGTAATGAACAGTTGACTCGGATTTATGGAATCGTAGAGCCGACAAAGGAATCTCTAAAGTCGACAATGTCTGCAATGGAGGAAGCAAAGAAAAGAGACCATAGGAAATTAGGCAAGGATTTGCAGTTGTTCCATGTTGACGAAGACGTTGGACAGGGACTTATTCTATGGACACCCCGAGGTGCAATTGTTAGAACATGTTTACAGAATTTCATTTCAGAGCATCTTACAAGGCAAGGATACCATCAAGTCTACACTCCTCATATTGGGAAATTAGACCTATATCGCAAAAGTGGTCATTTCCCCTACTACCAAGACTCTCAGTATCCTCCACTAGTTGAAAAGGATATGATGGCAAAATTGGCAAATGAGGGTTGCACTTGTGGAGAATTATCGAATATGATGATTGCAGGTGACATCGAAGGATATATGCTGAAACCTATGAATTGCCCGCACCATATCAAAATCTATTCCTCACAAGCCCGCTCCTATCGTGACTTACCACTAAGGTTAGCCGAATTTGGAACTGTATATCGCTGGGAACAATCGGGTGAGATATCTGGCATGACCAGAGTCCGTGGTTTCACACAAGATGATGCACATCTATTCGTTACAGAAGACCAAATTGCGAAGGAAGTGCTAGGTTGTATCGAATTGGTTCAAGTTATTTTTGAAGCTCTCGGAATGGACGATTATCGAGTCAGAGTTGGACTACGCGATGCAGATTCCAGCAAATATGTTGGAGCGAGTGAAAAATGGGACCTTGCGGAAGAAGCATGTCGTGCTGCGGCGGATAGTTTAGGCGTTAATTGGTCTGAAGAAGAAGGTGAAGCAGCATTCTATGGCCCGAAAATAGATTTCGTCGTCAAGGATGTCATAGGCCGTGAATGGCAACTAGGAACTGTTCAAGTGGATTACAATCTTCCTGAGAGATTTGAATTAGAGTACAAAGGAAGCGATGGAGAAATGCATCGCCCAGTAATGATACATCGTGCGCCATTTGGGTCGATGGAAAGATTCTGTGGAGTTTTAATCGAACACTTTGCTGGAAAGTTCCCTACCTGGTTAGCCCCAACTCAAATCCATATCCTAACCATCTCTGAAAAGCAGGTTGATTTCGGCAGAACGATTCATGAAAAATTGAAGGATGCAGGAATCAGATCTGAATTGGATGATGGTGATGATACGATTGGAAAGAAAATCCGGATGCGTAGAAAGTTCCAACCAGCATATATGCTAATCATTGGTGATGATGAAGTTAGTAACAATACAGTCTCGATACGCGCAAGAAATGGAGACCAGAGAGCAGGAGTTCAATTCCCTGAGTTCCTATCAGAGTTATTGAATGAAATCGATACGAAAGTAGCGGTTCCATCCCTTGTTCCTCCACAAAATGAATGAGGCTAATCCATGGGTATAGAACTGGTTAGTGATTTTGACATAATGGCATTTTTTGCTATCGGATTGTCTGTAAGTCTCGCTTATCTATTCCAAGAATATCTTATTCCCAGAGGACTTTCAGGATTACAAGTAGCATTCCCTACCGGACCAAAAAGATACGAAGTCCATACTGTAACTGCAGATAAGGAAGAAGCAAAGAAATTGTTGAAAGCTCCGGGTATGCGAAATGGACTTACCGTCTATGTGATGGCACTAACTGGAGCAATATTGCTTGCAGTAGAATGGTTATTCTATCAATTAGGTTTGTCTGAGGGATTACATATGTTCTCAATATCTGCTGCATTAGTATTGATTGTATTCCCTGCTATGATATCCACTGGTGTATCGATGAGTACACAATTGATTACTAAAACTGGTGGTAATCGAGCCACATTACAAGGTGCTAGCACCTTTAGAAGTGGAACTGGAGTCAACATTACGATTCTATGGTTTACCGCACTACTGATGCTTTGGTATATTATGGGACTAGCGGGAATAGGTTTGGACAGGAGATTAGCATTAACCGGACTGTTAGCGTTCGCTCCCGGCTTCATTGCTTATGGTCGCGTTATGGGTTCATCTTGGACTGCATTAGTAGAATCGAGTAGACAATTGTCTAAAGGAAAACCTTCAGCATTCTATCCTTACAAACCAAGAGCAAGAAAACAAGTTATCGCTACTCTAGTTTGGCTGAATTCCGCAGCAATGCCATTCATTGCATTCAACACTCTAGTGTCTCTAATTCTTCTAGCCATTGACCCTTCCATGTTTGAACATACCCAGCGTGTGCTTGAACTCCCAGAATACCGCCCTCAGTCGACAATCATGGAAGAAGGTGGAGTACTAGGGTTCTATGCAATCGAGTTATTTTCGCATATATCTGAATCAGGAATCAGAGTACCATTGGTTACAATGGTTCTTCTATTCCTTCTATTGAACGTAGCAGTGATTGGCTTTTTATTCGTATATGAAGTTGCAAGAATATTGTTTTTAGATATCGCTGATGTCTCTGGTAAAGGTGGAATCAGACTTGCAGATTCTAGATTGCTACGTAGTGAAAGAACACAGCAAGCCAATGTTCTTAATTTCTGTTTTACGGGATTTGCAGGCCAATCAATGCTGCTATTGGCTCTGGCGATGTTGACATTCTGGGACTCTCAATATCTCCCACAAGGTGCTGAGTGTGGCACATGGGAGAATTCGATTTGTCAAATTGTTAGTAAAAATGCCCTTGAAGAATTGACTTGGATGTTGGCAGCAGGAGGTCAAGTTGTATTCCTTGGGATTTGGGTAATGTCAAGAAGAACTGGTCAAAGGCTGGATGATATCACCTTCGATGCAACCGCTAACCAAAAGCGAATACAATTGGAAGCTATTGAAGAAATGATTTACCGCAAAGGTGAGGCTTTTACCGATTTGATTGCTGCAGATGAATGGTCAAAAGCGATTGCTAAAATGGAAATACTTTACGAAGACCATGGCGAGGAGAGCATCGAAGGTTTGTCTCTAGTCCGAAGAACAGAAGCGAGTATGGAATTACTGATGGGGTTGGGTCGTTGGGACCAAACTGAGCAAGTTGCGCTTTCATTCCTTGCATTAAGAGCAGGGCGTACCGCTGAGATCGCTCGACTGATTCTAGCAGCATCCTCTCTAGCACAAAGAGATATTTCTGAAGCGGCACCAAGGCTCAATTTACTCGCAGATGAGGACATTGAAGCCGCCCGAATGCGATGGATTGCCGCAATATTCGAGCCTTCAAAGAAAATACCAAACGAGATACGCCTAATGCTTCGCTTAGACCCTGTTACCAAACGAAATATCGATTTAATTCGTAGATACTCCGAGGGCGTTCCTGCTAGTAACTTGTCGTGGAAAATGAACCCTGCTGGTAAGTTACAAGTTTTGGGGGATATCGCAAGATACAGGCTGTGGTCACAATCAGATATCGCACTCGACAAACTTGAAACCTGGGCGGAAGATAATGATCTAGACATGATTTCTTGGCCTCATGGACAAACCGCACGAGCGTTACTGTATCTTGACCGAGGCATGGTTGCTAGTGCAGTAAATATCGTAAAGAAAACTATGAAATTACACCCTAGGCATCCGCATCTGAGGAGATTAGCGATTCACCTGGCTTTCCAAGGTGAAATGGATATGCCTATACCGGAAGTTACTGGATTAATATGGGCAGATACAATGGATGGAGATTGGGAGATTAATTGGTCCACATCTCACAATGTTGTTGCAGCACCTAGCATCACTACAAATGGAATGAAGAAGCATTCTTGGAATGCCAATTCTTGGGTTGTTCGTAAGGATTTGGCTAAGGTTAGCCATGGGAGAAATGATTGGAAGAAGTTTGAGTGGGCTAATTCTCCGCTCGCAAATCATCTGATAATGACTGGTCTAGTTGCGACTGTTGGTGGTGTACCAATCGACTTAGGATTCCCTGGATGGATAAACCTCAAGGCATGTGAAAAGGCCAAGTTACTGGAATTATAATCACAGAAGGTTGTCCACTAGGCCTTCGATATCTTGTGTCTTACCACAATACCTGCACCTCAATTCTAGAGGGTCGCGCTTCGTAACTACCAGTCGATGAGGTAGTGGTTCTCGATGATTAGTTGTAATACAATTAGAGAATGTGCAACGTGCAACATTTTTCACCTCTTGAGTTAGATTAATCTCTAATTTTTCTGCTACAGTGTAGGCTCGAATAATAGCCACCGATGCATCTGGTGCGACTAACGCTAGTCTGTCGAGTTCATTCTGAGTCAATTCTCTATCCTCGACTTTGATGATGTCTTTACCACCCATCTTCTTTGATGGTACATTCATTACAAGAGATACAGGATTGGACATGTTGCCTCCGATTCCTAACATCTTGAGCACTGAAAGAGCCTTTCCAGCGGGTACATGATCAATAACAGTACCATTCTTAATCGCAGTTACTCGACGCATGTTTGCTTCTTGACTCATAGAACCCCTCCTGCTGAATTGATATCTTCAGGTACCGTCACTCCAAGTAACCAGCACATCAAAGACATTCTAGCTACTACACCATTGAACGCTTGTTCGAAATAGGCTGCATGCCTTGTAGCATCAACCGAAGGATGGATTTCATCAACACGGGGCAAAGGATGCATAATTATCATCTCAGGTTTTGCTCCGTCTAAGTCCCTGGCATGTAATTTGTAAGCACCAGCAACCTTAGTATATTCATCATCATCAGGGAATCTCTCTTTCTGAATTCGAGTCATATAAATCACGTCAGCAGTGTCAATTTGATTAAGCAATTCAGTTGTTTCTACAACATCTCCACCGTGTGCTCGAAGGTCATTAACAATCTCTTCTGGCATTCTAAGACTATCCGGAGATGCAAAGGTAACGTTGCAACCAAACCTGACTAAAGCATGTGAAAGGGAGTGGACGGTTCTGCCATATCGCAAATCTCCAGCTAGGACCACGTTTAATCCTTCAAGAGTTCCGTGAGACTTTCTAATTGTGAAAAGATCAAGCATTGTTTGAGTCGGGTGGTGGCCAGCACCATCTCCGCCATTCATAATCGGAACTCTAGCACTATCTGAGGCGTATTGTGCCGCGCCTTGACGAGGGTGTCTCATAGCAATAATATCGGTATATCCATCGACCATTTGAATGGTGTCGAATAGAGTTTCTCCCTTTACTACAGAGGAGGTTTTTACGTCTCCAAGATTGACAACATCCCCACCTAAACGCTTCATTGCAGTCTCGAATGACATTCTAGTCCTAGTAGAAGGCTCAAAGAATAAGTTACCAAGAATCCGCCCTTGTAGCAGTGGCAAATATATCTCTCCGCGAGCGACAGGAAGTAGCCGCTCTGCATCGTCTAGAATAGAAATGATTTCCTCATTTGTTAGGTCGTCCATGGTGATGATTCCGGGCATATTGCTCCCCCTTCCCTGCGAGTTGGGCCAATGCCGACCATGAACATATGGGCGCGAGAGGCCGTTTGCTTGATGAGGTATGGATGTCCCCTAGGGAGACATGCGAAGGGTGCTAGTACTAGTTTTGCTCCTACTAATTCCTTCGACTTTGGCTGAAGAGGACAATGGTTGGGCTATCGAAGTCGAGGACCCTTTTGGCAATCCTATCAACGATTGTGACATCACTTTAAGCGAGCCTTGGACTGGAAGGATATTGGATGAGCCAGTTGGAGCAATGTATCAACCGAGAGCCATTTGTGAAGGATACGTAGTAATGTGGCATCCGCCAGTTCCCACTTCCCAAACCACGGTTGTTCTGGAAGCATATCCTATCATAGAGGGCCTCTTCACCGTAGAAGGAGCCCACACGATTCAGGTATTGGGTAGTACTTGGGCCTCACCGGTTAGTGACGGCTTAATCGATGCCCCCAATGGAGTTCCAGTCTTGGTGATTGGAAATGGGGGTAGCGAAATGAGGTATGGCCAGAGCCAAATCACGATTCCAAACGGCACCACTACCTACAATCTAAGCGGTAATTTTTCAGATGATGTTTCTGTTATCGCATCGCATACAGGCTCTGGAGAAATCGTGAATTGGGTAGATGGGAATTTGACGGTTGGGGAATTTGGAGGAGGATGGTCTGCCAGAGTTATACTCAATGGACTGCCTATAGGTAATTCCTCTTGGCCTCCAACTACAGATTGGATTGGAGAACAGCTAAACAGTTCGATGATTACTGGTAATGCCAATCTCGAATTTACATCTAATTTAACTCCAAATGAAGACATTACTGGGCTGTGGACTGCTAGTCACGTGTTCAGTGATGGATTTGGATTACCGTTTATCCCTGGAGTGCAGGCTGGCATTGATAGTCAAGTCAATCGATTCCTCAATGGAGATGTAAATGAATTAGAAAACCTTCTTGAAACTATGATTTACATTACTGGAAGCGAAGCTTTGTGTTGTATTATTGATGACAATGCAGTAACGTTCTCAGATTTTAGTATCGATGCTGAGATAGACCTATCAACAGGAACTTGGGGTTGGGATGAAACTGGGACAATCACAGCATCTCGTTCAAATATTAACTTGCTCAGATTGGAAATACCTTTCCAGAATGACCTGAGGCAAACTACGCCGCTCACTATTACCACAGATGGGGATTGGCAATATCTTTCAAGTCCACTAGAAGAGTGGATAGATGGTTCAAGTTCTAACTTCACTCTTCTACGAGATGAATCTTCAGTTTCAGGATACTATACCATCACATTGGGCCAAAATAATGCACCAGAAGTGTCTATGGCAGAAGGTTATGCATTGCCTTGGGAAAACACATCTTACGACTTTGATGCTGTAATCCAAGACGAGCCACTATCGATACATGATTGCACATGGAATATATCAGGGCTGGTAGATAACCATGGAGTCAACCTTTCTTCCTATGAGATGAATTCCAATATTTCTGTGATGGTTACGTGTACTGATGAGGGAGGTCTTTCAGACTCTTGGAATGGGACATTTGTCCTTGATGCAGGCACTCCTTGGATAAATGCAAGTACAGATGTTCAAGTAATTGAGCCGGGAGCTTTTGATTGGGATTTGATGGTTGGCGATGACCATGATGAGAATTTACGCGTTTACTGGACTAGTAATAAATCAGAAGACTGGTGGTATACTGGCGACTTTTTGCATACTTCATTCGTAGTCGACTCTAATCTTAATTCAATCAATGACAATATTACTGAAAGGCACAAAGCAAGAAACCCCATAGAATACTGGTTAAATGCAGAAGTTACCGATGATGTAGGACATAGTACTTCTGGGAATTGGACAATCCGTTTAAGCGATAATTCTGGACCTGTGATATTAGGATCTTTAGAACTTCAAAAGGAAGGAGGGGAATGGGAAACATCGGGCGCAATGTTTAGTCCAGGAGACAACATAAGACTCAACTTGACCGAAAGTTTTGATGACCATTCTTCAATTGACAAAATCAATTTCTCAATTGAATATCAAGGAATAGTAAATTCCGGACTGTCATGGTTAGATGTTCAATTTTGGGAACTTCCAGAACTGGGGACTGGCTATCATCAAATCAAGATAAATGGGTACGATGAAAGTGGCAATATAGGAGGTAGTATGGTAAGTGTTGCAATCTCGCCACCAATCGCAAGAAACCTTGAGATTATTGACATTACAAGTTCTTCAACCGAAATAGAGCCCGGGATGAATCAGTTTTGGGTAACTGTTCAAAATAATGGAGCCAGCACTACCGAATTTATTGTTTGCAGCGATGATGTCTGCGTAGAATCCATAGTTGGCCCATCCAGTTATTCGCAAAATACAACCGCTATTGTTTTGATTAAAATTGACCTTGATTGGTTTGAAACATTTGCAGTAGATTTAACCTATTTGGATGACACGAATCAAACGATTGTAAAACATTCTACCAGTGAATACCATTCCGGCACAGGCATTGGTACGATGGAATTATTGGGTATCGTATTAGTTGCAGCATTAGCAATAGGATGGGTTAGATCTCGAAAGGGACCGAGATTCTGATATGCTTAACCGTGGTGGATATAATATGGATGGCTTCGTAAATCTGGAAGATGCTGTCGAGGCTGAGAGTAAAAGCCAACTCGATAGTATCGAAAGATTGGCAAGTGCATCAGCCTTCACCATACTAATTGCAGCCACTTGGCTTGCTTGGCCAGCACTGCAATCTGCAATGGATGGCGGACCCCTAATTACGGGTCTGGGATATCCGTTAATCATACTAGCTTGGGGGATTTTTGTCCAAGACCTTGGAGTACTGGACAAGAAAGGGCGCTCCAGAGTGGGCGCTGCAGCTACAATTTCTTGGCTGCCGATTTCGGTCATAGCAATCTCACAATTAGAGGGAGATATTTCCCAAATGGTTGGGATGTGCTTGCTACTGGTAGTATCCCTAGCACTATTCCGCGTGAGTCGAACAATCTTGCAAGGTGGACTCGCTGTAATGAAATTTAGAGCATTGATGGGGCTGATGGGTTGTGTATTAGCAGCATCCCTATTATCGACTTCAAGTTTTGACGACAATTCATCTTTCGTCCAAATAGCATTCTTTAGCATTGGAATCGTTCTTACCGGAGCCGATTGGTTTGGAAATGACGATCAGAGAGCGATGCGCAAAGAGTTCGACATCAGATTAAATGCTTTAGAAAATTACATGCTACTTCTCAAAAGTCAAGGATCTGCTGTGGACCAAGCAGCCAGTTTAGTCATGACTGCTAGGGAAGAAGGTCACCGTGACCCTAGTTGGGGAATGAGGTTACTTGATGAGGCTGAAGAAGACATTGAACGTTCACTTTCTCTGGCAGGGGATGTTGAAGCGATTAAGGCTGATTCATTAGATGCTGTGAATCAAGCAGAAGAGATTGCTCCTGTCGTAAAGCGACCACGTAAAGCTTGGGATATGGGGCAACGTGAAGTCGAATTAGGAAGCCTAAGAGAAGGAGAATCTCTATTCCGAGAAGCCAAGAAGCGCGCTAACGAAATTATCGAATGGTGGGGGAAGGCTGAGAACGCAATCAGTGAGGGTTCGCTATTACTTGCTGAATCAGAGCATGCCCCCGAAAGCCTCGAAGAATTACTAGCAGATGCTCGAAAGAAATTGTATGCTGAGAAACCGATGAAAGCCTATGAATTTGCAATGGTAATTCCTGACCAATTGGCTGCATCGGGAGATGCGTTGGAAATAGCAGAAGATTCAGTAAAGAAAGCAGCGAGACAATTGAAATCTGCAGATGGAATCAACAAAGGCTCTCTAGAAGAACGACTTGAGAGGTCTGAAGCAGCACTTGATTCAGGAGATCATGCCCAAGCCAAGGGCCTAGCAGATGGAATTGTAAGAGAAATTATTGCTGAAAGAGAAGCGATGGATGTTGTACGCCGAGCCCTTAGACAAAAGGTCCATCTGATTTCACGATGGCTAGAAAGGGAAGACGCATCCGACTGGAATGGGCGCCTAATAGAGATTGAAAACGCAGCAGATTCCCTTGAGTGGACACATGCAGCTACCCTACTTGGAAGACTCACTAAAGACCTAGATACAGAAGGGAAATCCAGTGATGAAGCCAGTGAATTATTAGAATTCGTTTTGGACGAATGGAAGACATTACGAAATCAATGCAATGCTAGTGGAATAAAGGTTGACGATGAAGAAAGACGTTCTACTGAAGAAGCGATTAGCCTAGCACAAGAGGCTCACAAAGTCGGAAGAATAGATGAAGCGTTAGAATCACTCGGATTAGCAGATGGCTTCATGGAGAAGCTTAGACGAAGAGTTTGATTACTCCATGATGCTCTTCATCTCGCAAGCCTTGCAAATCGTTCCGCTACACATTTGCCCACATTCAGGACAATTAATTGGAGTAGACTTACTTTCACCGCCCGCTTTAGCGTGCAACTTTTTGACTTCATCTGCCATTCGAAGTAACCCATGACGGGTTCCTGGAACATCGGCCTCCATCATAGCGACTGTGTCGCGATGACGGAATCTTAGAGCTCCTTCTCCGTGCGGGCATTCCTCGTGATGAATTGGCAGATTCTTGTGGATCGCATAAAGGTGGATTTCCTGCTCTGGAACCCAGCGTAAAGGAACGATTCTTGGCGCCATCCCTTCGAGAGGCGTACTTGTGTGAGGTGCTAAACGCAAGGTGCGTTCCAAATCTCCATTTTGCATATTCATCATAATCGTTTGAGCCATGTCGTCTAAATTATGTCCTAAAGCAATAACGTCTGCTCCGACTCTTCTAGCTAGATGGTTGATTCCCTGTCTGCGAAATACTCCACAATAGGAGCAAGGTGTTTTGCTATCATTCGTTTCGGCAATCTTCTGCACGACATCATCCATTTCTTTGAAACCTAACTCTGGGTAAGAAACCGTTTCAAATCTAACTCCTAAACTTTCACATAATTCACGAGCGCATTCTAGCGATGGTGGGCGATAGCCCTCTATTCCTTCATCGACACAACCTCCGACAATAGTGACATCGCGACGTTTTCCTAAATTCTCATGTATTCTTTCAAGAAGAACTGCAGAGTCCTTACCCCCTGAGATAGCAACTAAAATCGTGGTTTTCTTGTCACGAGGGATTACTAATTGCTCACGAAGTGCTTTGGATACTTTCTTTCTCACGCTATCTGCAAGGTGAGATCCACACATGACCCGGCCTGAATAAATCTGATGATGAATTGCCGGATTACGACACTTGTCGCAACTCGGGACTTCAAACAGGTCGGCCATGATTGTTCGACGAGGTTCTTGGCTTGATGTAAACGGTTGAATAAAGCAATTGAAAAATCAAATTTCCAATTAGAATGAATCACATGTTTGAATATGACAATACAAAAACCAGTTGGCAAAATCAATCCACTGCACAAACCGCCCTACGGGCGTTGTAAAAAGCCAAACTTCTTGAAGCCGGTTTCAACCTGAAGGCACTTGAGCGCGCATGATGCAACGTATTCTGGCCGGATTCTCTACCCTACCAGGGGCAGACCAAGCATACATCATCTCAAGACGAGATGGCTTGGTTGCCGCAGTAGGAAAAAGAGGACGAACGCCAAAGGTTGAATATGCCACCCAGATAGTACAAGCCCTAGAAACGCTAGCTAAAGTTCAGAGCGTAGGCAGGGGTTTGGAATTGTGGTCTGAAGGAGATGAGACTGTATTACTCACTAGATTGAGTGAAGATGCAAGTCTGATTGTCTCTGGAAAGAAGGGTGGCAGAATAGCCCGATGGCGACACGCCATAGAATGTGACGTTGAAATGCTAAACTCAGTGATGAGGTGATGGATATGTTCGATCTACCATACGGAATACCAATTGAAGACGAGATAGATGTTAGTGACGGAGCGATAATGCCATTTGAAAATGGTGCTATTACGACATATCTTGGACGAAGGTCCACTGCAAGCGGGCACAGAATTGTTCGTGCTGGGCGCATTGTAGGATGGATTGCAGAACCTGCCAAAGGCAAAGTATTGCTCTGTGGAGCTGCTGCCAAGGACAGGTTGGATGAATTAGAAGTGGAATTGCACCGACTGGTTGCCAAATCGTGGTCACAGTCCGCTCTTGGTGCGATTGCGGAAATACTACCTGAATCATTTGAGCACAGTGCAGACATTCGTGGACTGATTGGTGCTGAAGACTCACTTGAGCGTTTACTTTCCAGAGATCTGTCTGCCGTGATTTCTAATCTTGTTTCAAGACCTGAGGTTAGAGGTGGAATCGCAGTAGACTCCGGTATGCTGATTGATGATGCAGGAGATTTACCAGCATCTCCTGATATTTTGGCAGCCCAGGTCGGAGAAACTCTAGCTGGCAGAAAAGCAATGGCAAGCGATTTAGGATTAACTGGCGAAGGCCATTGGACATTACACACCGGCGATGGTGCTTTGCTTCTTGCAGAAGCAGGTGACGTCGCTTTGGCTATTTGGACAGAGGCAGATGTTGACCATGGAAGACTAATCAACCAAATCTCTGCCATGATGGATGGTAAAATAGACGCTATGGGTTCCAAAGGAGAGGCTTTGTCGGACGGACATGTTGTTAGAGAAGGAAGAGGAGGAACCGATGCGATTGTCTCAATGCTTTCAACCGCAGTTGAAGAGAGCTTAACTGGCCAATTATCTGCTGGCAAATCATCCAAAGCAATACGCATCGCTCTAGTCAAGGGAGTTCCTGTTGCAATTCAAGCCCCAGGGAATATGAAAATGATAGATGCGATGAGTGCTTTGTGCGAATCACGAAGGGTTCTGTCATTACATCGCCTTCCAGTAGGAACAATTCTTGGTTCCGAGTCAGGCAATGTCCCAGATTTCAACTTAGAAACATTCTGTAGTGAACTTGCCACGACAAGAACTAGGTCTGAATCCCGCCAAAACTTACTCAAAATGACGATGAATCAGCTATTTGGATTCGAAATCGGACTTAGCCAACTAAGAAAAGAACGCTCCCGAGTAGAATTTGCCATCTCGATTGCAACACCCTCTGAAGGCCTAGTAAGCATAGAGAAGACTGCAGGAATCGATGATGGGTTGCGAAGGAAATTAGAGAAATCTGATCTACAATTAGCGGAGGCCAAACAAGAGATTGCAGGATTGAAAGTCGCTCTGTATTCTGCGAACCAATCTGAAAATGCCGCTAAGGTCAATGCGAAAGAAGCAAATCGTCACACATCAGATATTCAGGACAAAATTACAGGCTACAACCGTACTATTGACCAATTGCAACTAGATTTATCTGCGGCTCAGGCCAACTCTGAGAACTCTGAGTCTAGAAGTGACCGCCTATCAAAGAGAGTGAATGAATTAGAACACCAACTGAGCGAAAGGGCAGTAGAACTTGCAAGGATTCTTGGTGACTCAAAGGCTAGTTCAGAGTTGTCAGCCAAGATAGAGGAAATGGCTACTAAAGAAGCTGCACTCTCAAGCGATATTGATTCTTATTCTGCAACACTGAGCAGTATTAGGTCTAGAATTGATGATGACCAAAGGCGTCAGAGAATGATAGATGAGCAGGTTGAGGCATCTCGCGATAAGCACCGAAGAGCTCAAGGCGAACTTTCCGAACTAGAATCCAAAATAAATGATTCACAATTGACTCTTAGACAAATCGAAGCTGAATCTAGAGTATCAAGAGAAAGAACTCAGGAAGATAGAGTCAGACTTACCGAACAAGAAAACCGTGCGGCAATGATTCAATCCGAAATGCGTGAACTGATGGATGAAAGACGCCAGGTACTGAAAGAATTAGGAAACCTAGGTGCCAGAAGAGGACAGGCAGAAGCCGAATTATCAAATCTATTGGACCAAGCAGAAGCGCTCGCAGTGGCCCATGAAGAAGCACTTGGCGACATCCAAGAAGCTGAGATACTTCGAGCAAAATTGTCTGAAGAACCTCTTGCTCAGGCCTTGCTAGAGGATGGGGCACAGTTTGATGGACTAGGACCAGTTCTTGAAAGATTGGAACATGCACGTAACCTGGGTTACTCTGTTTCTTTACTTGATAGAGCTGTAGAAAGGGCACTTCAAGTCATACAGGGATGTGTCGACCATGTTGCAACAACACCTAGACACCTTCTTTCAACAGAAGTAATGTCTCTATTAGAACGCCAAGTACCAGCGACTGCGGGAGCGGTGAGAGGACTCGCTAGATGGTCAGTACAGCAAAGGCTTGAACATCAACTCGGAGATACAGTAACCAACCTAGTTCTAGATTTAGAAAACCTGTTAGAAGATTATGACCGCTCGGTTACAATGCTTAGAAGAATTAGAAATGTTCTCGAGCAATTGGAGAAATTAGGAGCACCAAGCGAACAAGTGCAAGCTTTACTTCACAATACACGACGCCCCGAATCTTTACCAGTATTAGCACGAGAGACTCGTTCATTGATTCAGAAGGCACTGGATGATATCCACCTTGAATCAGATATGAGAGATGCTGGTTCTGCAGTTAAACTAGAGGGTACTACAAGTGCACTCGAAGAGTTACTAACTCAACTTGACGCAAGTGGTTTCGTCAATGGGGAAGTACGAGGTGCATTGTGGGACTTCAAGCGTGACGGGCTATTACCATTCGAGAGAGACTCTGTACCTGCTGGTGAAAGGGAACCTATCCATGAAAAAGTCATCGAGCAAATGAGAGGGGAATTGATCGACCAAGAATCCGCAGTTGCTGTTGAAGTAAGTGAAATTACAGAGGAGTGGGAAGAATTATCGACGCCGCTAGAAGAAGATGAGAAATCGGCAACTGGAGAAGGGAGCGTAGTCTCTATGGATGATGAAAGGGCCACTCTTGAAGAAGAACTGGCTCGCCTAGATGCTAGATGGGAAAGGCGTAGTGACCCTGAAGAAGTGATAACGTCGGATTCAGCACTAGATGAACTCGAAGATTCACTAGATGGTATCGACTTGTGAGGTGAATTGATGAATTCACTATACCCGTTGTGGATTGAAAAATTAGTATTCATTGGATTGATTGCTGTTGCCGCCTATGGAGGAATTATGCTTCAAGACTACATTTCTGGTTTACCATTGTGGTTAACTAGAATTTGTGTATTACCTGTAGTGATATTAGTATTAACAGAGGGAATTGGAAGAACAATCCAATCTATTTATTCGAGATAATTACTCACGAGTAGTGAATGATGATTCGATTAATCCCCAGAACCTTTGCCACGGCACAATAAAGCGCAGAAGGGCCATTATTCCTAAGAATAGCAAAGCAGAGATTACAAGACCGTATGTTAGAGTCAACTCAATCGATTCCCCAACCTGCGCTGCCCATTGTGAACCTGTAATTCCATTTACCCAATCTAATAATACTGCATGGAAACCTAATGCGATAGTAGTCGCCACAACTGTAAGTGAAAGGAATATAGCGGTATGTCGAAGATGACCGTTCAGAAGATTGTCCATTTGCGACACGTATTCAGGGTCTCTCTTACAAGACTCTGGAAGGCGGTAAGCATACTCTAATTGGCGGATTACGCCAAATGCAGATTCTTGGAAAACCATCATCAAACAAGCGATTAGTATCAATGAGAATTGTTGAGCAGTAACGAGGCCGAATACAGTAGGCTCCGATACGATAATCTCCAAAGTAGTGAGTTGTGAACCGTAACTTCCTAACTGTGAACGGATAAGTGGGAAAGTAAGAATTGCGTGTACTCCAAGGAATAGCAAAGTGAAACCTATCGACCAGGCTACACCTCTGCGAGATAATCCCCAAATTCCCTTAGTTCCAGTTATTATTGGTAAAAGATAGAATGTCATGATGATGAAAGACAACATCATCAACAAAGGCCATTCGAGTAGTTGAAGTACGTTATTACCTGGAGCACTCCAACCATCACTAACGAGTTGCCAAGCGTATCCTAATACAAATCTCCCAGCTAATATTGCAATCAAACCAATGATGAATCCCAATTTTACACGTTGTTGGAACTTAGGAGTTTGGAAAGCCAGTAATGCCATCGCCCCTCCTAGACCTAATCCTAATCCCATAGGAACATAAAATCGGGCTAAACCTTCGTTTCCGCCTCCAGTTAGCCAGTCACCTAGTGGCAGTTCTGTGCCCAAACCAGATTCAAGAGTATCAAACAGTTGAGTATGGTCAATACTACCTACAACATAGGTAGATACGACTTCCATATACATCCAAACTAAGGATAAGGTCGCAAGAACCTGAAGAGTCACGATTTGCCATTGGACGCGTAACTTACGCAGATGAAGGGAACGTGCTCCTTCTCCTTGTGGGGTTACTTCTCCTGCCATATTATCGCCTCAGTATCCTCTTACTTGCAACAATGCTTGGGAAAGATCCATGTCTGGCATCCAATCTATTACTTGGCTGCCAAATCCGGCCAAGGATGTTAGTCTGTTTTGCCTCTCGATTTTGAGAACTTCGTAAGACATTCTAGGAATACGACTTACCAAACGCTCGAAATCTATTGATGAAGGTGAGAGGACTGTTACTTCATGGCCACGACCAACTAGGTCTCGAACTGCAGAAGGTACCGTTCCGTCACCCTCACAAGATGAGATGATGAATACCGGACTGCCTCGACTAAATCTAGCTGCAAGACTGTTTGTTACTGCCTGTAATGGCATTGTTCCTCTTGGAGCAACACCTGCAAGAGAGGATAATATCTTGAAATACTGCTTATCTCCAGTATCAGGGGGTAAGAATGACAATTTTTCATCATATATTGTCAGGGATACCGAATCACGCCGCTGAATAAAGAACGATGCTAAACTTGCTGCCGCAACCGTGCCCATCTCTAATGGATTTTTCAAAACGGTGCCTATTCTTGCAATATCTCTGCTATCAAGGATGATGTACAAATCGGTAACTGCATCTCGACATTTCTCGTTAATCATCAGTTCACCTGTTCGTGCAAACGCCTTCCAGTTGATATTCTTGAACGGGTCTCCTGGTACATATTCTCTTAGAGAATAGAATTCAGTACCCGGCCCTGGTGTTCGTAAAGTTGTAGCACCAGTATACATCTTTGCAGTTCTAGAACGGATGAATGCTTCCTCAACATCTCTTATTTGTGGGAAGATGATAATGTCAGAGTGATGGTCAACATACATCTCATCCACTGATAGATTGAATGTATTTCTGTACCTTAGAGATACTGGTCCAACCGAATAATGGCCACGAAGTGGGCAACGTAGAACATAGCGTATCCTAGCGCTCTCTCCTGGCTTGAGGTTTAGGCGCATTTGATTTAATCCGCTACGTAATTTCATCTCGTGGGGAACGTTATCATAGACCTCTAATTGCTGAGTCTTTCTACGACTACGGTTTGTTACCAATAATTCGACATACAGGTCGTCGCCTTTGTACAAGTTATCAGCCGATAATGTACGCTGAACTTCAACATCACCATGGCCACTAACCCATGAATTAACTACGATGAATGCAATAAATGCAAGACCGAGAATCATCATCTGGTGATTCGAAATCATCATACCGATTAGAATCAATGCGATTCCACCGGTGAAAGTAAATGCTGCTTTACGAGTCCACATCATATCACCTCAGGTTCGTCCCCAGACCTTAATTCGTTTCACAATTGCTACGGTCTGTTCTAATGAATAATTACGGTTTTCAAATACGAATTTAACCAATACAGGATCTGAAATCATTCCCTGCAAATCCCTTGCAGGAAGTGAATCGAACTCTTCTCTACTCAATCCATTCTGGTTTCTAACCTTGGAAAGGAATACTTGTTTGATTTTATTCGATTTAGCATAATATGTATATCGATTAGCATCACCAAATCCATAGTAAATTATGCTGAATACGTGACGCCAAGGCTCTGGGTCTTTCTTCTTGAGAAGTACACCTTCAAATGTTATGAACAAGATAATGAATAAGAGAAGCATTGCTAATCCTTCACCAGTAAAGTAAACCAAAAGGAAGTAAATTGTATTGTAAGATTCTGAGGCAATACTTGGCTGGATATGCCTGCTTTCATCAAATATTACCATTGCATTAGGTGCAACTTCTGGTACATCTGCTGACTCTCCTGTTGCTTCTGGGTCGACAAGTGAATCTACAATGTAGTCCATTGCCCATTTGCGATTGTCGTTTTCAGGAATTGGTTTGTCTGCTTTACCATAATCGCCATCGTTGTATCCTTCGTAATCATAGAGGGCATTTATCAGAGCAGAACCATCTGCAATGAAAGTAATCCTACCTCCATCACGGAAGTTACAATCCTGTGAGATACAAACTTCAATCGACAGATTGAATTGACCCCAAAGGTCAGGAGTCTCTGCATTTTGTTCAGAACCAACCCAAATCTCACCATCTCCGTTTACATCGATTGTAGCTTCTGCAGAAGTTACAGAACGGATTTGGGTAGCACCCATGCCAGTCTTAGTGTTAGGAAGTATATCGATGCCAGTTATGTTGTTGAGTAAGACTTGGTAGGAGGCATTGTATTGAATCGCTCCATCTTTCCAATGTTGCTCGCAAACACCAGCATCTGATTTGGCAATAGCCCTGCCATCATACACTTTACAGATGTGTGCGCCTCCGTCAGAGATTGCCCAGCGGCTATGGTTTTCTACTGTGTTAGGATCTAATTGTGTACCATCCATGCCACAAGGTGATTCTTGAACACACATCCAAACGAAGTTGTAATCTAATTCCGTAACATAGACGGTATCATACAATTGAACGCCTTTGAATCGAACACCAAATGATTCTGCAATCGATGATGAATATCCGAAATCATCCATAACCAAAACATCTCCTCCAGCAAATACAAATTCCTTGATTGCATTTACCTCGGCAGGAGAATAACCATCTTCAGAAGCGAAGGTTAGGAAGCCGTCAGAAGAAAACTGAGGAAGTGAAATTGTATCTCTTTCCACCCCTGCTATGATGAACGTAGTATTAGCAGGATCCTCAATATCGGCGAGAAGTAAAGGAGATGAAACCAGGGATTTGGTCTCAATCCCCATCTCGTTGATATCTAGGCGGAATGCAGACATGTCATTCCAATCATCACCGTATGCAGATTGCCCCTCGTCTTTACCGACATTGATGACCTTTGATACAACTGTAGAAAGGAGCATTAGGAGAACGAACCAAAACGCGAACTGAAGAGCGAGTCTTCTTCGGTTAAAGCGCGGTTTTTCTTCCATTTATTCACCCCTAGTACAAGATACAGACAACGGACGCTATCATATCGGTTTAGAAGGTTGTGTATTGATGATGACAAGGTGCTCATCGCTTCAAACTGATACTGGACCCTATTTTGGCCACTTCTTGGGCTGGAACACAACACAATCCATCGTTCATTGGCCAGGGTAATTTAGATACATCAATTTCAGGTATTACTTCAACTAAAATCTCTGAGATTTCACCGCTACGAGGGTCGATTACGATTTCTCCAAGGTGGCCAAATAATTCACCGTTAACATCCACTACTGGACGCTTGATGAATTCACCACTGAAACTAGACATTGTTAGTTTACGCCCCTTAACATTAGGCAATAACTCCGCCCACTTCAATCAACCGGCGAATTAGATGGCTCACATTGATTCCATTCCAAATCCACTATCGCGCGAACGCTTGATATTAGATAGTCCTGAAGTCAATCTCTCTTCCATTTTTGAATAGTACTCCAGCATTTCTGGTGTTACTGTAGGTCTAACTCGGGAAATGGCATCTTCAAAGTGACCTTTTGTAACTTTCTTCTTGCCAGCTCTCATTGCAATCAGTGCCGCCTCACGGCAAACTGCTTCG
>CASIBX010000016.1 GCA_949373075.1 Candidatus Poseidoniaceae archaeon | reverse complement strand
GATTTGGGCCACCTTATCCCATGATGTCGAAGAAGACATTCTGGACCTGACTCTAAATTATGCAGATTTACAATCTGCAGTAGACTCTGAAGTAGTCAATTCAAAACCGGTTAAACTCATGGAAACGCTTTGCAAGATGCTGGTTGACAAAATAAGCATCAATACGATTGTGCAATCTATCTCCATTCGAATGGAAAAGCCCGACGCACCATTCCCCCACCCAGGAGGATTGGCTGTTGTCGAACATGAATGGACGAGGGATTGAAGGGCTTCCTGTTCACAGCACTCTTCATGACGGCCCCCTCTAGAGTCTTCGTACCCTCGGTTACCGAGGAAAGTGGAGGAGCAATTGGGCTAGGTGTATTCTCGAGCGAGGAGACTGCATGGAAGGTCCTACGGCGCTTCCTAAGAAAATCCCACTTAATGGCCCTGAAGCGTTCAGACATAGTAATCTGGGACGTAGACCAAATCGGCGAAGAGGGTATGACTGTACTTTCAAGCATGCATTGTCGTGACTGTCCTGTTTGCAAAAGAAGGACATTTTGGATAGACCTAGATACATATTCAGCAATGTGTACCGGCCAAGCTTGTGAGGCTTGGATTGAAGAATCGACTCATGAACCAGGAATTATCGACCTCGGCTGGCCACCTATGCGATTTCTGAAGCAAACTGAAAGTCTTGAAGATGCTATTTCTGAATTGAATAAAATTGGCGCACAACTTGAAGCGGCTGGAAGAACCCCTGAAAACCCGATCACATCGATTCCAGAGGAATGATTCCTACACCAATCATTCCACTACGGAGTAATTCTCTGGCTTTTTCGCTTACTGCGAAGTTAAATTCGTCAACAACACCATCGTTTATCACGTGGCAATCACGGTAAAATGAATTGTATGCTGTAGCAAGTTCAAGCATGTAAATTGCAAATGCATGAGGTTTGTTTTCGTTAGCTGATTGAGCAAGCTTGTCGACAAAGCATGCCATGACTCTCATTAATTCGTGCATGGCGGGAGGAATGTCACCTGTACTACTTGGAATAGAATCTCGGCCTATCCTACTAGCAATGGAGCAAGCACGAGTGTGAGAGTACATCACAAAGGGTGCACTTTCGCCTTCGAATGAAAGGGCTTCTTCCCAGCGGAAAGTGAATCCTTTATCTGGACTGACTTTGGTAATGTTAAATCGCACTGCAGAAACGCCAACTGCTTCTGCTATCTTGGTCACTTCATCTTCTTCAAGACCAGGTCTTAATTCTCTAACGACAGATGCCGCTTGTGCTTGAGCCTCTTCGAGTAAATCGTCCATGAAGACAACATTTCCTCTCCTAGTACTCATCTTACCCTCTGGAAGTTTGATGAAGGCATAAAACATGACTTCAGGAACTCTTTCACCCAATTCTTGCAAAGTAAGCCCCACCTGTTTTGCTTGCAATTTGTGATCCTCGCCAAGTACGTTGATTAATTCCCCACATTGTTGCCATTTCCACATATGGTATGCGATGTCCCTCGTCGCGTATAGCGATGAGCCGTCGCCCCTTCTATAGAAGAAATCTGTTTTCCCTTTCAGACCTCTTTGGCCGAGATCTAAGAAGTGCGCACCATTGTCAGCAGAATCATGAATCTCTAGACCTGACAGTCTATCCATAAGTGCTGAAACTGTACCATCTACTACAAACTTAGATTCCTTGGTGAATGTGTCAAACTCAATTCCTAGCCTTGAGAGTGTTTCCAACATTCCATCAAGTACCGGTTGGTAAGCGTCTTCAAATTGCTTCAATACAGAATCATCACCATGCTCAGAAGCATGAACTAATTTGCTAATTTCATCTTCTATCTCTTGGCTACCTTCTGAGCGTTTAGCCTGAGCAGCCTGGTACCAGCGGACCGTTTCGTGGTCTGCTTTACCATTCCATTTCGGGTTGATGTCATCTTTATCATCAAGTATAGAATCTACATCATCCTTGGAAAGATTAGCCAATGCCCAAGCGAGGACACCAACTTGTTTACCCATGTCATCAACATAGTATTCAGCACGTACTTTATTTCCATAAAGCCTATTCAAACGTACCAATGTATCGCCTAGGATTGCATTTCGAGCCCTTCCTACATGGAAAGGGCCGTTTGGATTGGCACTAGTATGTTCGATTAGAACATCCTTACTCCCCGGCATTTCAATTCCAGACATGACTTTCCCAGCTAACCAATTCGATTCCGCCTTGAAGTTAAGATAGCCACCTGCGGCTTTGACTTCGAAATTACCCGAAAGGGCAGATGCTAATTCTTCAGCGATATCTGCTGGATTGCGACCTAATTGTTTGGCAAAAGGAAAACATGGCAGAGATAAATCTCCCTGCGCTCTTTCACGACTAGTGCCCAATGCCCGTTTCCAGATATCTCCAGACACACCAATGTTGGCAAGTGCGACCTCCAGAGGAGGTTCGATTATCTCTCGTAAGATATTCATTTACAGACCTCACATAATGGGGTAACGTAGAACTGCAGCAAGGCCGCCAAAACCAGAATCCAATTGTGCCCCTTCTTCGGTATCAGTAGAAACAAACTTTACTTCAGCACGTCCTTTAGTTGCTAGTAATGTAAATTCATCTATCAGTGAAACCGAGCTTATCTCCTTTAGGTCATCACCATCTGCTTTACATTTGGGACAAGCAGGTAGAGCATCCATGCGACCAATACTTACTGTCCACTCATTTGAGCATGATTTGCATTCGATGGTAACTACATTTTTCCTCATGCCTTCACTTATCAGAAGTTTAGCAACCGCACCTTGTTCGAGTGCTTGACGAATCATTCTTTCACCATATGTGGCCTTTGGATGTTGTTTCACTAATTCTTCTAAGAACTCAGTGACTACTTTTCTTTCCGCATCGAGTTCGATTTCACCCATCAAACCTCCAGCGTTATCGACAAGTTCCCTAACGCCGCTTTCATTGGAATATCCTACATCGAAGGTAGGCTTGGCAATCTTCTTCGTGATTTCATGATGGAAGTAATCGTTTTTGACTACGAAATCTTTGGTAGCACCAGGGCCACCGATAATGATAGCCTGAATATTTTCAAGTTCAGGCAGCCAATAAGAACATGCGTGCTCAGCAGCCCGTTTGAAGAAATTATGTGCTGCCTCTTCGATCAATCTCTCGAAACGTTGTGCGGATTGACCTCCTTGCCTGTGTTTCCCCATTATGTTGGAAACAAGGAATTCTTGAACATGAATACGCTTCCCGCTAGCGATTCCATACGCTGCTTCTGCCCGGTCTATCACGAATAGCCCATATGATTTCTTATCGATTAGCATATCTTCTAATTGTGTTAATTCAAATTTAGAATCACAACGATATCTGAAAGATAGAAGCGGTTTAGGTGGGTCATCAACGATTATCGTTGTATGGCGAGTTTTATTGTTTCCAACAATTATTGCACCAGTGAACAATGCAAGTCCTCTTTCTCCGGCATTACCATACTTAGACAGCAAAGAAATCGCAGACTCAATAGCCCCCTGGACATTCTTTTTGGTAGACTTAGATTTGATATTAGCTGCCTGCCCGTGTTCGTTTTGCAGCATCTGACGTGCATCGGAAACTTGCCTATCTGGTGGGATGATTACAGTGACTAATTCAGTACCTGAGCCTTTCATTTCTCTCAAGTCTTCAAGGGCTAATTTCAATTTGAGGCGCCGTGTAGCCATTTCTGCATCATCACTCATACACGTCTCCCCCAGCCCTAAGGGCTGAGGCGAGGACTTTGAAGCCTTCTGAGAAGGAAGCATCATCAATGGTCGACTTGCACGGACTGTTGATGACGACCCACATCGTTGCACTCGGAGGTTCACTTTTGCGCCCTGAAGAGGCTGAAAAAAGGTCGCAGTGGTTCGGTCAACTACGCCAACTAGCCGTTCATTTAGAAGGAAACGGAAGAAGATTGGGAATAGTTGTTGGCGGAGGGCTGCCTGCAAGAGAAGGAATTACTTTGGCACGCAGTTCATTCACAGACTCCTATAGACTAGACACCGTAGGCATTGCCGCAACTAGATTGAATGCAACAATTCTACAGCAATCCTTGCTAGACATTGGCTGTAATGTTTGCCCCATAATACCGCATTCAACCGATGAAGCAGCTGAATTACTCCTGGAACATAATTTCGTCATCATGGGGGGTACTTCTCCCGGCCACACAACAGATGCTGTTGCTGTCGCTCTTGCAAGGGATTCTGGTGCTCCGCACTGTGTGATTGCAACCAATGTATCCCATGTCCACGATAGCGACCCACGAACAAATGAAGGTGCAAAGCCGATAGAAGAGATGACATTAGCAGAGTTAGCAGAAATCACAGGTTTGGAATCATTGGGTCCTGGTGAATCTGCGGCAGTTGACCCTGTAGCAGTCAAATGGGCAATGGATGCTGGAATGAGATTAGCAGTATTAGATGGTAGAGATCTTACTTTACTAGAAGATGCGATTGAAGGTAGACCTTTTGTTGGAACCTTAGTTAGATTGGAGTGATGAAAATGGTAGATGCAAAATCAATTAAAGATTCCGTGAGTAAGAAGATCAATAACGCCAGATCTAGAATCAGCTCACAGTTGCCTGCTCATAAGCATTGTAGAATTTGTGGAATCGATATTAAGGTAACTTCCGAGGACCGAGTTTGTAAATCTGCTGAATGCTCTACTGCATATGACAAGAGAGGAAAAAATGATCGGATGATGAGAATTATGTTCTTCGTATTTGTGTTAATCTTCTTTGCACCAATACTTCTGAGAGCTATAGGATTTTGGTAGGTTAACTTTGCCTGTGCCATCCCTCTGGAAGTGACATTGGGTCAGTTTGCATATTAGCCTTGCATCTCCTTACCATTTCTAGTCTCAGTGCAGTAACTCCAACATCTTCCATTGCAGAAATAGTTACACATCCTTCTTCATCCATTAAAACTGGAAGATTGGGCTCTCCTTCCCCATCCCATTCAGATTCGGACTGCTTTACTTCATCCCAATTTACAGGTAAAGGCTCCATAAGGTCGCCTTTGGAAACAACTACTATCATATCGATTTCAGGAAGAAGAGTTTTTACTTCATCCAAGAGATTGTGCTGGTCTTCTAAACTAGTACCGCACTTTTCTGAGATGTCCATCAAAAATATACACAAACTTCCGACGTGCTGAATAGCAACTATCGCCTGTAATTCAATTGCATTACGGTCATCCATTGGCCTATCTAATAATCCGGGAGTGTCAACCATTTGGTGAGGTACTCTCCGGTGTTTGAAATGACCAACGTGAAGTTGTTTGGTTGTAAATGGATAGTGATTAACCTCCATATTACCACTAGATAGTGAAGAGATGAATGCACTCTTGCCTACGTTTGGAGCACCACATACGACAATAGTGGGACAAAGTTGGTCTATCACCGGTAATCTACGCAGAACCAATCTACTTTCGTGGAGCCAATCCAGAGAGGGGCTTAATCTCCTCATAATACTTGATAGACGGCCATAAGCTTCCTTTCTAGCATCATGCATTACTTCGAATCTAGCACTTCGGACGATCTTAATCGCATTGTGTTTTGCAATCTTACGCATCTGTTTAGCACCCCAGCCAAGCATTGAGAGATGATGACGGTAATCATCACAGCCAACACAAGCGTCCACCATCGCTTTGTCGAATAGTGGCATTCGGTCAAGACTTGGCCAAGATTTCTCAGTGTCCTCTAGATATTGTGACATAACATCTGCTGATGTTTGGACCATTCGGGTAAGTTGTTTGCGAACGCGGAAAACCTTCACTGGGTCATCGACTCTGTCAGCCGCTTTTTTTGCACGGCTGAAGCCTTTGTCGAGCACTTCCTCTTCAGTAAGTACTGTTGTTAGGTCGCGCCATACTACCTTCATCCGAATGCCTCCCATTTAATCGGGGTCGCCTCCTATTCTTCAAATCGTAGGTTCATTTTGGGAGCGTCAGGGCTTAGAAGGAGGAGCCCCGACACCAGAACATGTCGGACCTACCTAAATGGGCGCAGAGCATGTGGGAAAGCCTAGGCTCTCCTAAAATCGAAGAGATGGAAAGCGTACATACTGGTAATCTGATGGACCGAAGGCACGGACTAAGAAAGGACGACTTAGTGGAAATACAGATGGATGCAAGATCATTAAGGGATGATGAAGACACATGGGTGAAAGGTAGACTTTTGTCATCAGGGAAATCATCTATCGAGTTACTAACTTCAGAAGGTGAACATATTTATATTTCTAGAGAAGTGATTGTCCGAGTTGTTCTTATCGCTCACACTCGTCCTGCATACATCGATGACAAAGAATTACTTGAGTTCGAAAGGGCCGACCAAAAAAGGCGTTCCAATCTTCATGAGAAGGTCGAAAAGAAAACAAAAGGCAATGATGACTCACATCTTTGGGGATGATTTCATTTCATTGAATCAAAAAACATGTATTCCGTGCAGAGGAGGAGTTCCTCCTTTGACAAAAAGTCAAATTGGACCTCTAATCAACCAGGTTCACGATGATTGGTCCTCTGTATCTGAGCACCACATTGAACGAAGTGTGAAATTTGATAATTTTGTACAAGCTCTTGAATTTGTGAATCAGGCAGGGGCGATTTGTGAAGATGAGGGTCACCATGCTGACTTTGAATTATCCTGGGGACTTGTCAAAATCAAAATCTGGACTCACAAAATTGATGGATTGACCGAGTCTGATTTTATTCTTGCAGCCAAAATAGATGACATCGATGGGTGAAATGATGTCAGTTGTCCAAGAGAATATTTTGACGCGTAGGACAATTTACAAGTTTACCGAAAAAGAAGTACCGGAATCTATTGTTAATCAGGCTCTAATGGCTGCATCTAAGGCACCATGCCACAAACACACTCACCCTTGGAGATTCTATATCCTTGGCCAAGAAAGCAGGAAAGGTTTGATTCCTCTAATTAGTAAATTAGCTAAATTAAAATCTATGAAACTAGTTTCTAGGGATGTTGACAAGGATGTTGAAAGGGCAATAAAAAAGATTACTCAACCCCCAATCTTGATCGCTATAACTTCGAAGAAAAGCCCCGAAGATAAATTCCGAGAAAAAGAAGATTATGCTGCTAGCGTATGCGCATTACACAATATGGTACTTTCATTTTGGGACAATGACATTGGTTCGCAATGGTCATCAGGCTCGATTACCAGCGATTCCGAGACATATCGAGTACTCTCTATAAATCAGCAAGATGAAGAGATTATTGGCTTTTTGAAAGCTGGTTATCCAGAATCGGTACCCAACGTCAAGAAACCATCGTTTGAAGAGCAGACAGTATATTTGAACTGATCAAAGTTTGACCGGCCTAGTTGCGCCACATGCTTGACATTTCAACAAGGTAGTTCTATCCTGTCTAATGAAATTCGTATCTGGAGCATTACATTGCACACACTTGATGTAAAGGTTGACGTAATTCACTATAGTTTTCTTAATCCTCTTAGGAGGGATTCTACCTTTGAAGCGTATACGAGGCCCGTCTCTTGAGCCAGCGGTTCCAAGTTCATTTAGCATGAATTGATAGACATGCGTCTCGTCTCTTTCCATGTGGTTTACAACTTCTGTAAAGTTACGGAAAATAGTATTGGAACCCTCAATCAGAATCTGTGGGTCTGGAAGAGTCCATCTTGCTCGATTAGAGATCTCTTCAGGGATATTTGACCTTGCGCGGTCAAGCAAAGACTCGTATTCGAAGTCGGACATCAAACCCTTCGCCGAGTCCGCTCCATTTGAGGGTTTCCGCCTTATTCGGTCTAGTCATAACGATGGTTTGATGTCTTAGAGGCGACCGCAGTAGTGTCATGGAGACAGGTTTGAGCATAGAAGAACTGCGTATTATGGCAGCAAATCTTCGCAAAGAAGGTTTGAATTCTCAGCAGATTGCAGATGAATTATCGTTATCCCAAGACACCATAGCATGGCTTTTAGCAGGCACTAGTGGTGATGAAAAGCCACGAGATGTGCACATTGGCTGGAGGACAATAGGAGTTCGACCACAAAGAATCTCTGCTATTGGTGCAATAATGGCCGACGTTGTAGCGGAGGAATGTGGCGATGGAATCGACACCGTTGTTGGAATTTCAATTAATGGAGTAATATTTGCACACGAAGTTGCTAGTCAACTCGGTTGCGAAGTTGCAATTCACCGCAATGTGGATGGATCTCCTGGAAAGGGCTCTCTTTCTAACAAATACGGTCAAGTTTCAGGCAAGAGAATTGTCATTGTCGACGATGTTCTTTCAACTGGAGTTACAATGAGCCGTACTATCGAGGCCATGCGTGAAGCTGGTTCTGAAGTTGCACTATGTATGGTCCTAGTAAACAAGACTCCAAGAAATGAAATCGATGAAGTACCACTTCGTGGAATTATTCGAGCTGCAGTAGTTTGAGGTGAGCACAGATGCATTGGGCTGATTTTGCAGCGCTAACCCTCTCTAAGCGAGGGAATAAGCACATCATTGCTTCAGGAATAACTCCGAGTGGAGAGTTCCACATCGGGCATTTGCGGGAGATTCTAACTGGTGACATGGTGACTCGTGCTTGCAGAGATGCCGGCATGGATGCTGAATCTGTGTTCATAGTAGATTCGGCAGATCCTCTTCGCAAAGTTTACCCATTCCTCTCTGATGAATATGAGAAATACATCGGCTGCCCGCTTGCTACAATTCCTGCTCCTGATGAAAATGGAAACCCATCTAACGATGGTAGAAGTTATTCTCAGCATTTCCTAGAGCCATTCTTAGCAGCCTTAGAACAAATTGATGTAAAGCCTCGAATTATTGATAATTATGAATCATATTCCAATGGGGAATTTGCTGAGAAATCTAGAATCGCTTGTGAGAAAGCGGATGAAATTCGGGAGATTATCGAGAGAGTTAGTAGCAGAGAACTACCGGAAGACTGGTTTCCATTCAACCCATATGGCCACAACGGTAGCCTAGATGGCGTAACCGTGACCGGTTTTGAATGGCCATATGTACACTGGGTCCAAGATGGAAAGCCAGGACAGTCCGATTTGAATAAAGCAGAAGGAAAGTTACCTTGGAGAGTTGACTGGCCCGCTAAATGGGGCTGGGTTGGGGTGACCTGTGAGCCATTTGGCAAGGACCATGGTGCAGCAGGAGGGTCTTATTCCACCGGTATTGAAATATCGAAATTATTTGGCGACACACCACCTCATCCACTAGTTTATGAGTGGATATCACTGAAGGGCCAAGGCGCTATGTCGTCATCAGCAGGTAACACAATCGGGCCTTTAGAAGCTTTAGAACTAGTTCCTCCTGAAATTCTCCGTTACCTAATCGCTTCCACCAAACCCAAGAAAGCCATTACTTTCGATGCCGGCATGTCATTAGTCGGTTTAGCAGATGAATATGAGAGAAATGCAGCCAGAGACATCGAAAGCGAACTTCTCGATGAAGAATTAACAAGAAGGCAGCGAGTTGCTGTTGAGGATGCAGAAGGCACTTTGAGAATGAGCCGTATTGGAAGCGAAGAAAGATCTCCAATCAATTTTAGACACCTAGCAATGTTAGCTCAGGTAAAAGATGATGATGAAATCTTGCAATTGATTGGAGACAATTCGTTTGACCGATTATCAAGAATGCGTAATTGGATAAATGGCCCACATTTCCCGGGCGAACTACGAATTAGTGTACGAAAGGAAGTAATGACTGGTTTGGATACTGCAATAACAACTGCATTAAAAGATTCATTAACTAATTGTGAATGGAATTCGAAAGCGATTTCTGAAATGATATCACTAGCATTCAAGTCTAACGAAATTAATCCAAAAGACGGCTATAGGACGCTGTATCTTGCAATACTGGGTTCAGAAAAAGGACCAAGACTTGCACCGATTTTAGCAGAATTAGAAAGAACTCATGTTCTAGAATTGCTCGGCTAGGCCAAAAATTACCGAAATAGACTACTTACGGAGTTTCTATACCGTTCGATTGAAAGGGGTCAAGGGTTGTTGCCGTCACATGGGCGGAGTATATTGTCCCGGTTGTGAGGCTGGAGTCGAACCTGCTTCGAAGTTTTGTTTGTCATGTGGTAATGACCTCACCGTAAGGGGTCCGATAACTGCAACAGGCCATGATTTGAACCAGTTAAAAGACGTCATTAGAACACGTGAAGATCTATCAATGGCTGAAAAGTTCGATATGATTGCTAAGGTCGAAGATGGCGCTAATCCAATTCTCTTAGGTATTGCTGCACCAGCAGATGGTGATGAAGTAGATATCGCTGAGGCCTTTGCTTCAGGTGAAGGGAATGAAAGCGAAGCAGAAAACGCATTTATAAATTATCAATTTGGTGAATCTGCCGCCGCTGCCGCTGCAGTTAGAGCAACAGTTAGAGGCACAGATGGATGGGTTTTAGTCCAAAAGGGAACTCTTGATCTTTCAGAAGGACTATTCCGAGATGCTATGAATCTAGGAATGGAAGCAAGTACTCACATTCATGACGTTTCAAGTGGTGAACACGAAGGAATAGACCCCGAGGCTATGCGTTCAATCCCCGTACTAAAACCACCAAAGAGGTCATTTTGTCCAAAGTGTGGTTCTGATATTCATGCCAATACCATGCTACAATGGAGGAAATGGAGAGACTCATCAGGAGATGTTGTTTCAATGCAACTTGAAGCGAGTATGGAAACTGCACTTATCCAAGTTGCATCTCACTACCTTACTGTTATTGAAACCATGAAAAAGGAAGCATCAACTGTTGATGAAAAGGCACTTCTAAAGAAACTCGAGAAGAAAGTCCGCAAAGAGATGGAAAGTGAACTTGAAGGACGCTCAGTGGCTTCAAAGGAATCTTCAAAGGAATCTCCAAAGGAAGAAAAGAAGGAAACCAAGTCCTCAAAGAAAACAAGTGCTCCGAAGAAGAATACAAATGCCACATCTCCAAAGAAGAAGTCAGGTGGATTGTTCGGCGCTAAGAAGCCGAAAAGAACCTTTGAAGGAAAGGCTGCTGACAAAGCGGATTGGTTCTTGGCTGAAGCATTAGATACAATATTCGACCCACATGGAACCGGTAAAGTCCTCAAACCGAAGACTATTGTTGCAAGGTCCAGTGAAGGAAATGTACGAGTACAAGACGTAGTAAGAGTTTATGATTCTGAAGGAAGAGATGGAATCAGTGATTTGGCATGGACTAGTCCATTTACCGAATACATCATTGAAGCATACGATGCATGCTGATCAGTAGTTTACTTTCAACCTCATAGGCTGAAGTTCTACTTCTTTCATTGCCTTTATCGCAGATACTTCCATCACAGCGCCAGACATTGTTGTTACGAATGGAATATTCATTTCAACTGCTAAACGTCTCATCATGTTGCCATCTCTGACAGCTCCACCTGAAATTGTTGGTACGTTTACGATAAAGGAAACCTGGTCGGTTCGCATCAAATCTAAAGCATCCGGGTGCTTCCTATCTGCAATTCTATAGACCGTTTTAACCTCTATCCCCGCAGACCGAATCGCGTCTGCAGTACCAGGAGTTGCATAGAGGGTGAAACCTAGTTCTCGTAAGCCTTCAGCCACTGGAACTAGATTTTGCTTATCTTCGTCTCTTACTGTAAGGTATACTCCTCCTTCAGATGCAACTGGTATTTCAGTTGCTAATCTCGCCTTCAAATAAGCAACATCTGCTCTAACATCCGAACCATATACTTCACCAGTCGACTTCATTTCAGGGCCAGGAGCAGGATCTAATCCTTGTAATTTGATGAATGGGAATACTGGAGCCTTTACTGCGACATGACCAGATGTTGGAACTGGTATGTCTTGCTTTTCGAGAGGAATCCCCAGTGTGACTCGAGCAGCAATACGAGCCATAGGGACGCCAGTAGCTTTTGCTACGAACGGCACTGTACGGCTACTACGGGGGTTCACTTCTAGGCAATACAAATTGTCACCTTGTATTGCGAATTGAATATTGTAGCAACCATATATGTTCAGACCAAGACCAATCTTTTTGGTTTGCTCTCTCACTCTTGCTAACATCTCTTCACTAATGTTTTGAGTAGGGATAAAACAAGTTGAGTCTCCTGAATGAATACCCGCCTCTTCAAGATGCTCCATGACTGCACCAATTAGTACATCTTTGCCATCTGCTGCTGCATCAACATCCAATTCTATTGCATGTCCAAGATACTCATCCACCAATAATGGTTTATCGGGAGCGAGATATGCTTCATTTAGATAGGCATCGAGTTGTTTGTCATTGGCTAGTATCTCCATACCCCTTCCACCAAGAACATATGATGGTCTAATCAATACAGGGAATCCGATCTCCTTCACCGCATTTCTGACATCGTCTGCACTGGTACCAGTGGAACCACGTGGCATTCTAATCCCAGTTCGTTCTGCAAATGCCTCGAACCTTTCTCTGTCACTAGCCTCGTCGATGGCGTCACAAGAGGTTCCTAGTATCTTCAACCCAAGATTTAATTCAGGCAGGCGTGATTCAAGTGGTAATGCTAAGTTAATCGCAGTTTGGCCTCCAAACTGTAACAAAATTCCATGTGCCTCTTCCCTCAGTAGCACTTCAGTGACACATTCAAGAGTTAGTGGTTCAAAGTAAAGCCTGTCAGAGGTATCGAAATCGGTCGATACTGTTTCGGGATTATTATTCATCAATACTGCATCCATTCCGGCTTCTCTAATCGCCTTTACTGCATGCACACAGCCATAATCAAACTCGATACCTTGGCCTATTCTGATTGGCCCAGAACCAATAACAACTTGTCTTGTCTTAACCCGCTCTGAAAGATTAGGAAGAAGGTCGATTCCAGATTCCCCATTCGGTTCATAGGTCGAATAGTAGTAAGGCGTTTTTGCAGCGAATTCTGCTGCGCAGGAGTCTACCATTCTGAAGATAGGGTGAACCGATTTGGAGTGCCTTATGTTCATTACAGCGGTTTCATTCTTGTTTGATGATACACTCTTCAATCCCAATGCTGGGAAACCAGAAAGGGCATCTGCAATATGTGCATCACTAAATCCGAAACTCTTCCATCTTCGTAGTTTTTCTGTGGTCAAATCAGCGGGTGAACAGGCCTGTGCGGTAATTTCAGCCTCAATGTTTGCTATATTTTGGAAACCGTAAAGGAACCATCTTGTGATTCTTGTAATCTCATGCACCCTCTCAATAGACCAACCTCTTCTAAACGCCTCAATAACAGCGCCCATCCTACGATCAGTAGCGATATTAAGCCAATCGATCAGTACATTGTTTGGAAGAGATTCATGCGCTCTTTCTGTCATGCCTTCACCCTCTGACTCATCTGCACGGGTTAGTGGTCTAGGATAGTGAGCTCCTTGTTCTAAAGATGCCCAGGCTTTCAGGAAGGCCTCCTCAAAGCAGCGACCAATCGCCATAACTTCCCCAGTTGATTTCATCGAAGTCCCTAGAGTCCTGTCTGCAGTACGGAATTTATCGAATGGCCATCTTGGAATCTTCACTACACAATAATCTAAGGTTGGCTCAAATGCAGCGGTTGTACCTTCTCCTGTAATTGGGTTTGGTAATTCATCCAAAGTATATCCTACTGCGATTTTAGCAGCCATCCTTGCGATAGGATATCCTGTTGCTTTTGATGCTAAAGCAGATGACCTAGACACTCTAGGATTTACTTCAATCACTCTGACCTCGCCAGTAGACTGATTCACGGCAAATTGAACATTACAACCGCCTTTGATATTCAGTTTACGAATAAGTGAGAGAGACATGTCTCGTAATTCCATGTGGTCTCGGTCCGAAAGCGACTGCACAGGAGCTACAACAGTAGATTCCCCAGTATGCACACCCATCGGGTCGATATTTTCCATCGTACAAACAATGGTTGCATTGTCTGCAGTATCACGCATCACCTCATACTCATATTCTTGCCAACCGAGGATGCTTTCTTCGATTAAAACCTGTCCAATGCGGCTATTTCTTAGACCAAGAGTTGCGATTTCAACCAATTGCCCAGTATCCCAAGCTGTACCTCCTCCAAGTCCTCCAAGAGTAAACGCTGGGCGTATTAAAATTGGCCAACTACCGATTTCATCAGCCGCTGAAAGAACTTCTTCCATCGTGTTACAAGCGATTGCATCAGAGATTGGTAAGTCGATTTCTTGACACACCTTGTTGAATAAATCTCTATCTTCTGCTTTATCGATGGCATCTAGATCTGAACCTATTAGTTCGACTCCTAAATCATCAAGTACACCAGCATGGGCCAATTCACTTGCTATGTTCAAAGCGGTTTGACCACCCATTCCAGCTAGAATCGCATCGGGCCTCTCGATTTCGAGAATTCGTTTGATTGTATCAGGCAGAAGGGGCTCAATGTACACTTTATCTGCCATCTCAGGGTCATTTTGGATTGTAGCAGGGTTGGAATTAACTAAAATTACTTTGTAACCATCTTCCCTTAATGCTTGAACTGCTTGAGAACCTGAAAAGTCAAACTCTGCTGCTTGACCTATTTTGATTGGCCCTGAGCCAAGAACAAGAATTGTTTCTAAATCTTCACGGCGAGGCATTAATTCACACCCCCGTAATGGTCATCAACCATTTTTCTGAACCTTGCAAATAATGGGTAAGCATCATGTGGACCAGGTGCTGCTTCGGGATGAAATTGTACCGTAAATACTGGCCGGTCAACCAAATCCAAACCTTCTACTGTACGGTCATTTGCATTTACGAACCTAACCTTGGCTTGTGCTCCATGTAAATTCTCACCCGCTGGAGAACAGGCTCCGGAAGGGTGGGCTGCTAGCATTCCAGCATCTGGGTCTGCAACTGCGAAACCGTGATTTTGACTAGTAATCCAAACTCTTCCGCTTTCCAAATCGACACATGGTTGATTGGCTCCACGATGCCCATATCGCATCTTGTAGGTTTGTAGCCCACTCGCAAGGCCTAGAAGTTGATGGCCTAAGCAGATTCCCATTACTGGAATATTTGCCTTAACCGCTTCAGCGAGAGTGTTCCTAGCTGAAGTTGCTTTACCTGGATGGGCGGGGTCACCGGGACCATTAGAACAGAATAAGGCTACTATGCCATAGGATTGGGCTTGAGCAAACGTTGTGCTTGGAGGGCACCAGACCACTTCGAATTGACAGCAAAGGCTTCGTAAAATATTGTACTTTATTCCACAATCTATTGCTGCAATACGTGGTAGGGGATTGCCAAGAGCATCCGTTGCTCCCTCATTGACAATTACTGGCTCATCTATTGATACTTGATCTACTAAATCTTCCAATTCAGGGGAAGTTAATTCTCCTAAATGTGCTCTCAATGCATCTTCATCCTCAAGTGGCCCGAACACACAAAGAACACAACCATGTTCACGAACAAGCCTTGTGATAGCACGGGTATCAATCTCTTCGATTCCTGGGACGTTATGAAATGCTAGGAAGTCGCTGATACTTGCGATAGAATCTCTGTGATCGGGATTCTTCATCGCATGCCTAACTACGACCCCACGTGGCCAAACGCCTGCTGATTCGCTAGTTCCAGCATGTACTCCATAATTTCCAATCAATGGATAAGTGAAAGTTAGAACTTGGCCTGCGAATGATGGGTCTGTTAGAGACTCCTGATATCCTGTCATTCCAGTAGTAAATACTAACTCGCCTTCTCCCCAAGTTTTAGCACCAAATAATTGACCCGTGAAGCGACTGCCATCGGCGAGAAGTAGCACTCCGTCACCCGATGAGGAAGGGGGGATTGTGGCGCCTGATGCAATACTATCTGTGGCATCAACCAAGAGCAAACGCTCGCCAAGAGAAGTATCTCCTTTCTGAGACCACTCACCCGACATCGAAAATGCTGATTGTATAGGGGTCATAATCATTGGCAACGGCCGGATTATACTCGCGTGAGCACACACGCACACGAGGGGAGAAATATTACCGAGGCATTGCTCTAATGTGAGCGCATGATTACTTACAGTTATTCATCCTCATTATCGTGAACTAACTTTCCACCGTTAACTCCCTCGATAACTAGCCGAGCATCTTTGAAACTACGCTCGCTGCCTGATTCACCAAACCAAGCATCCATGAACAGAGCAAGGGCTGCAACTTCAGAATGAGGTTGATTACCAACAGCTACATTGTGTTGACAAATCTTGTAAACATCACCTGGAACTTTTGCGCCACCTACAACGATGATTAAAGGACGGTCTCTTCGTATCTTAGGAATCGCTTGCCTGAAGGGTTCACCATACATTGTCAAGTGTACTGCTACGCCGCCATTTTCAACATGCTTCTTCAAGTGTCCTAAGCCACTTACATGCTCTGTGTCAAGTTCTCCGCCGAATCTCGTACTTACTGAATTTAGATTATCAAACATTTCCTGATCATCATCGCCGGCTAACAGAAAGCCATCTGCGCCTAATGCTCTAGCAACTAAAGCAAGATGTGTAGTTATCCTTGGGTCTCGGCCTCTTCGGTAGCCTAGACGAAGAACATCAACTCTCTCGCTCATGATTAGGCGAAGTGGTTTTGCGTTTCAAGCCTCGGTTTCAGAATCCAACTCATCTAGAGCAAGAGTTTCCACACCATTATCGGAGAAATCTAGGTCAGGATAGGCTTCCATCAATGTTTTTACCCATCCGAGTAACCATGCATCAATCAATAACTTCGCAGCGAAAAGCACGGTTGCACAAAGTACAGTTAACCGGAAACTCATCCACAATCCGGAATTCATTGAAATCTCATCAACCATACCCATAATTGCAGGCTCAAAGGTGTATAGAACTGCCAAAACAAACATTATCCCGCTAACTAGCCCAGGGAAAAGTTGTCCTAATTCTCTACTGAAATCCGATAGTAGTGAACCTAAGAAAATAAGACATGGGGCGACGATTGTGATAGTTACGAAATCAGGTCCAAAGAAAATAGATTCGAAATTGGTGTTATCTTCAACTTGGAGAACTGCCAACCACCAAAATACAGCATATCCAGTGAATATAGCACCTACAACCTTCGCCTTGGCATGAATCATCTTAGAAATCGCTGTACGGGAAGGCGGATTGAGCCTTACAATAATACGTTCAGCCAACTCTAATTGTTCCTCATTTGGCATAGGAATATCATCTGAATCATGGCTATCTGATGTATCATCGATTACTCCCCCCTCTTCAGACATAACAACACCTGTGACTCCACATGTGATAAAACCTGCCGCAGACAGGGGGCTCAACATGGCAGTCTTCGAGGGTGCGGATTGGCGCCGACCCCAAGTGATGGGAATCATCAATGCCACTCCCGATTCATTTCACGAAGCATCTCGAGGCGGGAATGTTGAAACAGCCCTCAAAATGATTCAAGATGGTGCTGATTGGATAGATATTGGAGGCGAATCTACCCGGCCGGGTGCTGACAATAATATCTATAGAAGAGGAGATTAGACGAGTCATACCCCTTGTTAACGAAATCTCTAAATTTGGAAAGGTCTCAATTGACACTCGACATTCAGAAGTTGCAAAACTTGCTATTGAAGCAGGTGCAACCATGATAAATGATGTTAGTGGACTGAGAGATACAATCGATGGCAGACTTGTTATTGAATCTGAATGCAATGTTTGTATCATGCATATGTTAGGTGAACCGGGAAATATGCAAGATAACCCCCAATATGAAGATGTATCGCGTGAAGTGAATGCAATACTTATTTCTAAGGCGAGAGAATTGGTAGAAGCAGGCCACTCAATGGACAAAATATTCCTCGACCCGGGAATCGGATTCGGTAAATCACTGCAACACAATATCGAATTACTTCAGTCAAGTTCGGATTTGCGGCCTTATTCGGTATTGTGGGGTGTATCTCGAAAATCAATGATTGGAGAGATTTGTGACCAGCCAGATACCGAGGATCGTTTGTCTGGAAGTTTAGGCGTTGCAGCAAAGGCATTCTATGACCGAATCGACATCATTCGAGTTCATGATGTTCGAGAACATGTAGACTTATTTTCAGCATTAGAAGCATTGGAGAGCTAGATATGTTTCTGATTTTTGGTTATGACCCTCTGGCAATACGACTTGCAGAATGGATTGGAGCACGGTCTAGAGTACGGATTATCGGACTTGCAGACCAGATGAGTCGGAATTGCCGGATGCTGAAATTGTAGCACTTACCTACTGAAATGGAATTACACGAAATGCCTTTACCGGATGTCACACCAACTGCAATTTTGCTTCTTGAAGAGATAATCTGCGATGATGACCCTGTACAAGAACTTCGTAATCATTGGCCTAACACCCCGATATTATCCACAATCGACATAGATGGTGCCGAAAGAATATCGGTAGAAGATTTGACTATATCTGCAATCCAAGACAGATTGAGGTCAATCGATAGGAAGCAAGGTGCTAGTGAAGTACTGCGTCGATTGAATGAAGAAAAGAATGCCAAAGTACTGATTGTCTGTCATGATAACCCTGACCCTGATGCCCTTGCCAGTGCGTCTAGCGATGAAACATCTGTGCGAATCGACTTGGCCATGAACCAACAATAATTCATGGTGGTATGATTGAACACCAACAAAACAGAGCGATGGTAAAATTATTAGAAATGGATGTCGAAGAAATGATCTCTCGATTGGGAAGTTGAAGATTTACTAAAAGATTCTGATTTGGTAATCTGTGTAGACTTTAGCCACCCAGGGGCCAATAATATCTTCCGAAGACATGTGTGCCACACATAGTAATCGACCACCATACAAGCGATACTAGACCGGCTGGAGATGTTATTTTGGTAAGGTCTGAATTCGCAGCAACTTCGTCACTTAGTCGCTTCAGTTCTGATGAATTCGGCAATTGAAATGAATCGAGAAGTGGCTACAGCTTTGGCTTTTGGAATAAGAACAGACACTCTTGGCTTTACACGTTCATTCAATGCAGTAGATCTTCGTGCTCTGTCATGGCTGGGCGCATGGATAGATTGGGATTTAATGAGGTCTTTTGAAAGTCCTCCACGCTCACAAGAAGTACTATCAATTTTCAGACAAGCATTGACAGATGCTAGACTTGAAAATGGACTAATGCTTGCTCCTGTTGCAAAAATGGCAGATAGAGATGCATTATCGCAAGTTGCTGATTTCTTATTACCGACCGAAGGAGTTGATATTGTCATCACCTATGGGGTCAGAATGTCGAAAGTAATACTATCGGCTCGCTCTACCAATGATTCGATACATATTGGTAGAATACTATCCAATACATTCGAAGAAGGACGAGCAGGAGGACATAAAGCACTTGCAGGAGGACAGATTCCGTTCGAAGACATCGACTGTGAAAATGGTCAAGATGCTATGGAAAAGATGGCATCCATTCTAAAAAATGCGTTTGGCGGTGAAATGGAATGAGTGCTCCTATAATTGATATTGATGAAAACTTGAGACTTGCTAGGTACTGCTCACGTCGCAACAGCTTCGGTGGAAGCGGTTACGTGAAAATATTGCAAATTGGGAGTCCAGATGTTGTGGCTGTTGAACTTTGCAAGAGTCGACATTCAGCACTTACCTCAAGACCGCCGACTCGACAAAGAAGGCCTGCTGAAGGTAATCAAGGAAGGAAAAGCTCCTATGGTCCTATTGCAGTCACTTCTAGCCGCAGAACAACGTAAAGTTAGGAATCGATGAAGGCCAACAACCAGGCGCAGAATTACTTGCAGCAGTAACTGCTGCAGAGGAAGCCGGTCTGGAAGTTGCTCTGGTCGACAGAGATATCCAGACTACGCTTAGACGTGCATGGAATAAAATGGGATTCCGTGAAAAGTTTGGGCTCGTTTGGGCTCTACTGGCTGAAGATGAGGACGAGGATGAACTGGAACTCGAGACAGGTGTTGGCAGACAAAGATCTCCTGACTTCTCTAATGGAAGAATTGAGGGAAGTATCTCCGGGCGCTGGTGAAGTTCTAATCGATGAACGAGACGAATATATCGCTAGGAAAATATCCAGATGTAAGGGGTAATGGGAAAGTTCTGGCAGTATCTAGGTGCGGGACATCTTAGATGGTGTCTCGAAGTTTCTTTCAAATGAAATTGCAAAGGATGATGAAAGGATATCTGAACTCTCAATCGTTCCAAAGGGTGGACGAGTTCTGAAAACGATTTCATACGCAATTCCAGTTGTATCTGATGGGATTACTTGGCTGGTTCGCCTACAATGGAGACTTGGCATCGATTAAGGAGAATGGAATCTATTGGTTCGCTGGCAATTTTATCGGAGCAGCTTTATTCTGCTTGCTAGCAGGAGGCCACCCCATTGCAATTCTAGTTGCAGCATTAGCATCACCGATTACGTCTCTAAATCCCGCTTTGGCAGCAGGATGGTTTGCAGGTTATGCTCAAATGAAGGTAAAAGAGCCAACGGGTGAAGACCTTGCTGAGTTCCTAAAATTAGATTCCGCTAAACTATTCTGGTCGAATAGAGCAGGTAGAATACTGCTTGTAACAGCACTAACCAATCTAGGTTCGATGGCTGGCGCATGGATATCCATGGCCTTGATTGCCACCGGTCTTTGAGTCAGTAAATCAAAACTGAATCGTAGGTGCTTCACGCTGTACTGGGTCTGTGACTTCGAAAAGGTCACGGCGCACAGCATTCTTCATTCCAGCAACGATGCTAGTAGGAATCATCTGAATTGCAGCGTTCCAGTTTGTTGCGCTTGCGTTGTAGAACTCTCTGCGATCTGAAACTTGGTTTTCGATTGAAACCAGTTGGTTCTGAATGTTGACGAATGAAGTGTCTGCCTTCAGTTCAGGGTATTGCTCTGCAACCATGTTGATTCGAGGCATTAGTCCTGCAAGTAGTACCTTCTGCAGCACCTACTGCTCTAACGTCTCCAGATGACAATGCACCGGAAGCCGCTTGACGTGCTAAGGCGAACTGTTCAAAGATTTCACGCTCGTGAGTTGCGTATCCTTTGACAATATTTACCAAATTAGGTATCATGTCATATCTTTGTTTCAACAGTACGTCAATATCAGACCATGACTTGTTAACATTCTCTTCTAGGCGAACCAAACGATTCCAAGTGCTGATAAACCAAATTAGTAGAATTATTGCTACTATTCCGGCTATTATTCCGATTACGAGACCTGCGCTCATATACACTGGACTAGTGTTTGACACTTAATTATTGCACAACATGATATGCGAGGTTTCATCAATGCGTCCCTGAAGGGTAAGATATGCGCACAGGTGTACTATTCACACTCCTAATTCTCTCAACCCAAGCATTAGCAGGATGTTTTGGTGATGATGAGGTGAAACCAGAGGTAGAGGTTGAAACTCCATTAGATGGACTATTCACCACTACAAGTTGGTACCATTACCCCGGTGCTGTTAATGCATCTAATGATTCGATTGGCTATGACAATCTAACTGGTAATTCGACACCATACCCTGTCGTTGGCACATACTATGGAATTGGAGACACCACCTTTGAGCCAACTATCGGAGTAACATCCACTGGCGGAATCCATTACGCTTCTTTCGGCGGTGCAGGAACTGGAAGCATGGTCTATACTTCAATGGACCAAGGCCAGACCTGGAATAATATGGGACCATTCAATCCGGTCTTACCAGATATTGGTCAAGTTCCCTCTTCTAACGACCCCTACATCTATGTCGATAAGTGGACCGACCGTATAGTTAAATTCGACATGCATGCATTGACTGCAATGTTCGTAGAATATTCTGATGACGATGGCCAAACATGGTCTATCCCGTTTACTGCTGAAGGATATTACACTCCTCAAGACCATCAATCGATTGCATCTATGCCCGACATAGATGGAGTTGGCACTTACGAGACAATCTTTGTATTCTGCATTAACACTGGCAGTCCTCCGCACTTAGGGCCTCAATGTTCTCGTTCCCTGAACGGCGGTCTTAACGTGGGATGTTCAGCGACCGGGATACCCAGTAGGTACTGCGCAATGCTCCGGACTTACACGGGCACCTGGCTGGGTCCAATGATGGTGCTATTTACCGCGGCAACCCTTCGTGTGATGGGCCTGCGGTTTACCGCAGCATCGACGGCGGTTACATGTCATGGAGTGAGCACACGATTACCACCACCGTCCCTATGCAACAGGGCTGGCACAGTCACGAAGTTGCGGTAGCGGCTGATGAGGCAGGGAACCTCTTTGCATCCTGGATTAGCATTGACGATATGCCTTGGATGGCATACTCTCGTGACCAAGGTGATACTTGGTCAGAACCAATGATGGTTGCCCCACCGGGCGTTAACGAAACTGGATTCCCTACTATCTTTCGCAGGCGATGAAGGCCGTGTCGTCGTCGGATACATTGGTGAAGGTGATGACTATGGGCGGATGGTCAGGCTACATGTCGATCATGACCGATGCTTTTGCTGATAACCCGCTAATCACCACCGTTGCGGTGAATTCACCTGATGACCCGCTTGACATTACCGATGATTGCGGGAATGTACGTTGTGGAGGTTTCGGAGATTTCATCGACGTAGAACTTGACGATGAAGGTAGACCATGGATCGCTTTAGCGCACAATACTAACGGCGAGATTGGA